>CALGGM010000044.1 GCA_937915925.1 uncultured Clostridia bacterium | reverse complement strand
CCGACGATCCAGCCGCCCATGCACAGCACGTTCGCGTTGTTGATCGCGCGCGCCATCTTCGCCGAATACACGCCCTCGCACGCAACGGCATGGACGCCCTTGAACTTATTGGACACGACGCACATGCCCGCGCCGGTGCCGCAGATCAGAACCGCCTTTTCATAGGTCCCGTTCTGCACGAGCGGCGCAACGTCGCTCGCCACGCGATAGTAGGGATGCACGTCAGAAAGGTCCACGGTGCCGAGATCGTCGACCTCGACGCCCGCGCCGATCAGGTATGCCTTGACCGCTTCCTTCACGGCAAAGCCGGATTTGTCGCTTCCGATTGCAAGTTTCATTTGATTCTCCTCCTAAAAGTATTTGATCTTTTCAGTATTCTGTGCGGAAGAAAGTTTGACCTTCACCTCATCCGTCACGCCTTCGTCGTGACACCTTCCCCATCAAGGGGAAGGCTTTTGGGTTTCGCAAAGCGATGATGAGGGGATTTCTTCTTTCTCTTATTTCAGCACGACCGCTTCCTTTGCGGTCCTGATGATGTTTTCCTTGGTCAGTCCCATGGTCTCCTTTAGATATGGGAGCTTGCCGACCTCGCCGAAGCGATCCTGAACGCCGACCGCTTTTACCGGAATCTTTTCCTCCGCAAGCGCTTCGAGCACCGCGGAGCGGAGCCCGCCGATCACGTTGTGGTTTTCCACCGTCAGCACGGCGCCCGTCTTCCTTGCGGACGCGATCACCGTTTCGCGGTCGATCGGCTTGATGGTATGCACGTTGACGACCTCGCAGGAGATGCCCTCTTTTTCGAGCGCGTCCGCCGCATCCAGCGCATCCTTTGTCAGCATGCCGGAAACGAAGATCGAAAGATCCGTGCCCGTTTTGAGCGTGTCCGCTTTGAACAGGTCGAACTTGTAATCCTTCGGGAACACGTCCGGGAGCTCCTTTCGGAACAGGCGCACGTAGACCGCGCCGTAATAGTCGTTCAGCACCGGCATGGCGGCACGAAGCTGCACGCCGTCGACCGGCTCAAAGATCACGAGATTCGGGATCGAGCGCAGCACGCCGATATCCTCCATGCTCATGTGCGTGCCGCCGTTCAGCTCCGCCGAGATGCCCGGATCGGTGCCGACGATCTTCACGTTCTGCTTTGCGTACGCGATCGAGATCGCGATCTGATCGCAGATGCGGCGCGACGCAAACGGCGTGAAGCTCTCGATCCACGGCTTGAACCCGTAGCTCGATAAGCCCGCCGCGATCGACGCCATGTTTTGTTCCGCGATGCCGCAGTCAAAGATCTGCGTTCCCTCGAACTGCTCGCGAAGCCCAAGCGTGCCGCTCGCCTTCGCAAGGTCCGCATCCAACAGCACGACGTGCCGATCGGCTTCCATCAGTTTTTTGAGACACTCCGCATAAATCGCTCGCATTTCCATGGTCATGCCTCCCCTCTGAGTTCACGGACGGCGGCTTCCGCCTGCTCCGCCGTGATGTTCGTGTTGTGGTTGCCCGCGCCGAGCTCCTCGATCCATTTGACGCCGCAGCCCTTCTTGGTGTTCAGGATCACCATCGTGGGCTTACCGGAACCGATGCCGAGCTTTGCGTGCTGTACCGCAGCGCTTACCTCGTCGATGTCGTTGCCGTCCTCGACGTCGATCACGTTCCAGCCGAATGCTCTCCATTTTTCGTCCAAAGGCGCAATGCCGTTGACTTCCTCGACCGTCCCGTCGATCTGCAGCTTGTTGTAGTCGGTAAAGGCGATCAGGTTGTCAAGCTTTTTGCTTGCCGCGAACATTGCCGCTTCCCAGATCTGTCCCTCCTGCGTTTCGCCGTCGCCGATCAACGCATAGATCGTCGCGCCGTCACCTTCAAGCTTGCTGCCCAAAGCAACGCCGACCGCGCAGGAAAAGCCCTGACCGAGGGACCCCGTCGTCATGTCGATCCCGACGGTGCGGTTCATGTCGCAATGGCTCGGCAGATTCGTGCCGCCGCGGTTCAGCGTCAAAAGCTCCTTCTTATCGAAATATCCGCGGTTAGCAAGCGTCGCGTACACCGCGGGACCCGCGTGTCCCTTCGAGCAGATGAAGCGGTCGCGTCCCGCCTTTTTCGGCTCGTTCGGGTCGATGTTCATTGCTTCAAAATACAGTACCGTCAATAGCTCGACGACCGAAAGGCAGCCGCCGATGTGCCCGACGCCGAGGTGTCCGATGCAGGTTAATACGTCGCAGCGGATATCCTTTGCGATCTCCCGTAAATTCTGTTCCAAATTCCTGTTCTCCTTCTATTTAATTAATTTTGTTAACCAAATGTATTTTATCTTTACGTACGGTCGTTGTCAAGGGAAAAAGCATTGACTTTCAACCGTCTTTGGATTATGATTGGTTAAAAGATTGAATCAATTCAAAGGAGAACGATCCATGAAGGAATTCACCCCCGTTTACGTTCCGGTCGGCGTCGGCACGTTTCATATGGAAAGCGCCGAGGACGCGTTCGTCCGCTCGTGCAGCACGCTCCGTTCGCTTGACGCGCGCTTTGTCTGCCCGCAGGAAAAGCTGCTGTCGGTCGACGCTTTGCGTGCGTATCTTGATCCGCTCGCTCCGGATCTTATCGTGTTCCAGAATCTGACGTTCGCAAACGCGGCGTACATGTCCGAGGTGCTTCGCCGCTTCGACTGCCCGATCGTTTTGTGGACGCTCAGAGAGCCGGTCATCGACGGCGGCAGATTGCGGCTGAACTCGCTTACCGGCGCGTACTCCGCGGCAAACGCCATGCGCGCGTTCCATGACCGCCCGTTCGTCTATGTGTTCGGCGCGCCGGAGGAAGCGCGGATCAAGGAAGAGCTGAACGCGGCGATCTCGGCGGCGTCCGTGAAGCATGCCATGCGTGATCTCAAGGTCGCGGCGATCGGACACACCCCGCAGGGCTTCGGCTTCGGCAGAGCGCTCGACGCCGAGATGACGAACACCTTCGGCGCGGAGCTCGTTTCGATCGAAGCGCGCGAGCTCATCGACCGCGCAAAAAGTTTCTCCGACGAAGAATGCGCGCCGTATCTCGAAAAGACCGCGTGCGCGACCTGCGGGCTCGACTGTACGCCGGAGAAGAATCGGCTCGACCACGCAAGGCTCTATAAGGCGTACAGCGAATGGATCGAAGAAAACGGCGTCGGCGCTTTGGCGTCGCGCTGCTGGCCGGACTTTTTCACCGCGTTCGGAACGCCGGTTTGTACCGTGCTGTCGATGCTCAATGACGACGGCGTAGCAAGCGCCTGCGAAGCGGACATTTACGGCGCGCTGTCCATGTGGGTCGGCATGCGGCTGTCCGGCTCCCCCGTCTTTTTCGGCGATCCGGTCTCACTTAACGAAGGCGAAAACACGATCACGTTCTGGCACTGCGGCGCGGCGGCGTGCTCCATGGCGCGCAAGGACACCGGCGCAACGATCGGCGTACACCCGAACCGCAAGATCGGTCCCGCCATGGACTTCGGCTGTGAAGCGTTTGACGGCGCGACGATCTTCCGCATCGGTCGTGAGCCGGACGGCTCGTTCCGCTTCTTCCTCACCGAGGGCACGGCGCTCGACAAGCCGAAGCAGTTTACCGGCACGAGCATCGTGATCAAAACCGACAGCCCCGCCCGCGAGATCGTTGAAGACAGCGTGCAGGACGGCTTTGAGCCGCACTTCGTCGTGATCCGGGGGCGTCACGCAAAGACGCTCGAAGCGCTTGCGGCGTTTTACGGGTTCCCCGTATACCGGTATTGAAAATGATTACGGATTCGTTTGACTGCAAATCGGAACCGTTGATGACGCCGGAATCGTTCATCGGTTCCAAGCGGCACCTTGCAGACGTCTGCATCCTGACCTTTTCGCATGTGATCGTAAAGGAAATGCAGGCAAGATATGCCCTGCGCGAGATCGGCGAGATCCGCTCCGTCAACGGCAACCGTCCGATCTATCTGTTCGATCTTGACGGCAAGCCGATCGTATTCTTTATGACGAGCGTCGGCGCGACGTGTGCAGGCACCGATGTGATCGAACTGAACTGGATCACCGGCGCGACGCAGTTCATCCTGTTCGGCTCGGCGGGCAGCTTGAACCGTGCGGCGACGACGGGAAAGTATGTCATTCCCACCGAGGCGTACCGCGACGAGGGCATGTCCTATCACTATGCCCCGCCCGCGGACTATATCCAGATCGGCAAGGCGGACAATGTGGCGGCGATCTTTGACGCGCTGCGTTTGCCTTATGTCAAGGGACGCGTGTGGACCACCGACGCGTTCTACCGCGAAACAAAGGATCAGGTCGCGGCGCGGCAAAAAGAGGGCTGTATCGCGGTCGAGATGGAGCTTTCCGGCGTGCAGGCGGTCTGCGATTTCCATGGCTTTGAACTGTATGATTTTCTCGTGACCGGCGACGTCTTGGACGCGCCCGTCTATGAAAACGACGGTCTGCATTCCGCAAACCACGACCTCGACAAGCTCGACATCGCGCTTGAGATCGCAAAGCGGATCTGAACGCATCAAAAAAGGAACCGGTCGCCTGATCGGTTCCTTTTGCGTTGTCAGCGTTAATTTTCTTCCTGTTCGCGAAGGAATGCTTCCTTCTCGACCTGGAGCGCGTCGATGCGCTGCTTGGAGAGCGGATAGACGAACCGCAGGATGAGGAACACGAGCAGGAACAGCACCGCGGGGATCATGACCGAGTAGTTGTACATGGTCCACAGCTCCGGCTGACCGAGACTTTCGGTCTTCAGCTTGCTGCCCTCGTAGCCGATGATCAGCAGCGGGACGTTGATCAGCACCGTCGCGACGGTCTGACCGAGCTTGCGCATGAAGGAATAGAACGCGTAGCTGGTCGCGTCGTCGTTGATGCCGTAGGCGACCTTGTTGTAGTCGATCGCATCCGACGCAAGCGCCCAGATCAGCAGGAAGATGAACGCCGTGCCGACGCCGGCGACAAAGTTCGCGGCGAGGTACAGCCAGACGTTCGCGATCTTGAACAGCGCGAGCACAAACAGGATCAGGTAGAACACCGCGGCGGCAAGCACGCCGTAGGAGCAGACCTCGCGGCGCCCGAAACGGTTTCCCATCTTCGTCGCGAAGAACATGATGACCGCAACCGGCAGATACTGGAACACGGTCGGCAGCATGGTAAGACCCTGCTTATTGAAGAACTTATCGAACAGATAGGTATTGTAGCCCTGTCCGAACATCTGCGCCGCAAGGAACAGCATGGACGCAACGGACACCGCCATGAACGGACGGCTCTTTAAGAGCGTCAGAATGATCTTCTTGGTCTGTCCCTTCTCTCTCGCCGCCGGATGCGAAACGACGCGCTCCTTGCTCCAACCGTAGCAGAGGAAGTAGAACACGACCGCGAGCACCGCGATGATGACGGCGCCGATCAGCGTGATCGTCGGGCTCATGACCTTCATCGCCTTGCCCGCTTCGTCGAGGATCTCGTTGCCGTTTGCGTCCAGCGCCTTCACATAGCAAAACGACGCCAGAAGCATTGCGGGCATCGCGCCGAACGTGGAGCCGATCGAACGGAACACGGACAGCGAGGAGCGCTCCTTGTCGCTCGACGTGATGACCTGCGCCATCGAGCCGTACGGAATGTTGATGCAGGTGTAGAGCATGCCGAACAGGATATAGGTGAAGTAGATCCAGACCGTGCGCCACGTCATCGAAAAGCTCTTGACGTTCAGGAACATCAGTACCGTCGCGACCGCGACCGGCAGCGCGAAGATCCTGAGCCAATGGCGATAGCGTCCGTCCGGATACACGCGCGCGCCGTCGATCAGTCTGCCCCAGATCGGGTCGTTGATCGCGTCCCACACGCGGGCGACGATCGTCATGATCATAACGCTCAGCACGCTGATCTCCAGCGCGTCGGTGTAGAACTTGTTCAGCACGCTCTGCGTCAGTCCGAACACCAGACAGCTTGCGAGATCGCCGAACGCGTAGCCGATCTTGTCCTTCATCTTGATTCCGCTCGTGCGGGAAATGTAAGACTCCATGAATTTACCCTCCGTTGTTTATTTGTTCTTGTTCCACTCCGCTGCTTTGCGGAAAACATCCGTATATGCGCTGTTCGCTTTATAGAACACGGGCGTGACGCCAAGCGGCGCGGGCACGGTGTATTCCGCTGCGCCTCGATATTCCTTGCCCGTCCAAAAGTCGACCCACTCGCCCTTCGGCAAAAAGACCTTTCGCGTCTTTGCGTGCCGCTCGATGACCGGGCAGACGAAGAGGTCTTCGCCCAAGAAGTAGCTGTACATATCATGGCTTTCGCCGTAATCCATCGCCTCGTAAAAGTCCGGACGCATGGCGGGAAGTCCGGCTTTTGCGAGCGCTTCGCAATGCAAAAGATACGGCTTCAACGCCACGTGAATGTTCGTCAGCCGCACGGTGTGCGCCTTGACGGGTTCCGCGTCAAACTGTGCGTTCGCCCACGGACGGATCGATTCGTGACTGCGCATCAAAAGCGAGAACGTGCACATTTCCATCCAGCGGGTGAACAGCTCCGGAGAGCGCTTGAGCTTCAAGAACGAGAAGAACCCGCCGACGTCGCAGTGGATCATCGGCACGCCGGAAAAGCCCAGCGAGAAGCTTGCGGGCATGACGCACGGCATGCCGTAGTCCTTCGTGGTATCGGTATGCTGATCGCCGTTCCACAGCACCGGCGCGTAGGTCTGCACGCCCACATAGCCCGAGCGCATGAAGAACATGACGTCGTCACGACCGTACTCCTCCACCGCCTCGCGGTTCAGCTTTGCCCAAAGCACCGGCCAGAGGTTATGAAGCTTTTTCGGATCGCCGTCATGCAGCACGCAGTCGACCGGAAGATACTCGCCGAAGTCCGCCATCCAGCCCGACACGCCGAGATCGAGCATGTTCTTCTTGATCAGCACGTCCTTTGTATAGCGCACCGCCTCGGGGTTCGTCAGGTCGATCATTCCCGCGTCGAACGTCGTGGACTTGATGTGATAGATGCTGCCGTCCGTGTGCGTGATGAGATACCCCATCTTTTTACATTCGGTGTACAGACGACTGTCCTTGACAAGATACGGATTGATGTACGCCAAAAAGCGCACGCCGCGGGCGTTGAGCTTTCGGATCGCGCCCGAAAGATCCGGATAAAGATTCTCGTCGACCTCCCAGTTCCACCACACCTGCTTGCCCATAACCGTGCGGTTTTCGCCCGACCAGTCCTGGCTCCACACGCCGGAGATCTTCGCGCCCGCGTCGAGCATGGCGAACGTCTTATCAAGGATCGTCTGCGTGCCGCCCTGAATGCCGAGGATCATGCCGTCAAAGCACCAATCGGGCAGGTACTGGCGGTTTTTGACGTCCTTTGCGTACGAGAGCAGCAGCGCGTCAAAACTTTCGCCGAACGTGACGGTCAGCGATTTCGGGCAGGCGTCGAACTCGAACGTATACGCGTCGTCGGCGAACGTCGATTTGCCGTCGGACACGGTGTCGAATCGGATCATGCGTCCCGTGTCGGTCACAAAAACAGGCATCGGCGCATAGCTGCCGATCGCAGAATGCGGCTTTTCGCGATACAGAAAGCGCGGCAGAAGCGCCTTTTCGATGACCGTCTTCGCCTTGATGTGCTCGGACACAAAGTTGACGACCGTTTCGCCGCGAAGGTTCGTTTTTCGATACTGCTCGCCTCCGCCGAACACCGCCTCGTTCGAAACGGCGGGAAGGCAAAACGCGTACGCCCAGCCCTCCTCGCCGGAGAAGGTCAGCGTCACGCCGTCCGCGCGTTCGGAAACCTCGACGCGCAGCGCGTGACCCGGAGCGGAGAGCACGAGCGCTCCGTCCGCTTCGGAAACAGCGGTAAGCGGAACGCGCTCGACCTCGACGACGGTCTCCTTGACCGTGCCGCGGTCGGCTTCGTATGTTTTTTCCCGGCGGATCGCCGCCGCAAACGGGTGTTCTTCGGAATGGGAAAGGATCTGACGGTCGTTGAACGCGAGCGTCCAGCCGTTGGACTGCAGGTGAGATGACAGCATAACTACCCCTTAAAGCGCTTTTTTATATGATACAGGAAAAGCCCGTACCGTGTCAAGATTGACGGGACGGGCTTTACATGAAAAATCAGTAACCGAGCACGATGCCGAGCGCAAGGAACGCGATGACAAGCGCGAGGTTTAAAAGGAACAACGGCACGCTCTTTTTGACCCACTTGAAGTAATCGACGCCGATCATCGAAAGCGAGATCAGAAGCACCGGCGACGTCGGGAACAGCACGTTCGTGTAGCCGTCCGCGAAGGTGTAGATCAATACAAGCATTTGCCGACTTAACGGCACGCTCAACACCGCGAGCATGCCCATGACGAGGATCGCCTTCGCCGTCGAGGACGAAATGAAAAACTCGAGCACAAGGATGATCGCGTACAGCACGAGCGCGACAAGGAACGGGCTGTGGCCGGAGACCGCCGTGTTGATCGAATGCACGATTGTCGGCATGATCGCGCCCTCGTCAAAGATATACTTGACCGACGACGCGAGCGCGATAAACACGATCGTGGGAAGCGCCCCGACGACGCCCTTCAAAAAGCTTTTGAAAACGGGCTTAATTGCCTTTGCGGAGACGAAGCCCGCGATTAGTCCGAAGAGCAAAAAGTACGCGATCAGCACGACCACGGTGTAATCGCGAAGCGCAGCAACAGCGGAGCAAGTGACGATCAGCGCGAGACACACGAGCAGGAACACGATGTAGGTCACGCGGATGCGCCGTTCGTCCTTTGGCTCGAACGTCTCGCCGTTTACACGGTCCGTTTTACGAAGCGCCTCGTCGTGTGATAGCGTCAGGCTCGACGCGGGATCCTTTTTAAGGCGCTTCACATAAAGGAACACAAACCCCAGAAGCAGCGCATACATCACCGCAAAGATCACGACGCGATAGAGGATATGCTCCATCGGGTTCGCGCCGATGATCTCGCTTGCAAGCAGCACGGTAAAGGGGTTCGTGATCGCGCTCGCGAAGCCGAAGCCGCAGGCGATGATGCACACGAGAAAGCCGGTGAACGAGTCGTAGCCCAGGAGCACGCACAGCGCGGTCACGATCGGGAGCATGGAAAGCATCTCCTCGAACAGACCGAGGAACGCGCCGAAGCACATGAACACGAGCGAGATCATGGCAAGCAGCAGCGCGCGGCGCTTTTGGAAACGCTTTGCCACCGCGCCGACCAGCGTGCGGATGCCGCCGACGTCGTTCATCACCTGAAACGCGGCGAACACCGTCACAAGGAACAGCGACAGCATGATGAGCGTGAGCCCGTTTGAGGAGCCGAACACGAGAATCGGCGAAAGAAGTCCCTTCCAAATCGGAATGCCCTTTGCGCCCTCGACCGGCGTATAGACGGAAAAGTCCGTCGTGCCGTCCGGAGACGTTCCGAACGCGCCCTTCGGAATCACGTACGTCAGCACGATCGCGGCGAGCATCAGCGCGAACAGCAGCGCGACGACCTGAATGAATGTTTTTGTCGAAAGATTGATCAGCGTTTCAGTCCTGTTTTTCTTCATGGCCCAGCTCCCAAAATAGATCGGCGATCAGCGCCCAGCGCACGACCTGCCGACGGTTTTCCCTCGGATAGAAGTAATGCAGATCCCCGTTGATGTACGTCTCGAATTCCGCATCGCACGAGAACGGCAGCGCAGGCAGCGCATCGCGACCGATTGTGCAGTCCGTGCTGTCCGAGCGGTAGGAAAAACCGTCCTTTGTCAGCGTGCAATGCCCCTTCTCCTTGGTTTTGTACCTACCCGTATCGCGGAAGATCACGGCGTCAACGTCCGCTTCAAGCTTCACGGAATCGAGCTCCGCCCGCTCCATGTCCTTGATCGCCTCATAGTACGCCCCGATCGAGAACGGCGCTTCGTCGAAGAGGTACCGTTCGTTCAGCCGATGCGTTTTGCCGCACGCGGTGCAGACGAGCGCGTTGCCCTCGCCCCGCGTCGTATAGAGCGCGCCGCAGTCGATGCAGCGGTACAGCACGGTTTCAAGCCCCTTTGCCATGTCCTTTTTGTGATAGACCGTGGTGGGGGTTTCGGACGCGTCAAACGCCAGCGTTTCGTCGATCAGGCGGTTCAGCTCGGCGTCGCTCATGGCGGCGATCGCCTCCTTTGTGACGACGCGCTCGGCGGAGATGTATACGTCAGATCGGAAGATGCGCTTGCGCCACTTCGGGTTTGCGAAGTATGCGCCGGAGATCTTTACGAGCACGAGATCGGTTTTGAGCCGCCTAAAGAACGCCGCGCTTTTATCGAGGATCGGATAGGACCGCCCGTCGACGGACAGCCGCGCCTCGGGGAAGATCACGACCGGATAGCCCTTTCTCAGCATACGCATGATCTGCATCGGCACGGAAAGGTCCGGGCAGAACAGCTTCTTCGGGATCATACCGGATTTGGACGCCGCCTTTCTGACGAGCGGGTGCGAAAGATAATGCTTGTTCACCACGAACGACAGGCTCGTGTCCTCGAACAGGCGCTTGACGTAATACATGTCGAAAAACGACTGGTGATTCGAAAGCACGACAAACGGCTTTACTAGCCCTTGCACCTTCGTGCCGTCGATATGCACGCGCTGACGGCGCTTGAACACCGTATGCAGAATGCTGAAAAAGCCGGTGACATAGACCGAGTCCGGCGTACCCTCGTTCTGACGGAAATAGACCTTGTTGAGAAACAGGAACAGGACCAAAAACAGCACGCCCGCAAGCAGCAGCAGGATCAGGATCAGC
This sequence comes from uncultured Clostridia bacterium, assembly GCA_937915925.1. Lineage (GTDB taxonomy): Bacteria > Bacillota > Clostridia > Christensenellales > CAG-138 > UBA3792. Next base: position 10,489 of record CALGGM010000044.1, on the reverse strand, counting down.
AGCGGCAGCGGCAGCTTGTTTCCGATAAAATACCGCGCCGCCGTACCCATCAGGTTCGAGGTGACGATCGACGGGATCACGCCGGTTGCGACGGTGAAAATATAGCGCGGGTATTTCATCTTTCGGTAGCTGCCGTAATAGCAGATCGCTCCGAACGGGATGAACGGCATGATAAAGAGCAGGTACAGCAGCAGCTGCGTGCCGCGCTCCTTCTTGACGCCGGCGGCGAGCTTTTCGATCTTCTTTTCGTTCCGTTCGTAGGCGTTTGTGGAAAATCGGAACGCCGTCACGAGCACATAGATGATCGTCGCGCCGAGGCAGACGCCGAGATCGCACAGCAGCAGCGCGAGCCAGAACGGATAGCTGAGCCCCGACGAGATCTGAATGAACTCCGCCGGAATGAAGATCACGACCATCTGCAGCGCTTCAACCAGAACGACCGACAGGAACCCCAAGACGCCCTTGGAGGTCAGTAGCTCCTTTGCGCCGTCGAGGTCGTTTGCGATCTCCATGCGGATGTACGGGACCAAAACGTCGTACAGAAAGAAAACGAACAGCGAGATCGCCGCCGCCAACGAAACCAGTATGATGATGCGCTGCGTCGTTTTCTTCATGCTCCGTTCCGTCCTTCGCGCCACGGTATATACCGAATTTTAAATGGATTTCGGGAAAAAGTCAATATGCCCGCCCTGTGCCGAGAGCGCAAACCGTTTCCCGCAACTTTCCCTTTCCTTTTTTATGCCGATGTGATAAGATGAACAAAGAACGATACGCCTGCGGGCGGAAAGGAGCTGCCGATGATGGTCCGAAAACGTGTGCTGTGCATGCTGCTTGCGTCGCTTCTCTTGCTGCTCCCGCTATCCTCAGGCGCAGAGACCGCGCCGCACGCCGTGTTTTCCGACGCCGCGTTCGTCGGCGCATACGGCTCGACCGTCACCGTGCGGGCGTCCGTCACCGCCTCGAAGGATCAGAATTGGATCCTGAAAACCGAAGGCGACGACACGCTCGGCTCGACCCGCGCCCGCGGGACCAATGTCACGGTCAGCTTCACCTTTTCCGTTCCCGATTCTCTCCCGCGCAAAACGCTGCTTCTGCTGTACTGCGAAGGCGAAGGCGACCCGCTTTGCGAAGCGCCGCTGTTCGTCGACGAGCCGCGAAACAACGGGCTAAAGCAGGTCGCGACCGATCAGCGCGCCGTTGCGATCACGTTCGACGCGGCGACCGGCGCAGGCAAAACGCTGCAGCTGCTCGACCTTCTGGACCGCTACGGCGCAAAGGCGACGTTCTTCGTGATCGGGCGGTACGCCGTCTACAATCCGGACGAATGCCGCGCGATCGTCGCGCACGGGCACGAGCTTGCGAGCCATTCCTTTGAGCATCTCGAGATGCGGGACGCGTCCACGCGCCAGATCTGGCGCAGCCTTTCCGAAGCCGATACCCTGCTCCGTTCGTTCAACGGCGATTCCGTCGTGCATTACCGTCCCCCGTCCGGGCTCTCGGTGTTCACGGACCGCGCCGTCGCGCGAGGGCTCGGCGCGGAGGTCATCCTGTGGTCGATCGATTCCGGCGACGGGTTCTCCTATGTCTCGGAGTTCGGCGTGAAAACGCGCGTGCAGTCCGGTCTGCACAACGGCGGGATCGTGCTGATGCACGTATACGGTCAGCATACGCTGGCGGCTTTGGAAACGCTTCTCCCCTATTACGCCGAGCAGGGGTACCGCTTTGTCACGGTGTCCGAGCTGCTGCTCGACGGGGACGCCTATATCGATGATTTCGGCACGCAGCGCGCGCTGCACCACGACGACGAAACCGTCGCCCCGATCGCGGCGCGGCTCAGGGATGGGCGGTGATCGGATGCGCATGATGAAACGGATCTCGATCGCGCTTGTGCTGCTCCTGCTGCTCATCGGCTGTGAATCGCATACCCACGCCTTTGAACCGGCGACCTGCACTCAGCCTTCCGTCTGCGCCGAATGCGGCAAGACGCAGGGCGAACCGCTCGGACACGATTATCAGGAAGCCACCTGCACCGAGCCTTCGATCTGTACGCGCTGCGGGCAAGCGCAGGGCGAACCGCTCGGGCACGATTTTTCGGAAGCCACCTGCATCGAGCCCTCGATCTGTACGCGCTGCGGGCAAACGCAGGACGAACCGCTCGGGCATGACTTTTCGGAAGCCACCTGCACCGAGCCTTCGATCTGTCTGCGCTGCGGGCAAACGCAGGGCGACCCGCTCGGACACGACTATCCTTCCGCGTCCTGTACGGAGCCTGAAACCTGCCTTCGTTGCGGACAGACGGCAGAAGCGCCGGGGCACGACTGGCGCGAAGCCGGTTGCACAGCGCCGAGGCTTTGCCGCGTCTGTGGACAAACGGAGGGCGAACCGCTCGGACACGACATGGAGAACGGCGTCTGCACGCGCTGCGGATTCACCGTCTTCGCCCCGTTCACGGGCAGCGGCGACGACGTGATCTTCGGCGTTTCGACCGGCGGCGGGATCTATCGCGTGCATCTCGTGCATCCGAACGACCGCGACTTTACCGTGTGGGCGTACGACGCGAACGGTAAAGCCGATCTTCTGGTATGCGCACGCGGCGCGTACGACGGCTCCGTGCTGCTGTTCGGCGAAGCGCCGTTCACCTTTGAGGTCTTCTCCGTCGGCGCTTGGCGGATCACGGTCGAGCAGCTCGACGAAACGGCGGCGGACGCCTTCTCCGGCAAGGGCGACGCCGTGACGGACCTCTGTCTTTTGAAAAGCGGCACGTATCGGCTGACGCACACCGGCGAGGACGACTTCGCCGTTTGGCTGTACACGACGGACGGCGAAACGCTTGCGCTCCACACACCCGGCGCGTGCCGGACTGAGACGCAGCTCACGGTTCCCGACGGCAGCCTCGCGTTCTTCGCGGTCCGCGCCGACGGCGCATGGCGGATCGAGCGCGTCGACCCAGAATGAAAAGGAACGCATATGGACCGAAACATTTCGGAAAATCTCAAATCGGTACGCACGCTGTCCATCGTGGGCATGTGTAAAAACGCGGGCAAAACGACCGTGCTGAACTGGCTTTTGGACCGTTCGCGCGACCGTATCTTAGGGCTTACCTCGATCGGACGCGACGGCGAATCCACGGACGTCGTGACCGGCACGGAAAAGCCCGGCATCTTCGTGCCGGAGGGCACGCTGATCGCGACCGCGAAGGACATGCTGGCGTATTCGGATATCACCTTGGAGATCGTGTACACCACCGGCATTCCGACGCCGTTAGGCGAGGTCGTGATCGTGCGCGCAAGAAGCGCGGGTAACGTGCAGCTTGCGGGTCCGTCGATCACCTCGCAGCTCACCGCCGTCTCCGATCTGTTCTTTTCGCTCGGCGCCGAGCAGGTCATCATCGACGGCGCGCTCGGCAGAAAATCGCTCGGCGCGCGGACGGTCGCGGAAAGCGTGATCCTCTGCACCGGCGCAAGCTATGACATGCGCATGGAAAAGGTCGTGTCGGACACCGCGAACGTCTTTCGCATCATGAATTTACCGAAGGCGAGCGTGCTGCCGCCGCAGTCGGAACAGCCTTTAGAGGCGCAATTAAGAACGTCCGACGCCGCGCTGATCCCCGGCGCGCTCACCGATTCCGCGGTCCTTCCGCTTCTGAAAAGCGGCGTGCTGAGAAACAAGCGGCTCGTGGTAAAGGATCCGAGCAAGGTCCTGCTTTCGCCCGACACGTTCGACAAGCTCGCCGTGCGAAACGTCGCTCTGGAAACCGAGCAGGCGGCAAAAACGCTGTTTGTCACGGTCAACCCCGTTTCCGCCTACGGCTGGAAATTCGATCCGGACGCGTTCAAACGCGCCATGCAGGAACGGGTCGACGTACCCGTCATCAACGTAAGGGAGGCGATCCAATGATTTCGATCGGCTTTGAGGATAAGGTTTCCATCGGGCTTCAATACGCGCTCGACACGCTGCACCTGTGCAGCCCGTTTGGGCAGGAGCGCGTGCGAAGGATGCATTTTTACGCGCCGGAGGAACGCGACGCGCTCGAAGCGGAGCTTAAAAACGTCGAACGTGCCGCGCGGCACGCCGAGCCGTGTCGGGAGCTGTACGACAAGATCATGCTCGTGCTCTGTCAGTTAAAGGACGTGCGCGGCTCGCTCAAAAGGCTTTCGGAGGGCGCGTGCCTCGATCACGTCGAGCTGTTCGAGCTGAAGGGGTTCCTCTTGCGCATCTCGGACCTTCTTCCGCTGTTCGACCGCATGCGTGCGGAAACGCAAATCGAGGGGATCGCGTTCGCCGATCCCGACGCCGCGCTGAACGTGCTCGACCCCGAGCGCACGCGTTCGCGCGGGTTCTATATTCCCGACCGCGCGACGGAGCGGCTTTCTTTGATCCGCGCCGAAAAGAAGCGGCTGGAGCAGCAGCTTTACGAAACGGACGACCCGCAGCAAAAGGACGCGATCCGAACGGAGCGCGTGCGCGTGTGCGCCGAGGAGGAAAACGAGGAGCGCACGGTGCGCACCGCCATGTGTGAAGCGCTGCTTTCGTATGTCCCTGATTTACAGAACAACGCCGACGCGCTCGGCAGGCTCGATTTTCTGATCCAGAAGGCGCTGTTTGCCGTGCGTTACGGCGGCGTGCGCCCCGAGATCACCGAGTCGGCGCTTGCGCTTTTTGACATGACGAACCCCGAGCTTGTCGATCTTCTGAAGGAAAAAGGACGCGCGTTCGTGCCCGTGTCGATCGAAACCGACCGCGGCACGACGGTCATCACCGGCGCGAACATGGGCGGCAAAAGCGTCGCGCTGAAATCGGTCGCGCTGAACGCGTTCCTGTTTCAGGCAGGTTTTTTGGTCTGCGCAAGACGCGCAAGGCTTCCGATGTTTCACAGCATCCGCATGCTCTTTGACGACGCGCAGTCGATCCAATCGGGTTTATCCGGCTTCGGCTCGGAGATCGTGCGGTTCAACGAGGCGCTTTCGGAGGCGAAGCGGGGCTTTTCGCTGCTGCTCCTTGACGAGTTCGCCCGCGGCACGAACCCCGACGAGGGCGCGATCATCGTGCAGGCGGTCACGCGGCATCTGAACGGCGTCGACGCGATCTCGATCCTGTCCACGCACTACGACGGCGTCGCGGAGTTTGCCCGTGCGCACTATCAGATCATCGGGTTAAAGGACGTCGATCCCGACGCGATCATTCGGGAACGCGCAGCCTCCGGCGGGGACGGCGTTGCTTTGATCGCGCGGCACATGAACTACGGGCTGTACCGCGTCGAGGGCAGATCGGACTGTCCGAAGGACGCGCTGAACATTTGCCGCATGCTCTCGCTGGATCCCGCGATCCTGAAAGACGTCGAGCGCTCTTACGGAACGAAAATTCCTTGACAACGCGCCCTGAAATCGGGTATAATATTTATGCAGAATTTCATACATTCTTTCAATAGAGGCGCGGACAGCAGGGTACCCGTTCGATCGGTCGGGCGATCGGATATCGTTCGGGGAAGGGGTCGTCCGCCGAAGGGTCCGGATGCGCCCGCTCCGGTTCCTGGTATCGCCGTGTAAGCGGCGCTACTGTCATGTTTTATCAGCATGGAGTGCTATTGGTCGAGCGGTCGACCGACAGCGCTCTTTTTTCATCAAAAGGACGTTCCCAAAATCTAATACCGTGAAGGAGAATCACACATGGAAAAACTGACATCCCTCTTACGACTCCGCATGAGCGCGAAGGACGCGCACTACGGCGGAAACCTGGTGGACGGCGCGCACATGGTGCATCTGTTCGGCGACGTTGCGACCGAACTTCTGATCAAGTGCGACGGCGACGAAGGGCTGTTCTGCGCCTACGACAACATCGAGTTCCTCGCTCCCGTCTACGCGGGCGACTACATCGAGGCGTACGGCGAGATCGACCGCATCGGAAACACCTCCCGCGGCATGACGTTCGAAGCTCGTAAGGTCATTCAAGCGCGTCCGGACATCTCCCCCTCCGCTGCCGAAGTGCTCCCGGAGCCCGTCGTGGTCTGCCGCGCGCACGGCACCTGCGTCACGCCGAAGGACTGCCAGCGCATCGATCACAGTCAGGACAAATAAGGAGAATGCCATGGAAAAGCTGATCATTACCGCCGCCATCTGCGGCGCAGAAGTCACCAAGGCGAACAACCCCGCCGTTCCCTACACCGTCGAGGAGATGGTCCGCGAAGCAAAGCTCGCATACGAAGCGGGCGCCGCGATCATCCACGTCCACGTCCGCGAGGACGACGGCACGCCCACGCAGGACCGCGAGCGCTTCCGCGTGGTCATGGACGCGATCAGAGCGGAGCTTCCCGACGTCATCATGATCCCGTCGACCGGCGGCGCAACCGGCATGACGCCCGAGGAGCGTCTGCAGCCGACCGAGCTGTTCCCCGAGATGGCGACGCTCGACTGCGGCACGTGCAACTTCGGCGACGACGTGTTCGAAAACACCATGCCCACGATGCGCGCGTTCGGCAAGCGCATGATCGAGAACAACATCAAGCCCGAGTACGAATGCTTCGAGCTCGGTCATCTCGACACCGTGCTGAATATGGCGCGTAAGGGCGAGGTTCCCGGCGCGCCGATGCAGTTCAACTTCGTGCTCGGCGTGGCAGGCTGCGCGCCCGCAACCGTCGATAACCTTGCGTTCATGGTCAGTAAGATCCCCGCAGGCTCTACCTGGACGGTCACCGGCGTCGGCAGATCCGCATGGACCATGGCGGCGGCAGGCATCATCATGGGCGGCAACGTCCGCGTCGGCTTCGAGGACAACGTGTACCTCGGAAAAGGACACAAGGCGGCTTCTAACGGCGAGCTTGTCGAAAAGGTCGTCCGTCTTGCAAAGGAACTCGGTCGTGAGGTCGCAACGCCCGACGAGGCGCGCGCGATCCTCGGTCTCCCCGCACGTCAGTAATATCAATCAAAATACATTTTCAGGAGGATTCAAAATGGAACAGTTGAAGGGCAATAAGTACGGCACCCACCGCGTCATCGAGCCGAAGGGCGTTCTCACCCAGGCGGCATGGAAGATCGACAACGACATGACGAAGCGTTATTCGAACGAGATCATCTGCGACGTCATCTCCCTGAACATCGACTCCGCGTCGTTTACGCAGATTTCCGAAGCGTGCGGCGGCGACGAGCAGAAGATCGGCGAAATGATCCTCGGCATCGTGGCAGAGCGCGGCAAGCAGCAAAACCCGGTTACCGGCTCCGGCGGCATGTTCATCGGCAAGGTCGCCTATATCGGCGAAGATCTGCTCGCAAAGCCCGACTTCGACCTGAAGGTCGGCGACAAGATCGCGTCCCTCGTTTCCCTTTCCATGACGCCGCTTAAGATCGACCGCATCAAGGCGATCCACAAGGAGATCGACCGCGTCGACATCGACGGTCAGGCGGTGCTGTTTGAGTCTGCGATCTACGCGAAGCTGCCCGAGGACATGTCCGAGCCTCTGGCGCTCGCGGCGCTCGATGTTGCAGGCGCGCCCGCGCAGGCAAGAAAGCTCCCGAAGGAAGGCGATTCCGTGCTGATCCTCGGCGCAAACGGCAAGTCCGGCGTGCTCTGCGGCTGGGAAGCGCTGAAAAAGGTCGGCCCGAACGGCAAGGTCGTGGGCGTTGTAAGGAACCCGAAGCAGGTTCCCGCGCTCATCGAGCTCGGCGTATACACCGACGTCATCGTTGCGGACTGCACGAAGCCCGTCGAGGTGCTGGAAAAGGCGCTTGAAGCGAACGGCGGCAAGGAATACGACATCTCCATCTGCTGCGTCAACATCGAATCCTGCGAGATGAGCGCGATCCTGCCCGTGCGCGACGACGGTCTCGTCTACTTCTTCTCCATGGCGACCTCGTTTACGAAGGCGGCTCTGGGCGCGGAAGGCGTCGGCAAGGACGTCACCATGATCGTCGGCAACGGCTACACCAAGAACCACGCCGAGATCACGCTGAACGTGCTCCGCGAGAACGAAAAGCTCCGCAAGCTCTTCGACGAGAAATACTGCTGAATTCTCTTGTGAGAGCAGGGGTTTCCCCTGCTCTCGCGATCTATATTTTTCAGGAGGTTTATCTATGAAAACCCGCAACGGTCTCTTCGCCGACGTTCCCGAAGAACAGTGGAACGACTGGCATTGGCAGGTCCGTAACCGCGCCGAGACGCTCGACGATCTCAAAAAGGTCATGACGCTGACCCCCGACGAGGAGGAAGGCGTGAAAAAGACGCTCGGCAAGCTTCGCATGGCGATCACGCCGTACTATCTCTCGCTGATCGACCTTGACGATCCCTACGATCCGATCCGCAAGATGGCGATCCCGCGCGCCGAAGAGCTCGAATACGCCGACTATGAGGACGCCGACCCGCTGCACGAGGACACCGACTCCCCGACGCCCGGTCTTACCCACCGCTACCCCGACCGCGTGCTGCTTCTCATCACGGATATGTGCTCCATGTACTGCCGTCACTGCACGCGCCGCCGCTTCGCGGGGCAGAACGACTGCGGCGTTCCGATGGCGCAGATCGACAAGTGCATCGAATACGTGAGAAATCACCCCGAGGTGCGCGACGTATTGCTTTCCGGCGGCGACGCGCTCATGGTGAGCGACGCGATTTTGGAGAGCATCATCTCCCGCCTTCGCGAGATCCCGCACGTCGAGATCGTCCGTCTCGGCTCGCGCACGCCGGTCGTCTGCCCACAGCGCATTACGCCGGAGCTTTGCAACATGCTGAAGAAATATCATCCCATCTGGCTCAACACGCACTTCAACACGCCGAAGGAATTCACGCCCGAGGCGGCGAAGGCGTGCGCCATGCTCGCGGACGCGGGCATTCCGCTGGGCAACCAGAGCGTGCTGCTTGCCGGCGTCAACGACTGCAGCCACGTCATGATGGAGCTCGTGCACGGGCTCGTCAAGATGCGCGTGCGTCCCTATTACATCTATGCATGCGATCCGTCCCTCGGTCTTTCGCACTTCCGTACGCCCGTATCGAAGGGCATTGAGATCATGGAAGCGCTGCGCGGACATACGTCCGGCTACTGCGTACCGACGTTCGTGGTCGACGCGCCGGGCGGCGGCGGCAAGACGCCCGTCATGCCGACGTACCTCATTTCGCAGACGCCGAGAAAGGTCATCCTCCGGAACTTCGAGGGCGTCATCACGTCGTACACCGAGCCCGAGCACTACGTCCAGAACTGCCATTGCGACGTCTGCACCGGCAAGAAGAAGATCGAAAAGACCGGCGTCGCGTACGTTGCCGAAGGCACGGCGCAGCACTACCTCGAGCCGACGAAGCTTCTTCGCAACGAGCGGCACGTCAAGCACTGAGGGACCGCTATGGAAAGCAAACTCGGCTTGAATTTTGACTTGGTCAACGAAGCGCGTACATCGGCGGCGCACGTCGCGGCGGACACGCAGCGCTTCATCGACCTGCACACCACCGTCACGGTCGAACGCACGGTCTGCAGGCTCTTAGGCATCGACGGGGTCAACGATCTCGACGTGCCCATGCCGAACGTGATCGTGGATTACCTCTCGGCAAACGCGCTGCTGCCGCTCGGCGCGGCATGGGTCGTGGGCAACGCGATGCTCGAAACCGGGCTCGACCCGCAGGGCGTTGCGGAGGCGATCGACCGCGGCGAGCTCGATCTTACGAAGCTCCCCGCGCATGACGAAGCGGACATCCGCAAGGCGCTGCAGCCGCACATCGACGCGACCATGGCGCGGATCAACAAAAACGTCGCAAAGCGCAACGAGTACCTCAATGCGTTCGGCGATAAGCAGGGTCCATACCTCTACATCATCGTCGCGACCGGCAACATCTACGAGGACATCATCCAGGCGAAGGCGGGCGCAAAGCAGGGCGCGGACATCATCGCGGTCATCCGTACGACGGGTCAGTCGCTTCTTGACTACGTACCCTACGGCGCGACGACCGAGGGCTTCGGCGGAACCTACGCTACGCAGGAAAACTTCCGTCTGATGCGCGCCGCTTTGGACGAGGTCGGCGAGGAACAGCACCGCTACATTCGCCTTTGCAACTATTGCTCCGGGCTCTGCATGCCGGAGATCGCGGCAATGGGCGCATTGGAACGGCTCGACGTCATGCTGAACGACGCGCTGTACGGCATTCTGTTCCGCGACATCAACATGCAGCGCACGATCGTGGACCAGTATTTTTCCCGCATCATCAACGGCTACGCGGGCGTCATCATCAACACGGGCGAGGACAACTACCTCACCACCGACGACGCGATCACGTCCGCGCACACGGTGCTTGCGTCGCAGTTCTTGAACGAAGCGTTCGCAAAGTGCGCCGGCATGCGGGAAGAACAGATGGGCTTAGGTCACGCGTTTGAAATGGATCCCTCCGTTGAAAACACGTTCCTCTACGAGCTTGCGCAGGCGCAGATGGCGCGCGAGATCTTCCCGAACGCGCCGTTAAAGTACATGCCGCCGACCAAGTACATGACCGGCAACATCTTCCGCGGGCACATTCAGGA
>CALGGM010000043.1 GCA_937915925.1 uncultured Clostridia bacterium | reverse complement strand
CCGCTTCCCGCGTGGGCCTGCGTGTTCAACCTTCTGCCGCTGTTTCTTGTGCAGGTGCCGTTTCACATTCCGGGCGCGGGGAATATTGCCGGTGCCGCGATGTATCTTGGCTTGTTCATACTGTTCCTGGTCTGATGTCAATACGGGATATCAAAAGATTCGGGGAGTGTTGAATCATGATGACTTTCCTGATAGAAGCTTTCGTGCTTTGTGTGTTGTTTCATCTGGAGGTCCTGCTGCAGGTAAGAAGAGAGCCCGCCAAGAGGGTATACGGTTATCCGCCCGCCATTGTGGAACGATATATTGAATTAGGCAAAATCCCGGATAAAAAGAATCCGAGCACATTGGAAAGATTTAAGAAGAAGTGGCCCGCTGCGGTCGTGATTGGAATTATACTCGGCGCCATTGTATACTTTGTCAACGGTTCCCGTTCATTTCTGAACGGCTTCCTCATAAGCTATGGACTTTGGCTGATTGTGGACTGGTATGATGCCATCGTAATAGATATTCTTTGGCTCTGTCATTCGAAGACGTACATTTTGCCCGGAACGGAGGATATGACAGCGGTCTATCATGATTACGGATATCATGTAAAATCAAGCTGCGTCGGGATGCTGATCGGGCTTCCCGTCTGCCTGCTGATCGGACTTGTCGTGCAGGCGATTTCGTGGGCGGCAGCCTGAGCGGCCTTTTCGACCACTACACGCGATCTATATCCAAATAAAAACCGTACCTCCACAATAAAGCCGCCGTTTCTTCCTTTCGTTCCGGCGGCTTTGTGGTTTTGGGACGGATTTCAGAGCGCTTTGTCCCCGGAGGCATATTCATAACGAAAGCAAAGGGTTGCTCAGGAGGGTCTGTGAGTCTGAGCAACCCTTTTCATAAGCTTGTATCGTATGGTTCGCTTGCTGCCTTTCTATTGCAGGCTTTTCAGAAAGCTCCTTTTGTATTCCGTCGGGGAGCAGCGGTAAAAGGTCCGAAACACTCTGGCGAAATGCGATGCCGTCGCAAAACCGACACGGTCGCTGATCACCTCCACGGGTAATTCCGTCTCCCTGAGGAGCTCGCACGCTTTTTCGCATCTGACCTGATTGTGATAATGCAGCAAGGTTCCGCCCGTGATTTCTTTGAAGCATTTTGACAGGTAGATCTTATTCACGAAAAGCGCTTCCGCTATCTGATCCAGTGAAAACTTTTGCGTGAAATGTTTTTGAATATATGCTTCCGCCCGCATTGCCAAATCTCTCTTTGCCCCGCGCCACTCCGGCAGATCCGGACGGCAGCGAGTACACGGATGATACCCTGCTTCCATACCGTCCTTCAGGCTGGAGAAGATAATAACATTTTCAGGAACGGGCTTTCTTGCAGTGCACGACGGTCTGCAAATAAGCTTGGACGTCTTCAAGGCATAATAAAATTTGCCGTCATATTCGGGATCATGCGTTTCGATAGCTTTCCATTGTTCCCTTGTCATACAATTACCACCCTTTGTTTCCGGTTTTCCGTGCTCTCGGATAGAATGCCGTCCCATATGCTTTTGCAATCCGCAAAACACAAGCCGGGAAAATCTGACCGCACGGTTAGCTGTCGCTAACTAATTTCAATGTTACTATATCACAAGGAACTCTCAACTGAAAGAAGGAAAACTATATAAGCTAATTTCAGAACATTTATTGGTTAGCAAAAGCTAACTACTGGACACACAATCCCCACGAAGCCCTATATAATAGCAACGATTTGGCGATTCCCTATGTTTTGGCGTACCCGCAGATTCCTGCGTTTCGGTCAGGTCCTGCGGTTATGCGAACCGGTCTCCCTATGCTGAGCGCATCCGCATAAGCTTTCGTAGCTTTTTCGAGGGATATACGGGCAGCGCGACTGGGGGGACAAGCAAAAAACTGCAAAGGGAGTGAGGCTGTGACACAGCAACGTAAAGTAGAAGATTACATGCGAACGATCTATACGCTGCAGCGCGAGGGCAAAGTGCGCGGAGCGTATATTGCGCGGGAATTAAACGTATCGAAGCCAACGGTGTCCATCAGCCTGAAGGAGCTGGAGCGGGAAGGATATATCCTGCGGCTGAAAGATCATTCCGTGATTCTGACGCGCAAGGGGATGGTCATCGCAAGGGAGATATCGGATCGAAACATCGGGCTGTATGAGCTTCTTGTCAGCCTTGGGATCAGCGAATCGACTGCGTTAAAGGATGCGTGCAGCATGGAGCATGCGATCAGCAACGAGAGCTTTTGCGCGTTGGTGGCGCTCGGCGAATGTCGATCAAACTGTAAACAATTCTTAGTACAGCAAGACAACCGCGAATAAAAAAGCGGTTTGAGTGATACTGACAGCGAGGAAGAGGAAAATGATGAGTCGGAAAACGATAAAACGAATTGTCTGTATGCTGCTGATACTCGTTTTGACGAGCGCTTTCACTGCGGCGGCATTTGCAGACGAACAGGAAGACACGGGAGATGAATACTATCTCTCCTATAAAAAATATGTTGCGGCGGTCAATCCGGACGGATCAAAGACCATAACCTACAACGATGTGACGGATCAGATATCCAATCTTCTGAAGGAAGGCGTCCGGCGGTACGCGGCGGGCGCAGCATACGAAGGAGACGACGGATATTACAAGCCGTTCACCAATTCCTATGGGTTCTGGTACGAAACGTCCGGGTTTGAGAAAACCGTCATGGGTTATATTTCCGGCGCGCGCGTCAACGAGGTCGAGCTTCAGTTCTCGAACATGAAGAAGGCGGTCAACAGCGGCGCAAGCGTTGAAGAGGTCCAAAAGGAAGTTGATACGCTTGTTTCCCTTCTCCGAGAGGACGCTGACATTTTGGACGACCTGTTCGGCTATACGAAAAGCGGTGGAAGCGGGCTTGCGTGGGCAACCTTCGGCGCGGTATTCGGGATCATTCTTCGCGAAGGTCTCGAAGCGATCCTGATCGTCGGCGCAATGGTTGCGTATCTGATCAAGACGGAAAACCGTCGCGGCACGCGTTACGTGTATTTCGGCGCAGTCATTGCGCTGGTCGCAAGCGTTGGACTGGCAATCCTGCTCTACTCCATCACCAGCAGCACGTCGAACTCCGTTCCGCAGGAGATCGTCGAAGGCGTTACGGCGCTCGTCGCGGTTGCCGTTCTGATCTACGTTTCCAACTGGATGATCTCCAAGGCGGAATCCGAGGCGTGGACGAATTACATTTCGAGCAAGGTCTCGGAATCGGCGGACAAGGGCAAGATGTTTGCGCTCGGCTTCACTTCCTTCCTTGCGGTCTTCCGGGAAGGCGCAGAAGTAATCCTTTTCTGCCAGCAGTATTTCTCCCGCGCCGGGTCAATGCAGAACGGATACCTTGCCGTATTCGGCGGCATCATTGCGGGCCTTGCAGCGGTCATGGCAATCTTTGTGCTGATCCGTGTGTTCGGCGTGAAGATTCCGCTGAAGCCGTTCTTTATGGCAACCAGCATCCTGATGGCGGTCATGTCGATCGCGTTCCTTGGCTCTGGTATGTTCGAGCTGTTCCTGGACGGCCGGCTTGCGGAAACCATCGGCGGTTGGGTACAGAGCCTTGCGGGTACGATCCCGTCGCTCGCATGGATGAACGGCAGCGACGTGCTGACCTTCCTCGGCATCTACCCGACATGGATCACGCTCGGGCCGCAGATCATTCTGACGATCATAACGATCATCACATTCATCATGATGATCCGCAAAAACGCAAAAGCGAAAAAGGCGAACGCGAATGCGGACGCGCAGAACAACAAGCAATAATCTGAACTGATCCCGTAAATCAGAACAGTTGTTATTGAACCTATCATCAAAATAATAAGGAGGACTATATTGTTATGAAAAAATCCACAAAGATCCTTTCCTTGCTCATCGCGCTCATGATGCTGGTTCTCGGCATGGTCGCATGCAGCAATAACGCAACCCCGGCAGCTAATGCGGCTGACGGCGAAGGCGAAGAGGAAGAAGATCTCGGCTTCACCGAGGTTGAAATCTTCTCCGGCGTTGAGAAGGAATTCCTCAACCTGAACGCAGTTTATTTCCAGCCCGTCGACATGACCGGCGGTTATAAGGCGGAGGACTATGATTGCCATCTCGAGCTCGACGTTTCCGCTCTGAAGAACGGTCTCGGCTACGGCACGGGCGATTGGGTTCCCTATCTGACGGTTGAATACGAGGTTTCCAAGAATGACGGCAGCTTCACCGACAACGGCACGTTCATGCCGATGGCGGCTTCCGACGGTCCGCACTACGGCGCGAACATCAAGCTGAATGGCGACGGTCTCTATACCGTTACCTTCACCGTGAAGTTCCCGGATTCCAGCACGTACCTGATTCACACGGACGAAACCGGTCCCGATGATCATGCGTTCCCGTCTGCGATCGTTTATACCTACGACAAGTGGCAGTTCACCGACGGTGCTTGGGCGGAATAATTCGATCGTTTTCTGAAGTTGTCCGGGTTTACGGGGCTTGACAACTTAATGGCTCAGGTTTGTGCAGAGCTGATCGCATGCGCAGACCTGAGCCATACGTGCGTTTTTAACCGGTTCTTCGGATTTCGGACATAACATGCCGATCCCGCTGATATGATCGGAAATCCGATGATGATTTGCTGTAATAATTACGAAACAAGGATACTATCATGCTGACTTATCTTATCAATGTGACGGGCGACCTGCTCACCGTCTCCCTGATCATCGGAGTTATTTTTGCGTTTACAGACCGTTTGTGCACGGAACGGGGACGTCTGATCGTTCGGATCGGCCTCGCTTTCGGTTTCGTGACCGCCGGGATACGCGCTTACATTACGAACACCAGGCGCATTGTCGGCGGATGGCGGGTCGGTACATATGGATATTTGGTTGCGCTGGGGCTGTTTGTGCTGTTGATCGCGGCGCTGATTGTCTTCGCACGGCCGTTTTTCCGGCGGGATGCATCCGAGAAAAGGATGAAGCGCGCAGAAATCGTCATTTCCGTTCTGACGGCGCTTCTGATTTCCTCTTATCTCTATTGCTCTCTTCCAAATGTTTACGTTTATCCGTTCAAGTTTGATACCGGCGGAAACGGCATTCTTTCCACAGACTATCTGTTTCGTCTCGGCGGATACCTTTTAGGCGTTCTTGTGAGCCTGCTTGCCTCAATTGCGGCATACCACATTGCCTCGATTGCGGATCGCAAAGGGTTTCGCAAGCTTCTTATCTTTTCGTTTATCGCGTTGAACGCAATTTATGCGGTTTACGACTTTGCGAGGCTGATGTCTGTTGTAACGGCGCGAAAGATCATCGACAGCATTCCGCTTTTCAGCTTTGCCGCGGTGAGCAACAACCATTCCCAGTGGTACGCTTATGCCGTATTCGGCATGCTCATTGTGATGTCGGTTTTGATCTGGGTGTGCAGCTTTACGGCAAAGGAACCGTATGCGACCAAAGCGGAACACCGAAAGCACCGCGCGCTGTGGCGCAGCGGCAAGCACTATTCCGTCCTGATGCTGGTGTGCTTTGTCACAGCGATCCTATGCTCGACCTGGTTTGTAAAACTGAACACGGTCGTCATTCGCGAAGCGCCGGTCGAAGATCCGATCATTTTCAAGGACGGCGTCGGCGCGGATGCAGAGCTTCGTGTGCCGCTTGAGATGGTCAGCGACGGTCATTTACACCGGTTCGGATACACGACGCCGGAGGGCAATTCGGTGCGGTTCATCGTGATTCTGAAGCAGGAAAACACGAGCAATTTCGGCGTAGGGCTTGACGCGTGCGAGATCTGCGGCGAAGCCGGTTACTATGAAAACAACGACGGGCAGGTCGTCTGCAAGAAGTGCAACGTTGTTATGAATACGACGACCATCGGCATGAAAGGCGGATGCAACCCGATCATCATCGATTACGATATCAACGAAAGCTATATTACGATTCCGGTATCGGAAATGCTGAAGAATCAATCGAGGTTCAAAAAGTAATATGGCTCTTTGGGAGGATATATAAATGTTTTTCAGAATGGTTTGGGGTACATTCGTGCGTCAATGGAAAAAGCTGCTGATGATTGCCCTGACGGTCGCGCTCGGCGCGTCGATCGCAACGGCGATGCTGAACGTGATGCTTGATGTAGGCGATAAAATGAACGAGGAGCTGAAAGCATACGGCTCCAATATTACGGTGGTTCCGCAGTCCGAAGCCGTTATCAGCAAGCTCTACGAGGTGGATGAGGACGAGGTCCGTGCGGATTTCATCACGGAAGAAAAGGTCGGCGAGCTTCTGACCATTTTCTGGGCGAACAATATCGCTGATTTTGCGCCCGAAACGGACATGACGGTCAAGCTGAACGGAAGCGACGTCAAGCTGGTCGGAACGTGGTTCAATCATCATCTGGAGTTTGTCAAGAAGGGCTCCGTCTATCAGCGCGATACGGGCATCATTAACCTCAGAAGCTGGTGGGATATTGAAGACGGCGTGTGGCTGAACGAGCAGGCGGTGGACGGCGACGCATACGCAATGGTCGGATCGGAGCTTGCGAAAACCGCGAACATCACTGCCGGCGATCGCATCGAGCTGGTCGGCGAAGCGAAAACGGAAACGCTGACTGTCGTCGGGGTGTATGAATCCGGCGATGATGAGGATCGGTACATTTATACGACTCTTTCCGCAGCACAGCGATTGAGCGGGACGGATGCGCTGGTCAAAAGGATAGAGGTCAGCGCGATCACCTCTCCCGACGACGAGCTTGCGGTGAAAGCGGCAAAAAACCCGTCGCTTCTGACCGGCGATGAATACGATCTTTGGTACTGCACCGCGTATGTAAGCTCCATCTGCTTCCAGATTCAGGAAGTGATCCCGGAGGCGTCGGCGACAGCGGTGCGGCAGATCGCTGATTCGGAAGGAAAGATCCTGGAAAAGACAGAGCTTTTGATGTCTCTGATCACGCTGCTGAGCCTGATCGGCGCAACGCTCGGCATCTCGAATCTGGTCACCTCTGCGGTAATGGAGCGTTCGCAGGAGCTCGCGCTCTTAAAGGCGGTCGGGGCAAAAAACGGGCAGATCACGCTGCTGGTTCTGACAGAGATCATCATCACGGCAATCGTCGGCGCTGCCGCCGGATATTTTCTTGGATATGCGTTTGCACAGATCATCGGGCAGACAGTGTTCTCCTCGCCGATCGATATGAGCGGCATGGTCGCGTTTATCGTTGCGGTATTAATCATTGCCGTAACGCTCATCGGCAGCATTCCGGCGATTCGTACCATTCTCCGGCTGCGGCCGTCTGAAGTTTTGCACGGCGGACATTGAGGAGGTATGAAGCATGAATAAGAAAAGACGCATGTTTATACGTACGATCGTGGCGTCGCTTGTCAGAAGACGCTCAAGAATGATCATTGCGCTGCTGGCGATCGTGGTCGGGGCGACGATCCTTTCCGGACTCGGGCTAATTTACTTTGACGTCCCGCGCCAGATGAGCACGCAGTTTCGAAGCTACGGTGCGAATATCATTTTCACGCCGACGGAAGAGGACGGCATTGCCGAAGAAGTGCTGAAGCAGGGCCTTTCCTATTTCCCTGCGTCGGAAACGGAAGGATACACGCCGTACCGCTATGAAAATTCACAGATCCATAACATGCCGGTGACGTTTGCGGGAACGGATTTTCGATTGGTTCTGAAGACCAGCCCTTATTGGCATATCAACGGCGAGCTTCCTGCGCATGACGGCGAAGCGCTGATCGGCGCAAAGGTCGCGGAAAGCCTCGGTATCAAGACGGGAGACACGGTATCCGCCGTTAACTCGTTCGAGGTAACAAAAGACATGGATGTTTCGGCTCTTCCGTCCTACGAGATCTACACCGATCCGGAGACCGGCGAAACCTACTGCGATCATATGCTTGATCTTACGGTAACGGGCATTCTGGAAACGGGCGGTTCGGAGGAAGAATATGCATACGTTTCCCTCAAGGATCTTTCGTATCTGCTGCTGTCCGAGCGCGGCTATGACATCGTTGAGGTCAGCGTTGCCTCCTCACAGGCGAAGCTCACACAATACGTCGAGCGGATCGAAGGCAGTGTGGAAGGGCTTTCCGCAAAGCTTGTTAAGCGTGTTACCGCTTCGGAAAGCACTGTGCTGACAAAGCTGCAGTCGCTCGTGTTTATCGTTACCGCAGTCGTTCTGGTGCTGACGATGATCTGCGTGGCAACGACGATGGCGGCAGTGATAACGGAGCGCCGCAAGGAAATCGGACTTCGAAAAGCGCTCGGCGCGTTCAATTCCAGCATTGTTCTGCAATTCATGAGCGAGGGACTTTTGCTGGGCGGCGTCGGCGGTATCATCGGTTCGATCCTCGGGTACGTATTTGCGCAGTATGTGAGCATGCAGGTGTTCTCAAGCGCGATTATGTTCCGCCCCCTGCTGATCCCGATTACCATTCTGGCCTCCGTATTGGTTACGGGCGTTGCGTGCCTGATTCCGATTCGCAACGCAGTTGAGGTCGATCCCGCGATTGTACTGAAAGGTGAATAAAAGGAGATATAGATAATGAGCAGTTTATTGGAACTCAAGGACATTTCAAAAGTTTACGGCAGTCTTCACGCTTTGGATCATGTCAGCCTGACGGTGGAAAAGGGCGAATGGATCGCGATCATGGGACCTTCGGGCTCGGGAAAGAGCACGATGATGAACATCATCGGCTGTCTTGACAAGCCTACATCGGGCGAAGTCATCTTCGATGGAAGGAACATTTCAAAGGAGAGCAACCAAAAGATGACCGAGCTGCATCGGGATAAGATCGGACTCGTCTTTCAACAGTTCCATCTGATCAACTATCTGAACGCTGTGGAAAACGTCATGGTCGCACAGTACTATCACAGCATGCCGGATGAGAAGGAAGCGATGGAGGCGTTGGAACGCGTTGGGCTCAAGGATAGAGCGAAACATCTTCCGAGCCAGC
This sequence comes from uncultured Clostridia bacterium, assembly GCA_937915925.1. Taxonomy (GTDB): domain Bacteria; phylum Bacillota; class Clostridia; order Christensenellales; family CAG-138; genus UBA3792. The sequence goes on along the minus strand of CALGGM010000043.1, from coordinate 8,593 downwards.
TTTCCGGCGGCGAACAGCAGCGTGTCTGCATTGCGCGTGCGCTGATCAACTCTCCGGAGCTGATTTTGGCGGACGAACCGACAGGAAATCTGGACGAAGCGAACGAGAACATCGTGCTGGATATCTTCCGGCAGCTTCATAGGGAGGGCACAAGTCTGGTTGTTGTTACGCACGACCCGGAGGTCGGTGAGGTTGCGCAGAGAATCGTTCGGCTGGATCACGGTAAAATCGTTTCCGACCGTTTGAACGAGCATTTTTTGAACAGTTGAAAAACGGAGGATATCGGGATGAAACAATTCAAAAAGGCGATCGCGCTGCTGCTTTTGTGTGTAACATGTCTGTCCGTGATCGCTTGCGGAAAAAGTACGAAGCCTGCAAACTATGCCGACGGCGTTTACAGCGGGCGCAGCTCAGATTTTCAGGAGGACGAAAGCGGCAACGGAGCAGGCTACGGAGAAGTCACCATCGAGATTCAAAACAACCGGATCGTATCCTGCACATTTAAGATGTATGAACTTGACGGAACTTTGAAGGACGAAACCTATGGGGCGGATCTGTCCAAGGAGAACCGACTGAAGGCGCAGAAGGCGGTGCAATCGGCAGAGAAATATGCTGAGATGCTGGTAAACGCAGGCGCACTTGATGGGGTGGACGCCATCAGCGGCGCGACCATTTCCTGCAAAGAATTCAGGGAAGCTGTGGAGCAGGCGCTTAAGAAGGCTGAGATTGCGGAATAACAGGGAGAAATTGTGAAGCTACGGAAAATCATCGGGCATACCGGACTTGTCGTGTGCATGCTGTTTTTGTTGGTCGGTCTGCCGATCCTGACACATTTCAGGTTCGACGCCGATCAAACGGCTGATGCCGTTTCAAGTGCAAGCATCGCTCTGCCCGATCAGCCTTCAGGCGATTTCATTGTGTTGATCAATACGAAGACACATTCGAAAACGCTTCATGCATGGAGGAGCTTTTTTCTCGACGAGGATTTCCCGGTCATTTTTGAGGACATCCAATGTATTGCGGCGGAAGGAGATGCGACCGGACAGCAGATGGCAGAACGCTATCTTGCCGAGCTTCCCGAGAACCAGATGAAGCTGCGAACGGAGAACCCGACACTGCTTGCATCAAAAGCGGAAGCGGGGTATATCGACGTTGCGATCTTCTCGCGTGAGATGGCGGATGCGCTGAAGCTTTCGCCGGACACGAATCTGGTAACGGTAATCGAAGTATCAGGAGGAGGGAACTGATATGCGAAGGCTCAACCTCTGTCTCGTATTCGGGATGTTGGTCACGTTCCTGATCCACGGCATTCTCGGCGCTCTTCAGATTGCAGGCGCGGACGCCGATGCGCTGAAAACGGTCGCGTGGATCTGTCTCGCGTTTGTCGCGGCGCATATCGCTGTCACAACGGTGCTGACGGTTCGGACGCTTCGGGCAAGGCGGCTTTCGGGCGCCGGCTATTTCAAGGACAACCTGCTCTTTTGGATTCGTCGGATCAGCGGGTTCTCGATTCTGATCCCACTCGTCATGCACCTTCTGATCTTCCGTGCCGGAAATGCGGAAGCGTATCGCCTGCAGGTATTTACGGTCGGAAAGATGCTCTCGCAGATTCTGCTCGTTGCAACGATTGCGCTGCATGTACTGACCAATATCAAGCCCGTCATGATCGCCCTTGGGCTGAAGGGGCGAAGAGCGTATGCCTTGGACGCCATGTTGATTATCTCCATACTTCTGCTGCTGTTTGCGGTGGCGTTTGCGATCTATTACGTGCGCTGGGCTGCGAATTGAGGTGTCGTCAATGGAGCGGAACAAAACAGTCAATATCATCGGTGCGGGGCTTTCCGGCCTTTCTGCCGCAATCACCCTTGCAAGAACCGGCGTCGGCAGCAATCTGATCTCATCCCTCCCCTCCGAGAGGGCGCAGTCTGTTTTGGCAGAAGGCGGAATCAACGCTGCGCTGGATACGATGGGCCAGCATGATTCACCGGAAGAACATTATGAGGATACGATGCGAGGCGGGTGTCGATTGGAAGCGGAAAGTGCGGTCAGGAATCTGACGCAGCATGCGCCGGAGATCGTGAACGAACTGGTTCGTCTCGGCGTGCCGTTTCACGCGGAGGGCGGCAAACTGATTCTGCGCAATTTTGGCGGTCAGAAAAAGAAACGGACGGCTTATGCGAAAAGCAGCACCGGCAAGATTATCATGACCGCGTTGATCGACGAAGCACGCAGATATGAGGCTGCCGGGCTGATCCGGCGCTTTCCGCATCACGAACTGGTCGATATGGACGTCCGGAACGGTATGCTGTATTCCGTAACAGTACAGGACAATTTTTCGAAAACAGGCCTTTCCTTTTCCGGACCGGCGATTCTCTGTACAGGAGGGCTCAACGGTTTTTTTGAAGGTGCAACGACCGGAACGACACAGAATACCGGAAATGCAGCTGCCATCGCGTTTCGGGCAGGCGTACGGTTTTCGAATCTTGAAATGATCCAGTATCATCCGACGACGGCGCAGATCAGCGACAAGCGCATGCTGATCAGCGAAGCGGCGCGCGGAGAGGGCGGCCGGCTGTTTACCGTGCGAAACGGCGCGCGCTGGTATTTCATGGAAGAAAAATATCCGGAGCTCAAAAATCTGATGCCGCGTGATGTGATTTCCCGCGAAATCGCATTGCTGAAAGAGAACAACGGCTGTACCGGCGAAGTTTTCCTTGATATGACCGAGCTTGATCGGACGATCTGGGACGGAAGGCTGTCCGACCTGCGAGCGGAAATCCTTTCCTATTTGCATATTGATCCAAAGAATACGCCCGTATCGGTCAGTCCGGGGATCCATTTCTTCATGGGAGGAATTCAGGTGACCGACCGGCATGAAACCGGAATCCGAAACCTGTATGCGGCAGGAGAAGCGGCATGCAAGTATCACGGCGCAAACAGGCTCGGCGGCAATTCTCTGCTCGGTGCGATATACGGCGGACGCGTTGCGGCCGAATCGGCGGCAAATGCTGCCGTTCCGATCCGCATCGAACCGAAAGAGCTGCCCAAAGGAATTGATTCGTCTGCCGCAGAACGGACAAAGCTTCGGGAAGCGCTGCTTTCAGGTCTTGGGGTCGTCCGCACGCCGGAATCCATGGAACGTGCGAAAACTGCGGTTGAAGCGCTTACGCAGTCGGAAGGCTGCGCAGCGATTGATCGCGATCGTGCGCTCTTCGGGCTGGCCATGATCGAATCCGCATTGCTTCGAAAGGAAAGCCGCGGCGCACATTATCGAACTGATTATTCCGCAACCGACGAAGCATACAGGAGATTTACGCTTGCCGAGCGCAAAGAAGGAGAAGTTTGCGTTTATCTTGCGCCGGAGATACAGGCAAAGGAGGATACCCACGTATGATTTACACGATCTCTGTTTTGCGAAAGGAACGAGGCGCAAAGGAAACATACTGGGAGAGCTTTCTGTTTGAATCCGAAACGGGCCATGATACGGTTGCATCGGCGCTCCGTGCGCTGAATGCGCGTGAACCGCTTACAAACGCAACTGGAACGCCCGTCCGAAAAATCGAATGGGAGTGCAGCTGCCTGCAAAAGCGGTGCGGCGCATGTGCCATGCTTGTTAACGGTCGTCCACGACTTGCCTGCGACGCCAGGCTTTCGGAGTTTTCGGACGGGAGCGTTCAATTGAAACCGCTGAAAAAGTTCCCGACGGTTTCAGATCTCACCGTGGACAGAAGCATTCTCTTTGAGAATCTGAAAACCCTGCGCCTTTGGCTCCGGACGGATTCCGAGCTTACCGATCGGGATCGCGAGCTTGCTTATGCATCCTCCGAGTGCATTCAATGCGGCTGCTGTCTGGAGATCTGCCCAAATTTCTACGCGGGAGGACGCTTCTGCGGAATGGCAACCGTTCCGATCACGACGAGATTGCTCGTCGAGATGCCGACAAAGGAAGCAAAAGAAATCGCAAAACGATATGTGAAGCATACCTTTGAGGGCTGCGGCAAATCGCTTGCATGCAGGGACGTCTGTCCGAGAAAAATCGATACCGAAAAACTGATGGTAAATGCAAATGCGCTTGCCTTGTGGAAGAGAAAAAGGAGGAAAAATGATCATCAATAAACCCAAAGTGACGATCGGCGTTGCGGAGGTACTGGGTCTGATTCTGTCACTGCTGTATATGATCGGCATCCGCTGCTGGTTTGCCGTATGTCCGGTGATGTCCGAAACGGTCATGCCCTGCCATTGGGCGGGAGAAACGATGAAAGCAGTTTCTGTTTTGATCTTTGGTCTAAGCGCTTTGCATGTACTGATCCCGGATAAAAAAATCAAGATCGGCATGGATGTTGCGCTGATTGGGATCGCAGGATTATGCCTGTTCCTTCCGGGAACGATCATTCGTATCTGTTCAGGAGAGCAAATGGCGTGCAGAAACGCGACACATCCGTGGACGCTCGCGTTTTGTGGAGCGCTGATCGCAGTCCTGCTCGTGGATTTGATCGTATTCGCTTCCGCACTCGCAAATGAAAAGCACCATAGAAAGGACAGCAAATGAAATTCGCCTTTGATACGGCGCTTAAAAACGTAAAGAGAAAGCCGTTCCGATCCTGCATCATGGCGGTCCTGACACTGCTTTTGTCGCTCGCGGTCTTTGCCGGCGCGTTTACGGTGATGAGCCTCAGGCGCGGGCTTTCCGACTATCGGGCGCGGCTCGGCGCGGATATTATCGTCGTGCCCTCCTCTGCGAAGGGACATGGCACGGTAAACGATATCCTGCTACAGGGCATCACGGGGAATTATTACATGTCCGGCAAGGAGATCGAAAAGATCAGATCCGTCGAGGGAATCGGGGAAATCACAACACAGTTTTTCCTGACGTCCGCGAAAGCAAGCTGCTGCTCGACCCGCGTACAGATCATCGGTTTCGACCCGGAAACGGATTTCTCAATCTTGCCATGGATCGGAGAAAGCTATCAGGCGACCATTTCGGACGGAGATATCATTGCGGGAAGCAGCATCAATGTTCCATCAGACAGAACGATCACCTTTTACGGACAGAACTACCGTGTAGCGGCGCAGCTTGCCGAAACGGGAACGGGACTTGACAGCGCTGTTTACACAAACATGAATACGATCCGTCAGATGGCGGAGAGCGCATCGAATCTGCTCGAAACAGATCCGTTTCGAGACGTCAACATCCGCACGGCGGCGTCCGCGGTACTGATCCGCGTTGCGGGTGGGTATTCGATCGAGGATGTTGCGGACGATATCAACATCCATATCACGAAGGTACAGGCAACGCCTGCGAAAAGCATGGTCTCCGAGATCTCCGAAGGACTTAACGGCGTTTCGCGCATCATCGGGCTGCTGGTCGGCGCGGTTTGGGTTCTTGCATTGATCGTTCTCATTGCCGTATATGCCCTCGTCTCAAATGAGCGGAGAAAGGAATTTGCAATTCTGCGCATTATGGGCGCATCCCGAAAGATGCTGTTTCGGATCATGAGCGCAGAAGCGGCGTTGATCGGCGCGATCGGTGCGATCCTCGGACTGGCAATCGGTCTGCTTTTGACAACGCTGCTTTCCGGTCGCCTGCAAAGCGTTTTGAACCTGCCCTTTTCGACGCCCGGCTGGCAAAGCGTACTCGGTCTGGCATTAGGTGCATTTGCGGTTTCCGTGATTGCAGGGATCGTTACGGCATTGCTTTCGGCGTGGCGCATTACAAAAAGTGAGACCGGACTGCTGCTGAGGGAGGATGGCTGATATGAAACTGGAAGCTGTTGGGATCGGGAGGATCTTTTTTCGCAACGGTCACGGAACCAATTACTTTCATGCAGTAAACGCTACGGATTTTGTACTGCAGCCGGGCAAGCTAACGGAGATCGTCGGTCGCTCCGGCAGCGGGAAAACCACCTTCCTTCATATGCTCTCCGGTCTGTTGACGCCGTCCGAGGGCAAGGTTCTGCTGGACGGTACAGACCTCTATGCAATGGATGATAACCGACGCTCGCTGCTGCGAAATCAACATATCGGAATCATCCCGCAGGGACAGACCGGTCTTGCCGGCCTGACGGTGCTGGAAAATGTTCTTGCGCCTGCGGCAATGTACGGCGGCGATCCGGCTTCCAGACGTCAGCGTGCATCCGAGCTTTTAAAGCTGGTCGGCATTTCAGATCTCGAGGATGTATTCGCAAACGAGCTATCCGGTGGAGAAGTTCGCCGCATGTCGATTGCCAGAGCGCTCATCAATGATCCGCAAATCGTAATGGCGGATGAGCCGACCGGTGATCTGGACGACGAAAATACGGAGATCGTGTTGCAATTGCTGCGCGCAATAGCGCATGAGGACGGAGTGGCGGTCCTGCTTGTCACGCACGAAAAGGAGGCGGAGGCGTACGCCGATGCCTTGTACCGGATGTCCGGCGGGTTTCTTACGCGGGAGGAGAAATGAGCGCAGCACGGCAACATCAGGAAAAGGAAGAGCAGGAGCTGTGCGCGAACATCCGAATCACCATTGAACTGACAAACAACGAAATAAAAACCTGAATGCAGACGAACGGAGGTTGCTATGCAAGAACGATTGGAGCACGATTCCATGGGAACGGTCGCAGTCCCTGCCGATAAGCTTTGGGGCGCGCAGACACAGCGCAGCAAAGAGCATTTTCCGATCGGGGTTGGCCTGGAACCGATGCCGACGGAGATCATTGCGGCATTTGCAGTACTGAAAAAGGCGGCGGCGATTACCAATCATCGCCTGCAGCCCGATCGCATGCCGCAAGAGAAGTGCGACGCGATTGCCTCCGCCTGTGAGGAGATTCGCTCCGGGCAGTGGGCGGATCAGTTTCCGCTGGTTGTCTGGCAGACCGGCAGCGGTACGCATACGAACATGAACGTCAACGAGGTCGTTGCGCACCTTGCTGCACAGCGCCTGAAACAATCGGTGCATCCGAACGATGATGTCAACCAAAGTCAATCCTCCAACGATACGTTCCCGACGGCGATGCACATTGCAGCGACGCTCATCGCGGAGGATCGGCTCCTGCCGTCCGTCGAAAGGTGTGTGGAGACGTTGCGTCGGCTTGAGCAGGAGAATGCGGGAATTATCAAGGCGGGAAGGACGCATCTGATGGACGCCGCTCCGATCGCTTTTTCACAGGAGATTTCCGGTTGGCGGTCGTCGCTTGAACGGGACGCCCGGATGCTTCAGCTTGCTCTCGAGCCGATGTATGAGCTCGCACTCGGCGGAACAGCTGTCGGGACGGGGCTGAATGCCCCCGCCGGCTTTGCGGAAGGCGCGGCCGCAGAGATTGCACGGCTGACCGGCAAACCGTTTGTTACCGCTTCGAATAAGTTTCATGCGCTCACCTCACTTGACGAAATGGTATTTCTTCACGGTGCTGTAAAAGCGCTTGCGGCGGACAGCATGAAGATTGCGAATGATGTGCGGTGGCTTGTATCCGGGCCGAACAACGGACTCGGTGAAATTCGGATTCCGGCGAATGAGCCCGGATCTTCCATCATGCCGGGCAAGGTGAACCCGACCCAGTGCGAAGCACTGACAATGGTCGCCGTGCAGGTGATGGGAAATGACGCTGCTGTCGGATTCGCAGCAAGTCAGGGAAATTTTGAACTGAACGTTTTTTTGCCGGTCTGCGCATACAATGTTTTGCAGTCGCTGCGGCTTCTCGCGGATGCGCTCGATTCCTTTACGCAAAACTGTTTGGCGGGGTTGACTGCCGATCAGGAGCGAATGGCGGATACGCTGCAGCGATCTTTTATGACGGTAACGGTTCTGAATCCGTACATCGGGTACGAAAACGCTGCGCGTGTGGTACAAAAAGCGCAGGCCGAGCGGATTACGCTGAAAGAGGCCTGCGTCGCATTGCATCTTTTGACGCCGGAACGCTTTGATGCTCTGTACCGTCCGGAGCAGATGGTATAGGCATCGGAATAAACGCCGACTCCGGACCGAAAGAAATACGTTTTCCGGTCCTATCGCATTCAGAACAGCTGTGAAAAAATGTCGGCCGCTCTTGTCAGAAGGTCGTTGCCGAGAAACGATTGTCGGCGCATTCGCTGTTGCCTGTGCTGCCATGCATTACAATGGGATCATCAAACTGTGCGATGCTAATAAGTTTTTAAGAGGGGCTTACCAAACATTTTTATATTGGCAAGCCCCATTTTTCCAAAACAGTTTCGTATAGGAGAATAATCGTATTGACGAAACAGTGAATCGCTCCCAAGCAGATCGGTTGTTCATCGGATCATTCTTTTGCTAATGTTCTATGAACCGATGGATTTCGATCTTTCTCCTCCTATAGGGAACACAGCAGGAGTGTCTTGGACTCCCGCTGTGTTCGCCTATTTTTTATCAATCCAAATACTCTCCAAGCACGATTTCTTCCGCCATGTTCCGGAAGGAATTGACTTCCTGCACCCATCGTATCTGATCGCAGCGCTTCAAATCCTCATTAACACCATTTTTCTTTGCCAATTCCATGGTCAGATCTCAAATGCGTTTGCTGATGTACTCGTCCTGTGCTAGCAGGTATTCTTTCAGCGTTCCCTCAAACAGCAGGGAAGTGTACTTGTCGGGATCATG
>CALGGM010000042.1 GCA_937915925.1 uncultured Clostridia bacterium | reverse complement strand
CACCCTTATCAACAGCCTGCTCAGCGTGTCAAAAGGTTTTTTGACACGCTGAAAGAAGCCTGTTGGCTTCTTTTTTTACTGGATTTTTTCTTTGCTATCGTCTATAATGGAATATCATATACGGAGGTCAGGCAAATGGATTGGATGCAGGAAACTGCCGAGCAGTTAAAGAAGGGCGCGTTTCTGATGGTCGATGGAAATCCTATGACGATCGGATGGGGACAGTTCGGCGTGCTTTGGGGAAAGCCTACCTTTACGGTATACGTCCGCAAGAGCCGCTATACACATGATCTGCTGAAAAACAGCGATACGTTCACCGTCAGCGTTCCAAGGTCCGGAGACCTGACGAAAGCGCTTGCATTCTGTGGCACACGCTCCGGACGCGACGTTGATAAGATGACCGCGCTTCAAAACGACTTCTTCCCTGCCCGCTTCGGCGCGCAAGACGGCTTTGCCGGCTGCAAATACCATATCGAATGCAGGGTGCTGTTCCGTTCGGAGCTAACAGAACAGCTTTTGGAGGACCCTGCGCTGCTTTCTCGCTACTATGCCGGAGGCGATCCGCACACCATGGTGATCGGTGAGATCCTCGGCGTTTCGGAGGAACTCGAATGAAGCGTATTCTCTCCCTGCTCCTCTGCCTGCTGCTCCTTCTCGGCTGCGGATCAAGCGCTCAGTCGGTCTATGAGCATCCCGCATTTACCGCTTCGCTGCCGGAGCCGTTTGAGCCGGTCAGCGGCGTTCAGATGATCTGCTTTGCACCGTACGGCGATCCGCTTCTTTCGAGCTCGATCACATTTTCCGCAACCGAACTCAACTGGTACTTCGATCAGTTCACGGACGGCGAATATGAATCCGCGCTGAAAGCGCTTTGCGGATACGATTCCCTTACGCTTCTTGAAAAAACGCCCTGCAAGGTCGACGGTTACGATGCGTACCGCATCGCATGCAAGGTCGATCTCGAACAGGGAACGCACGATCTGATCCTGTACGCCATCGCCGCCGACCGTACATACTTCTTTACGCTGTTGAACCGCGAGGGCGATGCGTACATTGACGCATTCGATACCATGATCCAATCGGTCCGATTCAAGGAGGGCGCATGAACAAAATCGCTTTGATCACAGGCGCTTCCGGCGGGATCGGCGGCGGGATCGCCAAGCGGTTTGCGGACGCCGGTTGCGCGCTCGTACTGCCGTATCGTTCGCATCCGGAGGCGGTCGACGAACTTGTCCGCACGCTTCCGAAAAACGCCGTTTATCTTTCGCAATATTGCGACCTTAACAATCCGGCGTCCGTACAGTCTCTGTCGGAAGCCGTTCATCAGCGTCTCGGTACGGTCTCCGTACTGGTCAACTGTGCCGGGACCGCACTGCCGCAAAAGCTGTTTTCCGACACGACGGACGAAGAACTCGACCGCGTTTTCCAAACGAACGTGACCGGCGCCATGCGGCTGACGCGTCTCCTCTATGACGATCTTCGTCAAAACCACGGCTCGGTCGTCAACATCTCTTCGATGTGGGGCGTCGTCGGCGCATCCTGCGAAGTGATCTATTCCGCATCCAAAGCGGCGCTGATCGGCTTTACGAAAGCGCTTGCAAAGGAACTTGCGCCCTCCGACGTCACGGTCAACGCCGTCGCGCCCGGGCTGATCCCGACTGCCATGAACGCGCATCTGTCCGCGGACGATCTGGACGCCTTCCGTCTCGAAACCCCGCTTCAAAAGCTCGGAACGCCCGAAGACGTCGCCGACGCGGTCTTTTACCTTGCCCATGCGCGGTTTGTCACCGGACAGGTCCTCTGCTGTGACGGCGGATATACCGTATAATTTCTAACAGTAAAGGCTCCCGAACAGATGCTCGGGAGCCTGTTTTTTGTAGATAATCAGCCGACGATCAGCCCGGCGCCGATGATACCGGCGTCGTTGCCTGCAGACGCTATAATGATCCTCGGGCAGGTCTCAAAGAAGCACTTGCGTTCGACATCCGCCTGCAGCGGATCGAGCAGGAAGCTGCCTGCGCCGCAGACGCCGCCGCCGATCGCGATCCGCTCGGGATCAAGAAGGTTCACGATCGAAGCGATATAGCTGCCGAGATCGTCGATATAGGCGCGGAACAGTTCGAGCGCCTTTTCGTCTCCGTCCTTTGCCGCGTCGATCACGTCCTTTGCACTCGAACAGTCGAACGCCTTTCCGTCGGTCGCAAGGCGTGTTGCCGAGCAATAGGTCTCCGCACAGCCGTCGACGCCGCAGGTGCAGTGTCTGCCTCCGTTTCGAAGCACCATGTGTCCCGGCTCCGTTCCGTTTTTGCGTCCGCCGCGGAACAGCTCGCCGTTGATGATGAGTCCGCCGCCGATGCCGGTCCCGATCGTGATCAGCGCCGAGGTGTTCGTCCCAATCAGCGCGCCGGTCCTCTGCTCCGCAAGCGTCGCGGCGTCGGCGTCATTGATTAGATAAACCGGCTTTTTCAACGCGTCGGCAAGCAACGCGCCGAGCGGCGTATGATGAAACCCGAGGTTGTGCGCGTCGATCACGACGCCGTTGTCGATATCGACGCTGCCGGGAACCGCAACGCCCACGCCGGAGATCTCGTCCTCACGTCTTCCCGCCTGCTCTACGATCGAGCGATACAGCGCCGCGCATGCGCGAACGACAACCTCCGTGCCTTCTCCGCGCGGAAAACGGACCGACGACTTTGCGATCAGTCGGTTGTCCTCATCGATGATGCCTGCGGCGATGTTTGTTCCGCCGATGTCAAATCCAAACCGCAGCATTATGCTTCCACCGCCTTCTCTACCGCAAGCGCAAGCTGATCCGCGCAGGACGTGCTGCTTGATCCGCAGGTATTGCCTTTCAGGATCGAAACGAGCTTTTCACGCTCCATCCCTTCGACGAGCCTGCCGATGGCCTTCAGATTTCCGTTGCAGCCGCCGGTAAACGCGACGTTATATACCTTTCCGTCGATCAGGTCAAAATCGACCTTTGTGGAGCAAACATGGTTGACCTTCGTCGTGTAATGCATTTTTATTTCTCCTTTTTGGTATTCAAAATCAGCCTCGCAATGGGCTTTTCCAGTCCGTAGGTTATGAGAATCGCTGCAGCAAACGCGATCACGAGCCCCAAAAGTGTGACCGCCCATTGTTGGTTTGCGCCGCCTGCCGCGATATCCTGTCCGCTCTTTGCGCCGAACGCTTTTGAGACATGCACGATGATCCATTGGTGCCACAGATAAAGGTTGTAGGACACCGCCGCGATCGACACGAGCAAGCGGTTGTCGAGGATCTTTCGGATCGGCAGCGGAGCGATCGCCGCGCCGAACAGGAATGCCGTGAACGCAAGCGACAGCACCGGGCGAAACCGCATCTGCCAGATCTGCTGATTGCCTGCGTTACCGGCTGCCGCGCACAGATGAAAGAGCCGGACGATCGCGTAGAGCGCGCCCGCGGCGACGATCGCACCGATGATCGACGGGATCGCCTTATGCCGCGCCTTTTCGGCATAGCAGACGTACAGATGCGCTGCCATCATGCCGTTTGCGAACACCGGCAAAAACGTCAGAAACCGATTCACCATCACGCGCGGTTCGGCGATCGCAGGCGCGACAGCGACCGAGAACCAAGTCCCGATGAGAAACATCGCCGCATAGGTGATCAGCGGCCGGCGCAAAAACGCCTTTGCAAGCAGCGGAAACACCAGATAGAACGCGACCTCGATGCAGACCGTCCACATGACGGCGGTGATGCCCGTGAACAGGTACGTATCGTTGAACAGCATCTGCGTAAAGGTCAGATGCGTCAAAAGATCCTTTATAGCAAATCCGCCTCTGCCCGCATACGTGCCTTCCGCAAGCGCAACGGCGTACATCACAATGACCGCGAACAGATAGCTCGGCACGATCCTTGCAAACCGTTTCCTGAAAAACGTCTTTACGGGATCGACCGGCGCGTTCGTAAACCGGTTTCTCGCATACGGCAGATACAGCACGAACGCCGAAAGCAGCAGCATAAGGTCGACGCAGAGATAGCCGACGCGCCGAATGACGTCCGGATTGATCCGTTCGATCCCCATCCAGCTTAAAAACGGCGTCTGATACACCGGCATCCACCAGGTTTGCTGCCAGAAATGGAACCACAGAACGCACAGCACGCCGAGCGCGCGAACGCCGTCCAGCGCGCCGACATGCGTCGTATCCGTCGAAAACAGGGTATCCGCTATACTGTTCCTTCTCCCCGGTCGTTCCATGTGTTTTACTGCTTCAATACGCCCTCGGCGATCTCCCGCAACGCCGCCGTGATCGCAGGATCCGCAACCTTTTCCATCGACGGGCGGTCTAAAAGCGCGGTCGGCGCCTTTCCCTTTTCAAAGCGCACGCGAAAATCGATCAGCCGGTCCGGAAGATTATGAAGATCCTTCGGCTGCACGATCACCGCGGCAAGCGTTGCCGCGATCAGATAATCGCCGTACGGCGACGCGTGCGAGCCGTCGTACCAATAGAGATCGATCTCCGGATGCGTCGTGCGTGCGATTTCGAACAGCTCCGCGATCGGCGCAAGCCGCGCACCGTAGCGCTCGGCAAGCGTACGGTAGATCTTCGAAATCAGCGCCGCCTTCTCCGGCTCGTTCCTCTTTGCCCACGTCATGTACAGAACCGGCTTCGTTCCCACCCGCTCGCACAGGCGGATCAGCTGTTCCATCGGCGGCTCCGTCTCCTCGATCGGCGGAACCGGATGTCCGAACTGCTGAATGACACAGTAGTCATAGCCGCCGTACAGAAGCGCAAACCGCACGGAAAAGTATTCCTCGCAGTGCCATGCAAGCGTCCGGTTCGAGAACGCAAGCATCGTGACCTCCGTCCGCTCGCCAATCAAAGCCTCGCACATCCCGGCAAACAGTTGCGGCATGTCGTTGAAGTAGGTATGACTGTTGCCGATAAACAGAACCTTCACCGTTTCAATCCCACTCGATCGCGCCGATGCTTTCGAGATAGCCCTCGCTGTAATCCATGTAATCCTCAACGAAGCGCATGCAGTACATCTTCTGCTCCTCGAACGCTTTCTGCATCCCCTCGAACAGATAATCGAACGCCTTATCGTCGTCATAGACTTCGCCGTCGTTTACGCCGGTCTCCTCCATGAACGCCTCGTCAAGCTCAACGATGCGATCCAGCATCTGATCGAATACGTCTTCCTTCAAAATCAGAAAATCACCCTGCTCCACAAAGCGCTGTTTGATGTAATTTTTTGCGTTCTCTACGCTGTATTCCTCTTCCATATTTGCCTCCGAATAATTTCTTTCTTAGATTATAGCACAGTTTCTTTCCGGTTGCTACTGTTTCCGATTAATTTTTCGCGGCGTCTACAAACCAGCGTGGTCCCTCAAAGAACAAAAACCGCCGCTGTCCGTTGATGAGACAGGTGTAGCGCATCCCGCGTCCTCCCGCGCCGACGCAGACCGCCTGCCGCTCGTCCAGGACCTTCTGGATCTCGAAGCGGCGGCCGTCCGCCCAATGCACGATATGCGGTCTTGTATGACCGATTTCATCCGTGTAGCTTTCTACGCCGACATATACCTTCATGCGCAAATCTTCCCATATGCGAACATTTGTTCGTATCTTTATTATAACACGTTTTCGGGGCTTGTCAACGGCGTATTTTTTGGGTATACTCATTGCATGAAACGCATTGCTCTTATTTTAATTTCATTGCTGTTCCTGTTCGGCTGCGCCTATGATCCGACCGTTTCGGAGGACACCGACAAGCTTGAGCTGTACGCTTTTTCGGTGGGAAAAGCGGACGCGCTACTGATCCGCACCTCCGACGCCGCCGTCATGATCGACACGGGCGAGAACGGTGACGGCGACGAGCTGGTGGAGCGGATGCGTTCGCTTGGGATCGAAAAGCTCGACCTTCTGATCCTCACGCATTTTGACAAGGATCACATCGGCGGCGCGGACGCGATCGTAGATGAGATGCCGATCGACCGCATTCTTCTGCCGAGCTATGAAAAGGAATCCAAGCAGTACGCCCAGCTTTTGGGTGCGCTCACGGAATCCGACGCCGAGGTCTCATATCTGTCCGCCGATCTGTCGCTGACCTTCGGCGCGATGGATCTAAGCGTGTGGGTCTCCCCCGTTGCCTTCAACGGAAAGAGTGACAACGAACAATCCCTGATCACGAAGATTCTGTACGGCGGAAAGACGTATCTCTTTATGGGCGACGCGGAGGGCGCGGAGCTTGAACGGCTCGTGTTCGGCACGCGCAATCTTTCCTGCGACGTTTTAAAACTTCCGCATCACGGCGTCTATGATAAAAACACGTTTGCGCTGATGACCGCGGCTATGCCGTCGTACGTAATCATCTGCGATTCCGCAAAGAATCCCCCGGATCCGGAAACGCTCGAAGCAATCTCCTTCTATGATCCGGTCATTCTCGAAACAAAGGACGGCGAGATTCATCTCACCGTTTCCGAGGGTGTCTTCAAAGTCGGCGAATAAAGCAAACAAAACAAACAGCGCCTCCGAGCCGGTCGGTTCAGAGGCACTGTTTCTTTCAATAAGCGTTACAGGATGTAATCCGTAATGCAGTCGTACCAGTGGACATAGGTCTGTTCGTCCACGGTGATCCGTTCGTTCTCGGGAAGCAGTTCGGCCCACGGGCGCTTGTAGCGTTCCTGCATCCAGTCGTCGCGGTTAAAGCGTCTCCAGAGCACCGTTCTGCCGTTTTGATCCAGATACTGCTCGGTGAGCACGCCGCTTTCGTATTCGCCCGCATCGATCACGCAAACGGTATCGTAGCGTTTTCCGTTGATCGCGACCTCGTATCGCCCGACGACGTCCAGCATGAACGCGCTCTTTGCCGTCGTTATAACATTGCCCTCTTTTCGGATCGTTCCCTTCGGTGAAAGATGCGTTTCCTTGCCGCAGTTGTCCTTGCCGAAGCCCCAGTTTTTCGTAAACTCGTCCCCGTCAAGGAAGGTAAAAACGCGCTTTACGCCGTCTTCGACATGGCTCTCCGCAAGGAACCGGCAATGCGTATCGGTCAGCTGTGCGATAAAGCTGCTCTTGGTTTCGTTCGATCCGTCAAAGCGGTTGAAGCTGACGGGATCGTACTCGACGGCTTCGATCTCGACGCCCTCGACGCCGTGCACCTCGGCTCTGCCGACAACGGTCAGTTCGCATTGCTCGGTGCGCTTGCGCTTCGGGAAGTCGTACATTGCCCATGAACAGCGTTCGCCGACCTTCGGCACGATGAACCAGCCCATCGTTTCCTCCCAGCAAACCGCAAACGGTTCGCCGTCCGTCTTCGTAATTTGATAATCCGGAAGATATTCCGGAAGAATGTTTTGATTGCGTTTCATATCGGTTTCTCCTTTCGTCTCATAGGGGTACTGTTCTCTGAACTGCTGCTTCGCATGAAAGAGGCGGCTCTTGACCGTTCCGACGGGAATGCCGAGCCTTCTTGCGATCTCCGCTTGCGAAAGTTCCTTAAAAAAGCTCAGGTACAGGATCTGACGCTCTGTGTCGCCCAGGCGATCGAGCGTTTCCCGCACGGCAATGCGCGTCGTGACGCCGTGCAGTCCGATCGCCGCAACGGTCTCTTCGATCGATTCGAGCGGCAGCTCCATGCGCTTCGCGCTTGCGCGGAAATAGTCGTTGCATTTGTGCTTTGCGATGCCGAGAATCCACGGCTTGAACATCTCCTCATTTGAAACCATGTCCGCATTCCGATACGCCGCGATCAGAACCTCCTGCACGATATCCTCCGCATCCGAAGGATTTCCGACCCGGAACTTCACAAAACGCTCCAGCGGGTTCATTACGCTCGAAAGCATCGTTTCAAAATCGCTCATGCTCTCACCTCTTTTCCTTTCTATTGAGGACGTCTTCACCTATATAGTCGTAAAAGGAAGACGAAAGGTTCACAGAAAATAAAATATAGGATTATTGTAGCTGAAAGCGAAATCCACCTGCCGACCGCAGCGGTCGATTTCACCACGAAGTGATTTCACCCACCTGAAAAGGTGAATTTCGTTGAAAAAACGTCTTGTGTCCGAAGACAAAAGACGTTTTTCATGTGAAAGAGCGTGCAAAAGTGTACCAAGACTAAAAATACACCACTAGAGGAAGCGGATCGTGTAGTAAAACTTGATCTATTTGCTAACATTAACGCTCCACTTTGGGACATTCCGGTTATTTATTTTATTCGCTATTGACCCAGCGGCTTTGATTAAAAATGCGTTGTTTTTATGATAAAGGTTTAATTGCCAGTCGTCCCCCTTGCCGCCGTAATCGAATTCGATACGGCCTTTATAGCCGTCACGATATACCAACGCCAGCTGCCTTTCTACCTCATCCAGGGTAGAGAGCATCGTCTGTCTGTCAGTCATCCGGTTCTCAACACTTTCGATGATCTTATCTTCATGTTCAAGAAACCACTCAACGAAAGAATCGACTTTTTGCTCATCAACTTCAATAGCGGCAGTCTTCCTAAATAAGTTAAACATTTTAACTTGTCCTTTCCTTCAATTAATCTTGGATACTATTGTACCAAAAAATTTGATGCACTTCAACCATAACATAAGAAACCTCTCTTGCCTTGGTAGACAAAAGAGGTTTTCTTGATGGAGCAGGTAACGGGACTCGAACCCGTGATCTCAGCTTGGAAGGCTAATGTGTTACCGCTACACTATACCTGCATGTGGTGCGGACGAAGAGACTTGAACTCATACGCCTATGGCACCGGAACCTAAATCCGGCGCGTCTGCCAATTCCGCCACGTCCGCTTGAACAATCTTGGTGACCCGTCGGGGATTCGAACCCCGGACACCTTGATTAAAAGTCAAGTGCTCTACCGACTGAGCTAACGGGTCATGGCTGGGGTGGCGCGATTTGAACGCACGAATGATGGAGTCAAAGTCCACTGCCTTACCGCTTGGCTACACCCCAGAGTTGCTTTTGAGCCGGGCCGCATGACCCGGCTCACGAGCAAATGGGGTGGATAGTGGGACTCGAACCCACGACCTCCAGAGCCACAATCTGGCATTCTAACCAACTGAACTATATCCACCACGTACGCCCTGCAAAGATTCCCGCATCCCCGAGCGGTTTCCCCGGGGATGCGCTTTTTGGCGCGCCTGCAGGGATTCGAACCCGGGACCTACGGCTTAGAAGGCCGTTGCTCTATCCTGCTGAGCTACAGACGCATCGCAGTTCCGAGTTCATATTTTAACAGACGAATTCGAATCTGTCAATCACTTTTTTACTTCCCGCAGCACTTTTTATACTTCTTGCCGCTTCCGCACGGGCAGGGATCGTTTCTGCCGACCGTCTGCGGCGCGACAAAGATCTTCTCCGCACGGTACTGCTTAGTCAGCTCCTTGCGCTGTTCCTCGGTGCGGACGTTCTCCCACTCCGGCAAATTGTAAAGCCAATCCGCCTTTGCGTTGTGCATGTTGATATACAGACGGTCAAAGTCGAAATCCAGCGTGATCTCGCTCTCCTCGTCGAGCGCGTTCAGATCCTTCTCGCCGTCCTTGAAGCTCGTGTTCGCGCCGTCCAAAAATCCAGTGAACGTGACCGGATCCATATCAAACTGCGCCGCAACGTCCTTGAGCTTTCCGGAAAAGACCGTTTCGTGGTTTGCAAGAATCTTCTTGTAGTTCTGCTTCTCCGCCTCAAAATAGGTGCCCCAGAAGGCGTTGTACGCCTCGCGCGTCTGCTGCGACTGCGCAACCTGCTGCCAGGTATCGTATAAACTCATACTTTAATCCCCCTTCAAAAACGTTTCCGATTGTAACAGATATTTTTCATTTAGGCAAGCATTATTTTCAACGGTCGCGAGAATATTCCGATTCCAAAGGAGCAGCGCGTCCTCGCCGGTGTCGCTATAATAGCGCTTTCTGCGTCCCTGCATAAGAAAGTCCATTTCCTCATACATCTGCTGCGCGACGAAATTTTTCTCGCGTACCTCAAGCGTCATCATCTCCGCGCCGAACGACGCCGCGACGCGCATTGCAGCCTGAAGCAGCAGCTTTCCATATCCGTGTCCCCTATGCTCCGGATGGATCGCGATGTTCGTGATATGCGCTTCCTCAAACAGCACCCACATGCCGCAGTAGCCGACGACCGTTCCGTCCATCTCCAGTACGGTATAGTGCGCGACTTTGTTTTTCAGCTCGCCCGCGAGCGATCGCATCGACCACGGCGTGCGGAACGAAAGCACCTCGATCTCATAAACAGACTTGAGATCCGCCTTTTGCATGGCTCTTGCAATGATCATCCTTTGTACAGCCTTTCCGCCTGCGACAGCTTCAGATACAGCGGCGCGATTTCCTTCTCCCCCTGCCTGCCTGCCGCAATCCTTGCCACAGCGGCAGCGGAAGGCAGCTTCGGGTCCTCCGTCGCCGTACCGACCATCCGACAGTTTTCCGGCAAGGAAGCCATAAAATCGGCGTTCACGCAGGCACAGGGCGAAACGATGGGCTCGCCGTTCCGATACACGGCGCCATACCCGTTTCCGTTTCGCGCGTCGATCAATGCGCAGACCGTTTCCTCCCGATAGGGATAGGCAAGCGTTTCGAGCGCGTCGACCGCGATCACGGGCTTTTGATGCGCTGCGCCGAGCGCGTTTGCGTTGCACACGCCGATGCGCACGCCGGTAAACGAACCCGGTCCGACGTCCGCCGCAAAGGCGTCCATATCCGCGGTCGTCAGCCCGTGCGCACAAAGCAGCGCGTCCGCCGCGGGCAGCACGGATTCCGCGTGGCGGCGATCCGTTTCGATCACGGTCTCAAAAACTTCGCCGTCCAGATACAGCGCAACGGAGGCGACCGCGTCGGTCGTTTCAAACGCAAGAATCTTCATAAAGCATCTCCTCATACCGCGTTCCGCGCGGTTCGATCGTGACCGTTCTCGGCTCCATACCGGAGCCCGAAATCGTAATGTCGAGTCGTTCGGCGGGCAGCGCGTCCGAAACCAAATTCGCCCATTCCATCAAGATCAGCGCGTCCTCGCGAAGATAGTCCGCAAAGCCGATCGCGTAAAGCTCGTCCGAATCGCTGAGCCGGTACGCGTCGAAATGATACAGCTTCGGCTCGGTCGGATACTCGCAGACGATCGTGAACGTCGGACTTGCGATATGCGTGACGCCGAACGCTCTTGCCGCGCCGTTCGCAAACGCGGTCTTGCCGGAGCCGAGATCGCCGTACAGCGCGATAAACCCATGCCGATCGCAAAGGTTTGCGATCCGTTCGCCGAGCGCCTGCATCTCCGATTCGGTTTCGATGATACGACGAACGGCCATCAGAACAGCCTCCGTTCCAAAAGCGCCGCGGCAAACTCCGCGTAGCTGTCGTTTTCGATCGCGGTGCGCGCGTCCTCCATCAGCTTCAGCGAGAACCGCAGATTGTGCATGGAAACGAGCTGTGCCGCAAGGATCTCGTCCGCCTTGATGAGATGGCGAATGTACGCGCGGGTGAAGTTACGGCAGGCATAGCAGTCGCAGCCCTCCTCGATCGGCGAGAAATCGTGCTCGAAAGTCTTGTTCCGAAGCATCAGCCTCCCCTGCCTTGTCAGCGCAAGACCGTTCCGTGCGGAGCGCGTCTGCAGCACGCAGTCGAACAGATCGATCCCGCGCATCACGCCCTCTAAAAGGCAGTCCGGACTTCCGACGCCCATCAAATAGCGCGGCTTGTTTTCGGGCATATAGGGACGGATCGTTTCGAGCATTTCGTACATGACCGGCTTCGGCTCGCCGACGGACAGCCCGCCGATGCCGTAGCCGATGAAATCCATCGACGCAAGCGTCTTTGCGCTTTCGATGCGAAGATCCTTATAGACGCTTCCCTGCACGATGCCGAACAGCGCCTGATCGGGTCTTGTATGCGCTCTTTGGCAGCGCTCCGCCCAACGGTGCGTGCGATCCATCGCCTTTACGGCGTAGGCATGATCCTTGTTCGGATCGGCGCATTCGTCAAAGCACATGGCAACGTCCGCACCCAAAGCTTCTTCGATCTCCATGACCTTTTCGGGCGTAAAGAAATGCTTGCTGCCGTCGATGTGTGAGCGGAACATGACGCCGTCCTCGCGGATATCATTGATCCCCGCAAGGCTGAATACCTGAAAACCGCCGGAATCGGTTAAGATCGGCTTGTCCCAGCGCATGAATTTGTGCAGCCCGCCGGCTTCCTTTACGAGCTCGTGACCCGGACGGAGGTAAAGATGATAGGTATTGCTTAAAATCATCTGCGCCTTGACGTCTTCGAGATCGCGCGGCGTCATCGCTTTGACCGTCGCCTGCGTGCCGACCGGCATATAGCAGGGTGTTTCGATCACGCCGTGCGGCGTATAAAAGCGCCCGCGGCGCGCGCCGGTGTGCTTGTCTACGTGCAGTAATTCAAAACGAAACGGTTGTTCCATATGCTCCCCTTTATTCAATAAACATGGCGTCTCCGAAGGAGAAGAAGCGATAGCGCTGTTCGACCGCATGACGGTACACCGCGAGCATTTCCTCGCGCGAGCAAAGCGCGGATACCAGCATCAGAAGCGTCGACTCCGGCAGATGGAAGTTCGTGATCAGCGCGTCGGTCGCCTTGAACCGATAGCCGGGCGTAATGAAGATGCTCGTTTCCCCGATACCCGGATGCACGACGCCGTTCTCATCGGTGACGCTTTCGAGCGTTCTTGTCGTGGTCGTGCCGACGCAGACGATCCTTCCGCCCGCCTTGCGCACGCGGTTGATCGTTCCCGCAGCCTCCTCCGCCACCTCGTAATGCTCGCTGTGCATATGATGCTCCTCGACGTTCTCGACGGAAACCGGACGGAACGTCCCAAGCCCTACGTGCAGCAAAACATCCACGATCGGAATGCCCTTTTTGCGGATCTCATTTAAAAGCTCGTCGGTAAAGTGCAGTCCCGCGGTCGGCGCGGCAGCAGAGCCGAGCGTTTTAGAATAGACCGTCTGATAGCGCTCGCGATCCGAAAGCCGCTCCGTGATATACGGCGGCAGCGGCATCTGCCCCGCACGGTCAAGGACCTCCTCAAAGATCCCGTTATAAAGAAGCCTGACGCGCTTGCCGCCCTCAAGCGGAAGATCGCCGATCACTTCGACGGAAAGCTCGTCGTTGACGCGATACACAAGCCCCGCCTTTGCGCGTTTTGCGGGCTTACACAGGCATTCCCAATCGTCGCCCTCGATGCGGCGCAGCAGAAGAAATTCCATCGTGCCGCCCGTCTCTTCGCGTACGCCGATGATGCGCGCCGGAATGACGCGCGTATTGTTGCGAACGAGCACGTCGGTAGGACGGAGCTTATCCAGAATATCGGTAAAGACGCCGTCCTCGATCGCGCGCGTGTCGCGATGATACGTCAAAAGCCTTGACGCGCTGCGAACCGCCGTGGGCGTCTGCGCGATCAATTCCTTCGGAAGATCATAAAAAAAATCGCTGGTTTTCAATCGTTTTCCCCTATATGCAGAATCATAGTTATTATACATATCCGCGCCTCGGAAATCAAGGATATTCTCGAAGATCGTGAAGAACGGCGCAAAAAAGCATTGACATTCGGTTTGCAATTTGTTATAATGCGCAATGCGCGAGGAGATGTGTCCGAGTGGCTTAAGGAGGCGGTCTTGAAAACCGTTGACGTGAAAGCGTCCGTGGGTTCAAATCCTACCATCTCCGCCATTTTCTCGATATAGCACGCGGAAATACCCAAGTGGCTATAAGGGGCTCCCCTGCTAAGGGAGTAGACGGTCTGAAGCCGTGCGTGGGTTCAAATCCCACTTTCCGCGCCACGTCGCCGCGAACGAGCATCGTTCGCGGCGACGATTTTTATAGAATAATCCACCGGTTTGTCGCCGGTGGATCGATGATTTTGTTCAGTTTTTCGGGATCGGGATCTCGATCGTGGCAAGCGGCTCGGACACGCGGATCGATTTATTGATGCCGCCCTGTTTTTCAAAGTCCCATGTCCAGTCGTCGGACGGTTCCTGTCCGTTTGCCGAAACGATCCGATGCATCAGAAGATCGAGCCTGAGTGACGAGACGGATGCGTAATCCGACGGGTAGATCGGCAGAAGCACATAGATCGCATCGTTTGCGCCGTAGTTCATGTGCTCCGGCTTCTGCGGTTCCTCGCCGTTAACGGTAAACGGAATATCCGGTTCCTCGCTCAACCAGTCGCTGATCGCGGTAAGCAGCGAGTTCTTTTCATATTGCGTCCAGTTTTCCGGCGCGTCCTTGACCGTCAGCGTCACATAGATACCGACCGGGCGGTACTCGATCTTTGCGTCCAGCATCACGCCGTCGACATTCAGCGGTTTGTTCCTGAAGATGGCGTTGCCCGAGACGTTCCCGGAGGCGTCGGGAAGCCACCATTCCTCCATCGAAATGAGATACTCGCCGGACAGCGGAATCGAGATGTGCGCATCCTCCGCAACGGAACGCCCTGCCGCCGCGTCGAACGTGAACGTGAAGTCGATGATCGCGACCGCGGCGCGCGTCGGCAGCATATCGTCCACAAGCGCGTCCGCAACGTACAGCCGCTGCGTCATGGTGACGATCCCCTCCTCCGGGAATGCGTCCGTCGTTCCCTCCGCAACGACCTTCACGGAATGGTCGGTAAATTCGTTTCCCCAGTTCTCGCCGTACAGCTCCAGCGTATGCGGCATCGCGTCGCCCGGTACGGTATAGGAAACTTCCTCGCTTGCGATCCAAGCCTGCTGCTCGGTATCTGCGGCGTAGTAGAACACATTCGGTCGGTCCGTTTCGATATACGTCGTCACGTACAAGGCTTTGCCGTCGTACAGGACGTCGCCGATCGTGGGCTTCAGCTCGCGTACCCATGCCCAATCCGCCTCGTTGTATGCCGGCTGTCCCATCTGCTCTCTCCATTCCGCGATCTTGCCATCTGTGTCGATCTCCGGCATCATACGGATCTCATAGGAGACGTCCTTCGGCGTTGCCGCGGTGATCGCCTGCTCCACGTCCGGGATTGCCTGTTCGCTCGCCTGTCGCTCGTCAGCATCCTTCTGAATGTATCTGCCCGGGACATATCCTTCTCGCGAAAAGAGGGACGTTGCCGCTGCCGCCGATCCGACGACCAGCAGAGACGCCGCGACCGCGAGCGCGATCACCGCGCGGCGCGAGATATGAATGCGCTTCTTTTCGGCAGTGAAACCGCTGCGCGTTCTCGCATCGATCCGTGCCTTTGCGTTTGTTTTGTCCAGCAGCGTATTCTTTAAAACGCTGTGATAAAATGCTTTTTCCTTCATGTCAGTATTCTCCGTTTCCTGTCTGATTGCTCTCTTTGGGTTCGACCTCCAGCATCACCTTCAGCGCCTTTCTTGCACGGCACAGCCGGGTCTTTACGGTCTCCTTCGTTACGCCGAGCTGCTTTGCGATCTCCGGCACGGTCAGCTCGTACCCGTAGAACAGGACGAACGTGCGATAGGTCTCCCTTGGCAGTTCCTTTGCCGCGCGGAAAACCTGCTCTGCAAGCGCGCGGTTGACGACAACGTCCTCGAACACCTCGTCGTCCGGAATGCGATCCTCCTCCGCGTCGCTGACGATACGGATGCGCTGCTGTTCGCGCTCGGCGTAGTTTTTGATGATCTCGCGCTTCAGCATCTTTTTTAAGAATCCTTCCGGCGAGAGGATGTCGAAGTGCCCGTAACGCTCGATGCGTCGGTAAAACTGCACGTAGACGTTCTGCACGGCGTCCTCCGCGTCCGTCGGATCGGATAAATGCACGATCGCGTATCGAAGCAGATTGTCATAGGTCGATTCATAGACCCGATCGAAATAGGATTGTTTCATCTTTTTCTCTTTCCGTAAGTACTTACACCCATTAAGAGAGCGAATGCTGACAAAAGGTTACAAAAAGAACACGGACCTGCCGTGTTCTTTTGATCGCTCAGTAATGGAACAGCGCCTTGTATTCCTTGATCTCCGACGCGTCCTCACGAATCACATCCGACATGCGAAGCGTCAGATCCGTCCTGCTGCCCTGCCATTCCACCGTCAGGGTAAACGTTTCATTAAGATCGGCGGGAGAATACCCGACCATGCAGTAGGCGAGCTTCTTCTTGTCCGATCGGACATAAGGTACGGTATCTGTCAGCGGATCGATCTCGCCGACATGCACAAGCGCTATGCCGTTCAGCCACACCTTCGGCAGTTCCGCGCCATCCGGAAAACCGTTTTCCGATCCGAACACGATTCCGATATCGCTCCACATCGAATGCGTATGGAAAATGAGATCCGTAACCTGTACGTCGCCGAGCGGTTCGTCAAACTGCCAGATCCAGTCTGTATCGCATAGCTTTTCGGAAAGCTCCATGCTCTCCTTTCGCCAAGCTTCGTACTCCGCTTCGTCCTTCGGAAGCGTGACATTTCCCGTCGCCCATTCATATCGGAACACGATCCCTTCAAACGAGATCAGCGACGTATCCGGGAATGCGCCCTCGCTGTACGGCAGATAGGTGCAGTGAACAAATCCCTCCGGATTCTCGGCGTCGATCGTTCCGAGGTAATAAAAGTCTCCCGTTCGTCCGTCAATGACAGGCCATTGTCCGCGGTCGTATTTGCTGTACGGAAGCTTATCGTCCGGATGATACCGTTGTCCGTCGGGAGCGCGCTGCGTTGTAAAATACATGCACCGATCCCTGACGGCGACCTCGCACAGGATCGTATTCCGTACCTGATACTCAACCGGCGTGCCTTGATCCGGAATCCGATCCACGATCTCCTTGTGCTCGTTTGCCGCATCCGCGATGTTCTGCTGCAGGGTCTGATAGGTCTGTTCGGTAAACGTATAGTTCAACGTAAACGGCTCGTCATTGACGGTACCGGTGAACGTAAACGTCGTTCCCGGCCACAGCGGATTGCCGTCACATTTGAAATACGCGCCTGCACAGTAATGTCCTTCCGTATACACGAGTTGACGGTTGGCATCATATGCTCGCTGTGCCGGTTCGCCGTTGACGGAGACCGTCAGATGATCGATCTTGCAGGGAACATTGCTCTCCGTGTGGAAAAAGAAGTCCGCCGTGATCCCCTCGCTTCCGATATAGCCGAGCTCGGTAAGCTGCATGACGCCGTCTGAAACCGGGCATAGCACGTCTTCCTTGGTGGACAGGACGTCTTCAAACAGAATCAGATGATTCGGCTGCCAGCCCTCATGCTGTTCCGCGTCATGCGGCTGCGTCACCGTCTGTACCGTTTCGTCCAGCACAGCATTCGTCTGCTCCTTGAACGCCTGATTGCGCGTAACGGCGGCGGCGACCGCGACCGATGCGATCAAAAGCGTCGCGGCGGCGACGAGCGCGATGACAAGACGCCTCGGAAAGCGAACGTGAACCTCCTTGTTTTTCGGAAGCCTTGCGATCCGTGCGTCGACGTTTTGTTTCAAGGCTTCGCTCTCTAAAAGCGCGCATTCGAGCGCGGCGTGATAATACTGTCTGTCATTCATATCTGATCCCTCCGTTTGAACCGGGTTCTCCCATTCGCTGTTTCAATGTGTTCCTTGCGCGTAAAAGACGGCTTTTCACCGCTTCCTTGCTGACGTCAAGCTGCTTTGCGATCTCCGATACCGACATCTCATAGCCGTAATACAGCACGAACGTGCGGTACATCTCCTTCGGCAGCAGCTTTGCGTTTTTCAAAATCTCCTCCGCAAGCGCGCGATCCATCACGACGTCCTCGAAGCGTTCCTCCGGGATCCGATCCTCCTTGATCTCGTCCACAAAATGCAGCCGCCTGCGCTCGCGCTCACGATAGTTCTGGATGATCTCGCGCTTGAGCATCTTGATCAGGAACGCCTCCGGAGAAAGAATGTCGAGGTGTCCGTACTGCGTGATGCGGCGGTAGAAATCGACGTACACGTTCTGCAGCGCGTCCTCGGCGTCGGTCGGGTCGTCGAGATGCACGATCGCGTATCGGATCAGCGAACGGTGCGTCTTTTCGTACACCTGTTCAAAATAGCTTTTGTTCATACTCGTTTCTCTTTCTGTAAGCACTTACACCCTCGTAGAGCGATCAAAAGCGCGTTTGGTTGCATGAAAGCACACGATTTTCACCGTGTGCTTTCAGTATATCGTGTATTGTGTCGGTTTTCAACCGTTCGGCGGATCAGAGATCGAACAGCGTGGAATAGAGCTTGCCGAATCCGGTCGGGATCTCACCGTCATAGCAGCGAACGAGATCGGACTTGTGCATCGTAAACGTAACGCTGCTGCCGTTCCATGAGACCGTGACGTCAAACGTTTCCGGAAGCAGGCGGTATGCCGTGCCGTAGAGCAGGAACCCGACGCGTCTGCCGCCGTTCTCCGTACCGCCGGAGAACCTGTCCTGCGCGTCATAACCGTACACTACGCTTTCGTAGGTGATCCCGTTCACCGTGAGGACCGGCTGACGTTCCTTGCCATCGAACGGATCCGGTACGGGTTCGTCCGTCTCAAGGATCAGACCGAACATTCCGCCGATCGCGGAGTCGCGGTTCGGATAGACCAGTTCGCTGACGGTAAAGGTGTCTGCCTTGACGTTCGGCTTTGCGATAAACATAGCGTCATAGTCTCCGTTCTCGGCGGACAGCGCTTCGCTCTCCTGCCGCCATGCAAGGTATTCCGCTTCGTCCTTCGGCAGCGTGACCGCGCCGGTCGCCCATTCGATGTGGAAGACCGTCCCGAAGATCGAAACGAGCGATTCTCTCGGCAGCGCGCCGGGGTACGGCAGATAGCTTCGCATCAGCTGTGTCAGCGCATTTTTCTCTTCGCCGTGCTGTCCGCTGATGAATTCGAACCGGGTGAGCATGCCGTCGACTACGGTGAAGAAGCCGTTCAAATCGTATTTGCCGTAAGGCGCATCCTCATGCTCCTCGTGCGTCGCCACGTACTCCGGAATGCTTTCCACCGTGTAGTACAGCCAATGGTCCTTCACCGCGATCTCGGCGACACGGTATCCGTATGCCTCTGCGCCGACCGGGATGGTGTCCGTCGGAACGTCGCTCAGAAGCGTTGCGTAGTTATTGAGTATATCGAGCGTGTTCTGTCTGAGCGTTTCAAATTGATCCCCGGTCAGCGTATAGGTCAGCGTAAACGGTTCGCCGTTGATTTCCGATGCGATCGTGAATGTCGTATCGGGACGCAGCGGATTCTCGGACATTTGGAAAAACAGATCCTGCATATCGGAATAGGTTCCGTTCTCCGTTTTCTCGAGTTCGAACGCCTGCTGCCAGTAGTCCATGTCGCTGTTGTCCGTAACCGTATCTTTCCCGTTCATTGTCAGGGTGAAATTCGAGAAGCTGTATCGAACGTCTGCATTCGCTTTGACGGTAATCGCGGCAATCAGCGCGCTTTTCTCCCCTGCGGGGTTGTACTGCAGATAGTCCAGACTGACGGTAAACGTGTCTGTTTTGGCGGATACGTCGGCAATCTCCAGATAATCCGGCTGCCAGTTGCCGTTCGCGTCGCTCATGCCGACGTCATAGCCGACCGGGACATAGAACTGCGCTTCGGTCGGATCGTCCGGAAGATCCGCGTCCGGCGCGACCGTTCCGTATACGAGACCGGTGTAGGTTTCAAGCTGCTTGAGCCCACCTTCGCGCAGCTCCTGCATATGTGAGATCGCGACCGCGACCGCCGTACCGACGGTCAGAAGCGCGACCAGCGCCGCGATCAGAACGATCAGCTGTTTTTTGGAAAACACGCGGGGACGCGCAGTGCGTACACGGTCGACCGGAAGCGAGAGGAGCGCGTCCTCCATGCGGGTATAGTAGCTTGCCGGCGTCGACGGCAATACGGTTGTAAAATCTTTGTTTTGCATGTTATTCTCCATGGGATACCTCCTGATCTGTAAGATCCTGCCGCATCGCTTTTCTTGCGCGGGAGAGACGGCTTTTCACCGTGCCCTCCGGCTCGTTCAAAAATGCGGCGATCTCGGAAATATTATAGCCTTCGTAATAGTATAGGGTAATGCAAAGTCTGCTTTCGGCAGAAAGCCTTGCAAACGCGGCCTTGAGATCGAGCGCGTCGAACGGTTCCTCGCCGCTCTCGGGCAGTTCGTCCAGCGGAATGACGCGTTTCTTCTGCCGCAGGATCACATAGCATTCGTTTTTCAGAATGCGCAACAGCCACGGGCGGAACTTCGACCGATCCTTCAGCCGGTCCAGCGATATGTACGCCTGTTCCATTGCGGACTGCGCGGCGTCCTGCGCATCGGCGTCGTTCTGCAGGATGGTAAACGCGACCCGATACATGGTATCGAGCATCGATCGTACCTCAGCCGTAAACCATCGCTTATCTTTCATGGTGTGCATGATTCATCTCCTTTTGTTCCCTGCCGCCGGCAGCGGGAACGTTTGTTCGATCGTACACCCTATAGATGCTTGGGAGGCGCAAAAGGTTGCACGGAAACCGAAAAAGAACACGAATTATCGTGTTCTCAGTATACCGTATTCCGTTTTTCCTTTCAACCTGCCGGTTTGCAGAGCCCGTTGCTGTCGACGGTTCGTTCGCCCTCCGGCAAAAGCTCGGAGATCGTAACGAAGCGGTATCCCTGTCCCTGCGCCTGCTCGATCAGCTTCGGAAGGTACGTTTCGATCTCGTAGCCGTTGTTGTGCGAAAGGATGATGCTTCCGTCAGAAAGCTTCGGCAGCACGGCGTTCAGGATCGTGTCGGCGCTTCGCCCCTCCTTCCAGTCGACCGTATCGAGGTTCCACTGCACCACCTCATAGCCCATGTCGCGGATCGTGGAAACGACCGTGTCGTTGTATTCACCAAACGGCGCACGGAACAGCGTGCAGCGCTTGCCGGTCAGCGCTTCGATCCGATCGTCGAGCGTGGAAAGCTCGGTTTTGATTTCCTCTGCGGAAAGGCGATTCATGTGCGGATGCGTCAGTGAATGGTTTCCGATCTCATGTCCGCGCGCGGCGATTTCCTTTACCATATCGGGGTACGCATCGACCCACACGCCGCACAGAAAGAACGTTGCCTTGATCCCGTATTTGTCGAGCGTGTCCAAAATAAACGGGGTTTTGTCCGCGCTCCACGCCGCGTCGATCGTGAGCGCGACCGTTTTGTCCGCGCGTTCGACGCGGTATACCGGAACGAGACGGCTGGTAACCGGGATCGCGTTCAGCTCATAGGAATCGACCCGCATCATGGTCGGCGCCGCAGGCTCGCCCGTATCGTCCCCCGCGGTCAGAAACACCGCAAGCCCCACGATCAGCAGTGCAAGACAAATCAGTATCGCGACCCAAGTACGTTTGCCAATGACGACTATCTTCATATCTCTCATCCTCCGACCCTTTGCCGTAATCTATGCGAGCGCCGTTCCGGATATGAAAAAAAGCACCGGTTCCGTCCGGTGCGATAGTGAATTGATTCAGTATGAAAGGCGGCAGAAGCCGTTTTGCAGCGGCAGCCTGAACGCATCGTTGAACACAAGATACTGCATACTGTAAACGCGTTCGCCGATCAGACCGCAGTCGGTCGGCGCGATGGCGGTCAGCTCCGTGCCCGCACGCCTTGCCGCCTCGTCGAGCAGCGCGGCGTACGCATCGGGCGAAAACGCAAACAGCTCGGAAACGGTTCCGTCGTTCAGCGCGATGCAGTAACCGACGGGCTCTCCATTTTCATACGCAGTCAGCATGGTAAACCCGTCCGCGCCGTAATCCCGCAAAAGCGCCTCGATCTCCGCCTTGTCGCGAAGCTGCATGCCGTTATAGCGGACAAGCAGCGAATCGTAGACGGTGCGCATCGTTTCCGCGTCCGTGCCAACGCGGATCGTGTA
Source organism: uncultured Clostridia bacterium (assembly GCA_937915925.1). Classification (GTDB taxonomy): domain Bacteria; phylum Bacillota; class Clostridia; order Christensenellales; family CAG-138; genus UBA3792. The sequence goes on along the minus strand of CALGGM010000042.1, from coordinate 77,666 downwards.
CGGCGCATGCGTGCGGTTCGGGTCGGACTGAACGAGGCTTGCGTACGTCCCGTTTTGAAAACCGAGCTTTGCGTACAGCGATTCGGCGACCGGGTGCAGATAGCAGCACGCATAGCCCTTTTGCTTTGCATCTTCGATCTGCATGGAAACGAGGCGATGCATCAGCCCATTTCCGCGATAGTCCGGCAGCGTGGAAACGCCGGAGATCAGAAGCGCCTTGTGCGTCTTCCCCTCCACGCGGATCTCCGTGCCGCGTCCGAGCGTCATGGCGACAAGCCGTTCGCCGTCGAACGCCGCGAAGGATTCGTCCGGCGAAAACCGCTCCCCAAAGTACCACGCGGTAAACGCTTCGGTATCGCCGAAGATGTCAAACCAAAGCTTTGCCGCCTGCGCACGGTCGGCATACTGCATTCTTCTTAGGATCACAGCGTCCTCCTTCCCGTTGCGCGCGCATAGACGCTCATCGCGATCCCGACGCACGCAAACGACGCAAGAATGTTGGAGCCGCCGTAGCTGATAAACGGCAGCGGAATGCCGGTGACGGGCATTGCGCCGAGGTTCATGGCGACGTTTTCAAAGATGTGCGCCGCGAGCATGACCGTACAGCCGACGACGAGGCAGCGTCCGAACGTGTCCCGTGCGGTGAGCGCGGTGTGCAGCCAATGGAACAGCAGCAAAAAGAACACGATGATCAGAAGCATTGCGCCGAAGAAGCCAACGCCCTCGCCGATGCCGGAAAAGATAAAGTCGGAATGGCGGATCGGTACGTAGCCGGTCTGCGTTAAGGTACCCTTTGTAAAGTAGCCCTTGCCCCAGAAACCGCCGCTGCCGATGATCTGCTTTGCGTGCAGTACATTCATGCCGGAGCCCTCCGGATTGCGTGACGGGTCCAAGAAGACGCGAATGCGCTCCTTCTGCACCTCGGTGAGGACGAACATCCAGCTTAGGATCCCGCCGATGCCGAGCGCGACAAGCCCTCCGAACACGTACCGCCAGCGCACGCGCACGCAGAACAGGATCCCGCCGAAGATGATCAGCATGACCATCGCTGTGCCGAAATCGTTCTGCAAAATGACGAGCACGAACGGGACGAAGAAGTACAGAAACAGCTTCAGAAAGTCGCGGAACGCGCTGATCGGACCGCGCCGGTCGTACGCCTCCGCCGCCGCTTTGCTGAGCACCATGATGAGCACGACCTTCGTGATCTCAGACGGCTGAAACGCGCGCGAGCCGACCTCGTACCAGCCCAAAGCGCCGCGCGTGTTTTTGCCCGCGATGATCAGAAGGAACAGCAGGACCAGACAGATCAGGTACGCGACCTTGGTGAACGGCTTGTACTTTTCGTAATCGAAGATCGCAAGCGGCACGAGCACTGCAAGCGAGATCAGAATATTGCCGATCTGTCGCGTGACGAACTGGAAATTCAGTCGGTCATAGAACGCGGCGAACGTCGTTTCCGTGCCGTCGAACGGGTTGGACAGCACGTTTAAAAGCGTTACGAGGCCGAACAGAACCAAGGCCGCTACCAATACGATCGTAAGGATATCGACCCGATAGGGAGCCTTGGTTCCGACGGCTCTTTGTTTCATTTCACGATATACGCGTCAAGCTTCGCGGGAGCCGCGTCGAGCTCCGCCTTCTTCTCCGCAAACCCGGGCTTGCCCAAAAGCGCATAGGTCGCCTTCTTGCCCTCTTCCACGCCGGGCTGATCGAATGCGTTCAGCGAAAGGAGCTCGCCCGCAAACGCGGTCTGCACCTCGAACAGATACAGAAGCTCGCCCACGGTAAACGCGTTGACTTCCGGCATGCGGATCGCGTAGTTCAGATGACCGCTCTTCATGATCGCGTACTCGGTCGCTGCTTCCTCCGCGGCGATCAGCTCGTTCTGCGTGTGTCCGCAAAGGAACGAAACGTCCGGAATGTCGAGATATCCCTCCGGGATCGGCATGGTCTTTCTGTACTTATCGACGGACAGGAACGTCACGACCTTGTCGAACGGTCCCTCGGTGTAGAGCTGTACCTGCGAATGCTGATCGGTCACGCCGAGCGATTTGACCGGCGTCTGTCCGGCATAGATCTCCGTGCCGTCGTTTCCGACGCGCTTGCCGAGCGATTCCGCCCAAAGCTGCGCATACCAGTCCGCGATATATTTCAGAGAATCCGCATACGGCATCAGCACATGGATGTTCGCGCCGCGCTTCATCGCCGCAACCTGCAGCGCCGCCATCAGATACGCCGGGTTCTCGAACACGTTCTCGTTCTGCGTCAGCTCGTCCATGTACGCAGCGCCCGCAAGCAGCGCGCGGATGTCGATGCCGCAGACCGCCGCCGCGACGAGACCGACCGGGCAAAGCTCAGAGAAGCGTCCGCCGACGCCGTCCGGTACGTAGAACGTGGTGAGGTTTTCGCGCTTTGCGATCTTGATCAGGTTGCCCTTCTCGTGATCGGTCGTCGCGATCAGGTGCGTCGAGATGTCCTCGCCGAGCGCCTTATGCAGAATATCCGTGACGATCAGAAGCTGCGACATCGTTTCCGACGTGCTGCCGGATTTGGTGATGACGTTGAAGCAGGTCTTGTTCACATCGATGACGTCGAGCAGCGCATTCATGCGCTCCGGGTCCACGTTGTCCTCGACATAAAGGCGCGGGCCGTTGCGCTTTTCCTTGGGCAGATCGTTATAGTGCAGATGCGACAGCGCCTGCTGCACCGCGATCGGACCCAGCGCGCTTCCGCCGATGCCGAGCACGACGAAGTTATCGAACCGTTCGCGGACGTCCTTCGCGACCGCTTCGATCTCTTTCACGATCTCGTCCTGGTTATGCGGAAGCTCGCGCCACTTCATGCTGCCGCGCTTCGTCTTCATTGCCTGCACCGCGGTTTCGAGCGGCAGCGCAAGAAGCTCGTCCTTCGTAAGTCCGCGCGCGCCGAGCGTCTCCTGCATCATGTTGTTGTAGTCGATCCGAATGCGCATCGCTTCACGGTCGAAAGTCTTTTGTTCCATATTGGTACCTCCTTAAGAATTGATCATATGATCCAACGCAACGTATGCGTCAAATAGCTCCTCTTTTGTGCGGAACATGTCGCTGTATGCTTCAAGCAGAAACGCGCCGGCAAAGCCTTTTTTCTTCAGCGCGTCGACAAGTCCCTTGAAATCGTACCCGCCGCGGGGCGGGAGGCAGTAAAGCGGCTTCTCGCCGCGGCGGTCGCAGTCGCATGCATGCACGGCGATGATATGCTCTCCGAACGCTTCGACAAACGCCAGCGGGTCGACGCCCGCGCGGATCGCCTGCTTGACGTCAAGCGTATGATAAAGCGGACGCTTTAACAGCGCACGCAGGGTCAGCCCGATCTCCGGCGTCGGCATGATGCTGTAGCTGACGTTTTCGAGCGTCAGATGCATGCCGTGATCCTCCGCCATGTCGGACAGACGGTCGAAGATCGGCGCAAGCCTGCCAAACTGCAGGTTCTTCGCAACGCCGTTCAGCACCACCGGACCGTGCATCACATAATGATCTGCTTTGAGCCGCTCGCCCGCGCGAAGCACCATTTCGTACGCCTTCAGCGCGTCCGCGCTCTGTCTCGGATGCGGCGTGAAAAGAAGCGGTTCGTACTGCAGGCTCATCGGATGTACGCTGACCACGTTGATCCCGGCGTCCTCCGTCACCCCGGCAAGGCGGTCGATAAACGCGGGATCGTACTCGCAGTAGCTGTTCAGATAATACTCCGCGTTGCGCACGCCCCAACGCCGAAGCAGCGCGGGTGCATCCTCCAGCATCAGCGTATCGAAAAAGCTTGCGGTTGAGATTCCTGTAACGACCATCTTGTCCTCCGAATATGATTGTACCATTCTTTTGTCAAGATAGGAAGACAAAAATTAATTTGGTGAGCAAAAAATATTTTGAAACGGTTCCGTTTTTCTGTTTACAAACAAATGAAAAACGTGTATGATATAGATGGTTTTAAGCGGTCGATCCGCCGACCAATTTGACGATAAGGAGAATTCATATGATCGATCTGACCATGCATCGCGAGAACCTGAACCGTTCGATCGAACGCGCGAAAGAGAAGAACATCATTATTCCTACATTTGCACAGATGGAGGATCCGAAAAAGATCCCCGAAAAGATCCAGGACAAGCTGACAAACGTCGGGCTTTGGGACGTGAACCCGCTGAATCTGTTCCGCATCACGTGGAAGAACAACCCCGTTGAAAAGGGTGGCGACGGCAAATACGGCGACGTCAACTTTATCGAGCTGCCTTCCTCGCTGACCGGCGTCAAAGCACGCATCGTCCTTCTGACCGGCAAGTGGTTCCCCACCGGCTGCCACAAGGTCGGCGCTTCCTTCGGCTGCCTCGTGCCGCGTCTCGTGACCGGTCAGTTCGACCCGACCTACCATCACGCGGTATGGCCCTCCACCGGCAACTACTGCCGCGGCGGCGCGTTCAACTCGAAGCTTTTGGCATGCGATTCCGTCGCAATCCTTCCTGCGGAAATGTCGAAAGAACGCTTCGAATGGCTCTCGAAGATCGCGGGTCAGGTCATCGCTACCCCGGGCTGCGAGTCCAACGTCAAGGAAATCTTCGACAAGACATGGGAGCTCCGGCAGGATCCCACGATGATGATCTTCAACCAGTTTGAGGAAATGGGTAATCCGCTCTGGCATTACAATGTCACCGGCAGAGCGATCTATGAAGCGGTCGAAAGCATCCGCGGCAAGGACGACCGTTTCGCGGGCGCGGCGTTCACCAGCGGTTCCGCAGGTACGATGAGCGCAGGCGATTACCTAAAGGAGCAGTATCCGGACGCGAAGCTCGCCGTCGGCGAAGCGCTGCAGTGCCCGACGCTTCTGAACAACGGCTTCGGCGGTCACCGCATCGAGGGCATCGGGGACAAGCATGTCCCGTGGATCCACAACGTCAAGAACACCGACATGGTCATCGCCATTGACGATGAGGACAGCCAGAAGCTCCTCCGTCTCTTCAACGATCCGGTCGGTCTGAAGTACCTCAAAGAGGTCGTCGGCGTTCCGGAAGAGACCGTCGAAAAGCTCTCTCTTCTCGGCATCTCCGGCATTGCGAACATGCTCTGCTGCATCAAGATGGCGAAGTACTACGAGCTGGACGAGCACGACATCCTCGCAACCGTCGGCACCGACTCCGCCGAGATGTATCAGAGCCGCATCCGCGAGCTTGAAGAAGCGGACGGCGTATACACCGAAGCGAAGGCTGCGGCGGACTGGGCGGAGCATCTGCACGGTGTACGCACCGACACGATGGAAGAGCTCACCTACGAGACCCGCAAGCGCGTCCACAACCTCAAGTATTACACCTGGGTCGAGCAGCAGGGAAAGGACGTCAAGGAGCTCAACGCGCAGTGGTATGACAAGCACTACTGGACCGACATGCACGCGCAGGTCGACGAGATCGACGCGCTCATCAACGAGTTCAACGAGGCGACCGGTCTTCTCAAGAATCTGTAAGTTGTCCCCCTTTGAGGGGATGTACGGAAAGGGCATTTATCCATGCTCTTTCCTTTTTTTGTAAATTATATCGAAAATTTTCAAAACTTAACGGACTTTTGTATGATTTACCGTGTTATAATAAATAGTTGTAAGAACGGTGCATCCGTGGAGAAACCGTTTTGCACTCTGTGATTGACGAATTCTGTCAAGAAAGGTAAAATAAAAGCATGAGCGATAATGTGCACGAAGGTCACCGGAATCGGCTCCGGGAAGCATACCGAAAGCAGGGCATGAACGGAATGGCGGATCATGTTGTGCTTGAGATGCTTCTCACATACGTGATCCCGCGCAGGGACGTCAACGAGCTTTCGCACAGGCTGTTGAACACGTTCGGTTCTCTGACCGGCGTTCTCGAGGCAGACCCGCTTCGGCTTGCCGACGTGGAAGGTGTCGGCGACAGAACGGCGCTGTATCTGCATTCCCTCTACGATCTGCACCGCAGGCTTGCGTTGGAATCCGCAGGAAACCTGAACGGTCCCGCGCGGCTTGAGAATCCGGAGGCGGCATGCCGCTATGCGATCGCGCTCGGCATGGGCGACCGCTACGAAACGCTTCGCATCATCTGTCTTGACGCAAGCATGAATGTCCTTCATACGGAGGCGCTTCAGGTCGGAACGCTGTCGCATGTCAGCTTTGAACCGCGCCGCGTGATCGAGACCGCGCTGATGCACAAAGCGCGTTTCCTGATCCTGACACACAACCATCCGTCCGGCATCCTGATCCCGTCGTCCGACGATATCGAGACCGCAAAAATGATCGAGCAGATCGGCTCGCGGCTTGAGATCGACGTGCGTGATCAGCTGATCCTCTCGAAGAACGCCGCCTACAGCTATCAATACGATCGCGTATTTCTCTACGGCACGAATTCGATCTGCAACTCGATGACGTTGGAGGAATACAACAATACGATCTATCCGATCTGCAAACAAACCGACATCTCGTAAAAGGAGTCATTATGGTCTATAAATGTCAATGTGTGAGCCCGAACGTGGAAAACTGGAGCGTCATCAAGATCTCCGGACGGGACTGGATCGTACGCTGTTCCAACTGCCGTCAGGTATGGCATACGACCGCCGCATACGCGAAGGAGCTGAAGGAAAACCCGATCTCGCCGTATCAGTGGCGCAAACTGATCCATACGTCGGATTATCATAAGGGCGAAGACCCGATCGAAGGCGAGCCGGACGGCTATCTCGCTCCCAATTTCAAGAGCCAGTTTGAGGATGAAAACCATGCATAAAGAATTCTTACGAACCGTCAAATACATACTGATCGCCGCTTCCGCGGGTCTCATCGAGTTCGGCAGCTTTACGCTGATGAACGAGCTGCTGCACTGGAACTACTGGGTGAGCTATCTCATCGCGCTTGTTCTGTCCGTGCTTTGGAACTTCACGATCAACCGCCGCTACACGTTCAAAAGCGCGTCGAACGTGCCGAAGGCAATGCTGCTCGTCTTCGCGTACTATTGCGTCTTTACGCCGCTCTCAACGCTTTTAGAGCACTATCTGACGACGAAGCTCGGCTGGAACGAATACCTCGTTACGATCATCAATATGCTCCTGAACCTTGCGACGGAGTTTCCGTACCAGCGCTTCGTGGTCTTCCGCAATTCGATCGATACCAACGATCTTGCAGCGAAGGATGCGCAGAAGGACGTCGAGACGTCCGAACCCGAGGTGTAATAAATAATCTCTTTCCGCGCAGGAAAGGGATTCATTTTTTAATCCTGTACAGGCGGCATGGTTCGCCTGTATTTTTTGTTGACGATCGCAAAGCAGATCAGGCACATGGCAACCTGCAGCACCGTGGAGCACGGCGTGGCGAGCCCGATATGGAACATGGACACCGGGATTTCGCGGCTCATGAGAAACGCTACCGGAATACGCACGAGAAACGCGCCGACGATGCCCTGCACCATCACAAACCGCGTCATGCCGAGCCCGTTGAAGAACCCGATGAAGCAGAACAGGAAGCACGTCAAAAGGCAGTCGATTGCGTACGCCTTGAGATAGTCCGCACCCGCCGCAATGACCGTCGGATCGTTCGAGAAGATACCGGCAAGCAGATCGCCGCGCCAGAACGTAACGGCAAACATGACGACGGCAAGCGCGGTCGAGACGCCGACGGCGTACCACAGCGCGCGTTTTGCGCGGTCGTACTTCCCCGCTCCGATGTTCTGTGCCGCAAAAGCCGCCATCGCCTGCATGAACGCCGCGGGAATCAGCATGATGAATCCGCACACGCGCTCCGCAACGCCGACCCCCGCGGACGGCGTCAGCCCGAGATCGTTCACGATTGCAAGCAGCACGAGGAATGAAATTCCTACAAGCAGATCCTGCAGCGCGATCGGAAGTCCCAGCGCGGTCACGCGACGGATGATGCCTCCTCGGAAGCGAATGTCCTTCCGCTCGAACGAAAACGGCAGCGTGCGTTTGCGCAGGATCAGAAGTGAGATCACAACGCTGATCGCCTGCGCTGCAACGGTTGCGATCGCCGCGCCTGCGGTTCCCATGTGGAACACGGCGACGAGCAGCAGATCGCCCGCGATATTGCACACGCATGCGATCAATACGGTGATAAGCGGAGTTTTCGAATCGCCGATCCCGCGGAAGATACTGCCGATCAGATTATACGCAATGATGAAGACGGAGCCGAATCCGCAGATACGGATATAGGAGACCGTCGCGTCGAACGCTTCCTCCGGCGCGTTCATGACGCTGCTCAAAGGACCCGCGAGCAGCGGCAAAAGTCCCGTAAACGTGAGCGCGATCACGCCGAACAGACAGATGCTGCTGCCGACCACTTCCCCGCCTTCCTTGCCGCGGCCCTCGCCGATACGCTGCGCCAGCAGGATCGTCGTGCCCATGGCAAAGCTTGTGACGAGGTTTGTGATCGTCATCATCATCTGCGAACCGGTCGAAACCGCCGAAACGTCCAGCGACTGTGCAAACTGCCCGACGATCAACAGATCGACCGCGCCGTACATCGCCTGCAGCAGCATCGCAAAGAACACTGGCAGCATAAACTTGATCAGCGGCGACAGAATCTTTCCGTTTGTAAAATTGATTTCTCTTTCCATATCGTTCTCCGAAAACCAAAAGCATCTGTAAAATACGACAGTTGAGGGCGTAAAGTGATGCTTGCCACTTTCAATTGCCGTAGTCGACATCGTTCAAAAACGCCCCTTTTATCTGATAGACAAAAGAGGCGTTTTTGTTGGTGCGGGAAACAGGACTTGAACCTGCATGAAATTGCTTTCACACGGACCTGAACCGTGCGCGTCTGCCAATTCCGCCATTCCCGCGTATTGTGGTGGATGGGGATGGATTCGAACCATCGAAGTCTGTGACGGCAGATTTACAGTCTGCTCCCTTTGGCCGCTCGGGAACCCATCCACGAAATACCGTATTCAGTTATCAAAGTCGTGTTGGAGCCGGCGATCGGAGTCGAACCAACAACCTACTGATTACAAATCAGTTGCTCTGCCATTGAGCTACGCCGGCAGAAAAAGTGGCGACCCGAAGGGGGCTCGAACCCCTGACCTCCAGCGTGACAGGCTGGCATTCTAACCAACTGAACTACCGGGCCACTCTTGGTGGGCCTTCAGGGACTTGAACCCCGGACCAATCGGTTATGAGCCGACCGCTCTGACCAACTGAGCTAAAGGCCCTTGTTTCCTGAAGGAAAATGGTGATCCCGAGGAGATTCGAACTCCTGTAGCCGCCGTGAAAGGGCGGTGTCTTAACCACTTGACCACGGGACCACGCATCAAGCCGTTTTGGTCGGGGTGAGAGGATTTGAACCTCCGGCCCCATGCTCCCAAAGCACGTGCGCTACCGGACTGCGCTACACCCCGAAACTCACACGAACTTCAAACGGCTTGATTAGAATACTACATTCTGCGGAAAATGTCAACAACTTTTTTTGTTTTTTCAAAATCTTTTTCGATCAGCGGAACACATTGAAAAACTTTGCGATCGGCTCCAGTACGTCGTTCAGCTCTTTAATTCCGTTGTTCAGATCCTGAAAGTTCACGCTGTTGATGTGCTGCATCGCTTCGTCCGCGTCCTTCACAAGCTCGTCCAGCCCTTCCGTCGCGGTGCTCACCTGCCGCAAGGTCACCTCGCCCATGTCCGCAATGCTCTGCAAAGACTTGCCAAGCTTTTCAAGATCGACCTTGGTGATCTGTTCCGCGATCGTATTGATGTTGTTCACGGTCACGATCGCGATCTTGGACACATCGTTGACCTTGGACACCACCGTTCCCACATAAGACAGACCGATGATCAGCGCGACGATCAGGATCAGCAAGCCTAAGCCGGAGCACAGCATCCGGATGCGGTTGATGCGCAGATTCTTTTTTTCGTAGGTGCGAAGCTCCTCAAACATCTGCATGAGCTTTTCGTTCGTATCCGCCTGCGGTACGGTGATCGGGGTCGTTTCCATGGTTTGTTCTCCTTTCGTGCCTAAAAATGCTATACAGGGGAGGCGTGTTCTCCTCCCCCGTGTCCGTTCAGTTCAGGTCCTGACGGCGTTCCGTAAGACGCGCAAGCATCTCCTTTGCCGCATCGAGCTTTCTGCGCTCCTCGTTCACGACCGCTTCAGGCGCTTTCGCAACGAACTTCTCGTTGGAGAGCTTCCCTTCGGCGCGCGCGACCTCGCCCTTCACGCGCTCGATCTCCTTATCGATCCTTGCGCGTTCCTCATCGAGATCGACCAGCGAGGCAAGCGGGATGTACGCCTCCGCGCCGTTGCACACAAGATGCACGTCCGTCTTCTGCACGTCGCCGCGCTCGTCGGTGATCTGTACCGATTCCGCGCCGATCAGCTTCATCAAAAGCTTCTCAACCGAGCCGAACGCAGCGGGATCCGGCACAACGAGCTTTGCCCGAATCTTCAAGCCTACCGGCACCTTGCGTTCCGCGCGCACATTGCGGATCGCGCGAACGACGTCCTTCAACGTTTCCGTGCATGCCTCCTCCGCCTCGAACCGCGGCGTTTCGGACGCCTTCGGCCATGCACAAAGCATGATCGTTTCTTCGTGTCCCGGAAGCCGCTGATACAGTTCCTCGGTGATGAACGGCATGAACGGATGCAGCAGCTTCATCGACGTGGACAGCACGTAGAGCAGCACGGACGAAACGCGCTTCTTCTCCTCCGCGTCGTCACTGTACAGGGACGGCTTCGCAAGCTCGATGTACCAGTCGCACAGTGTGCCCCAGATGAAGTCGTAAATCTTCTCCGCGGCAAGGTTCAGATCGTACGCGTCCAGATGCGCCGTCACCTCGTGAACCGTGCGGTCGAGTTGCGCAAGGATCCACTTGTCGATGATCGAAAGCCTGCTCTCGTCAAACTCCGGCGTCGTGTCCTCGTCGATGTTCATCAGCACGAAGCGCGCGGCGTTGTAAACCTTGTTGCAGAAATTGCGCGCCGCTTCCACCTTTTCATTATAGAAGCGCATATCGTTGCCCGCGGCGTTGCCGGTGACAAGCGAGAAGCGCAGAGAGTCGGCGCCGTATTTCCCGATGATGTCGAGCGGATCGATGCCGTTGCCCAAAGACTTACTCATCTTTCTGCCGAGACTGTCGCGCACAAGCCCGTGGACATACACGGTCTTGAACGGCTCCTCCTTCATGACCTCCGCCGCAAACGTGATCATGCGGGAGATCCAGAACGTGATAATGTCGTAGCCGGTCACGAGCGTATCGGTCGGATAGAAGTATTTGAGCTCCTCCGTCTCCTCCGGCCAACCGAGCGTGGAGAACGGCCAAAGCCCCGAGGAGAACCAGGTGTCGAGAACGTCCTCATCCTGCCGAAGCTTTCCGCCGCAGTTCGGACAACGTTCGGGGGCGGTCTCTTCGCAGAACGTGCCGCCGCAGTCGTCGCAGTAATACACCGGAATGCGGTGACCCCACCAGAGCTGACGCGAGATGCACCAGTCGCGGATGTTCTCCATCCAATGATAATAGTTCTTGTCGAACCGTTCCGGTACGAATTTCACCTTGCCGGAGCGCACCATTTCAAGCGCGGGCTCCGCAAGCGGCTTCATATCCACGAACCACTGCTTCGAAACGATCGTTTCGATCGTCGTATGGCAGCGGTAGCAGGTGCCGACATTGTGCGTGTAATCCTCGATCTTTACGAGGTTGCCGCTTTCCCTGAGGTCGTTCACGATGTTCTTGCGGCATTCGAAACGGTCCTGTCCGCAGTACTTGCCGCCCTCTTCGTTGACGTGTCCGTCGTCGGTGAACACGCGAAGCACGGGAAGGTTATGGCGCTTGCCGACCTCGAAGTCGTTCGGGTCATGCGCAGGCGTGATCTTCACGGCGCCGGTGCCGAATTCCATCTCGCAGTATTCGTCGCCGACGATCGGGATCTCGCGGTTCACGAGCGGAAGCACGACGGTCTTGCCGACGATGTCCCTGTAGCGCGGATCCTCAGGGTTCACCGCGATCGCGGTATCGCCGAGCATCGTCTCCGGACGCGTCGTCGCGACCGTGATCGAATAGGACTTGTCCGGCGCGTCGTAGCGGATATGCCAGAGATGGCTGTCCTGACTTTCATATTCGACCTCGGCATCGGACAGCGCGGTCTTGCAGTCCGGGCACCAGTTGATGATGCGATTGCCGCGATAGATGAGGCCCTTGTCGTAGAGGTTCTTAAACACGCGTACCACGGCGCGGTTGCATCCCTCGTCCATCGTGAAGCGTTCGCGCTCCCAATCACACGAGGAGCCCATCTTGCGGAGCTGCTTTACGATCGTTCCGCCGTACTTGGCGCGCCATTCCCACGCGCGCTTCAAAAACGCTTCGCGCCCGATGTCCTTCTTGGTCAGACCTTCCTTTGCGAGCGCTTCGACGATCTTGACCTCCGTCGCGATCGACGCGTGGTCCGTTCCGGGAAGCCACAGCGTTTCAAAGCCGCTCATGCGCTTGTAGCGAATGATCGTATCCTGCAGCGTGTTGTCCAGCGCGTGCCCCATATGGAGCTTGCCCGTGATGTTGGGCGGCGGAATCACGATCGTAAACGGCGTCTTGTCGGGGTTCGGCGCGGCGTGAAAATACCCGTTTCGCTCCCACTTTTCGTACCACACATGCTCCACGCTTGCGGGGTCATAGGTTTTCGGCATCTCTGTGTTCATTGTACCAACTCCTTTAAAATCAATACGCTCACTCCGTCAAAGGACGAAGTGAGCGTTCGCGGTACCACCTTTGTTAAACGGAAAGAATCCGTTTCTCTCTGAGCCGATAACGGGGCGACCGGATGCGGTTACTCCGTTCGCCGCATCGGCTCAAAAGCGACCTTCCGCGTTTTATCTCCGACCGTTCTTTCAGCCATGGAACGGATCTCTGACGGCAAAAGCGCGTACTCCTCTTTTTCAAAGCCTTTTTATGCAGTTTATCACATTTTTCACGCTTGTCAAGCGTTTATTTTGCGCTTGCCCAAGCCTGCATCCGCTCGTCGAGCAGATCGAAATACCCAGGGCCCCAGCTCAGATACTCCGTAAAGAACGGGACCTTGTCGCTGTCCGCGAACCGGTTGGTGAGCGAGAAGAGCTCGCAGAAGCCGCCGGCATACTTGAACAGATAAATGGGCAGATCGATCGCGTGATCGTAGAATGTTTCCGCGTAATCATCCAGTCCCCATTTGCTCAGGTACGTTTTGATCTCGTCCAAGGATGCGCCCTGCCCGTTGACCTTCAGCGATACGATCATCAGCAGAACGGAGCTCACGTATTCGTTCGTAAAGTTCGCGACGCAGAGATCCGTGCCGTATTTCTCATTGATCTGCGCGATGTTCCATTCCATATTGGTCGACCATGATTCGGCATACCCGTTGGTTTCGATCATCAGCTGGAACTTCGGGATCGTGCCGAGCGAATACTGATAGGTGAACTGGAACATATGTCCCGGGAAGCCCTCATGCGCAAGCGTCGAAATGGTGTAGTCCTCCTGATCGCCCGGATTCGTCAGAATGATATTGTGCCGATAGTCATCGAGCGGCGGCGTAAGGTATGCCGCGGGCGAGAAGCTGTCCTGCAGCTCCTCCGGCACCTCGGTGTAGGTCACTTCGACCTCGGGCATCGGCGGAACGAGCTGCGGCATGAGCGTCCTCAGATACGCTTCGTCGCTTTCCAGAGAACCCGTGGTAAGCTTCTTCTCGCCTGCAAGAACCGCCATCATATCGGAATAGCAGTTCATTACGGACGACATCAGAACGGTGTAGAGCGTCCTGTTGCAGTCCTCAAGGAAGCTGATCTCCTCGGGAACGGTGCGGTTGTTCGCGGCTTCCGCGCGCAGCTTCCAGCAATAGTAGTCGTACGCAATACCGCCCTGCTCGTACGCGCCGGCGCGCGCGCGGCATTTCGGGCGAAGCGCCTCAAGACCGTCATGCAGGAGCTGATACGCCTCGACCCACGCGGTTTTGACGAGCTCGTCATTCTGCGCGATATACGCCTCGCGCTGTTCGTCGGTCAGGTATTTCTGCTTTTCCATCGCATCGCGGAACGTGCCGTGCAGATAGCTGGTTTCGCCGCTGTCCGCAACCGTCTGCAGATCGGAAAGGATCACGTCGAGCATCTTTTCCGTCATGAACAGACCGCGGTTTGCGCGCTCCTGTTCAAACGCAAGCACCTGTCCGAAGTAACGCGGCATGTCCGCAAGCAGCGTCATATAATTTTTGATGTCCGTCTCGTCCTTGAACGAATACAAACCGAAGAACAGCGGCATGTTCATGTGCAGGCCGACGTATTCGTCGAGCGGCTCATAGCAGTAGAAAAAGTCCTTCGACTCGATCTCAAGATCGAAATAGCGGCAGTACGTATCGTACGCAAACTGCAGCTGCGGGGAAAGCTGACTCCGATCGATCGCGTTCAGCTTCTCGCGCCACGTATAGCACTCCTCGATCCACTCGTTGTTCGCCTCCTCGGTGAACTCGCCGAGGGTCACCGGAACGGTGGATTCGTCGATGCCGAAGCTTGCGGGATCCGCGCAGTACTGATCGAGAGAGGTAATGTCCGCGGTGGCAAAGCTCAAAAACAGCTCGTCGTCCAACGCCCAGAAAGCCGCTTCCGCTTCATTCAGCGGTTTTTCCGTTGCAGAAGCTTCTGTCGGCACGGCGGTCGCAACAGCGGTCGGCGCCGGTCTTGCGGTCGGTCTCTCGGTCACAGCGGCGGTCGGCGCAGCGGTCTGCTGCTCCTTCCTTCTAAAAAAGGTACATCCGACCGTGCCGAGCAGCATAACGCATGCCAGCAGGAACGCAATCGTTCGTTTTGTTCTGCTCATTTTATGATTCTCCTTTATCTGAATTCGTATCAAACAGCTCGTCCGGGATCCGCCCGCCGAGCTTCTTCAGCGCCACCGTAAAATCCTCCGGCAGCGGCGCGGTATAGGTCATCGCCTCCCCCGTGCGCGGATGCACGAACGTCAGCCGATAGCCGTGCAGCGCCTGTCCGGACAGTCCCAGCTTTGACGATGCGGAGCCGTACACCTCGTCGCCGAGGATCGGATGTTTGATGTACGCCATATGCACGCGGATCTGATGCGTGCGTCCGGTTTCCAGCTTGACGTCCAAGAGCGTTTCCGTGCCGAACCGCTGCAACACGCGCCAATGCGTAACAGCACGCCGCCCGTCCTCCGTCACCGCCATACGCTTGCGGTCGGTCCTGTGTCTGCCGATCGGCGCGTCGACGGTGCCGCTGTCCTCCTTAAGATTCCCGTGCACCAGACAAAGATATTCGCGGTGCGCGGTATGCAGCGCGAACTGCTTTGCGAGCGCTTCGTGCGCGGCGTCGTTTTTTGCGACGACCAGAAGCCCGCTTGTCAGCCGATCGATCCGATGCACGATGCCCGGCCGGATCTCGCCGCCGCTTTTCGACAGCTCCCGAAACCGGTACAAAAGAGCGTTTACGAGCGTGCCGGACGGATTCCCCGGCGCCGGATGCACGACCATGCCCTTCGGCTTATTGATGACGGCAAGATCGTCGTCCTCATACACGACGTCGAGCGGGATGTTCTCTGGCTCCGGCAGCGCGTCTCCGGTCTCCGGTTCAAAGCGGATGCGGATCGCGTCGCCTATGCGCACCTCCGCGTTCGGCTTGCAGGTCGATCCGTTGATCAGAACGTCTCCCGAGCGGATCAGCTTTTGCAGCTTGGACCGCGAAAGCTCCGTGTTTGCCGCGAGAAACGCGTCAATTCTCGACGCTTCCGTCTCCGCGATCAGCAGGATCGTTTCCGTCTCCATCCGATTCCTCCGATTCTTCCTCCTCCGGGATCAGCTCTTCAAATCTGGAAAGCCTGTTCTTTTTGCGTTCCTTCTCCCTTGCCTCCGCTTCCTCGCGCGTGGGCATGCGGAACAGATACCGGAACTCGTCCTCGAAGCATTCAAACACGCCCAGCTTCCGGAAGAACGCCTCAAACAGCAGCAGCGCGATCGCAATGCAGATCGCCGAGTCCGCAATGTTGAACACCGGAAAATCGATGAATTTTGTGCAGATCATGTCCCGCACATATCCGAACGCGACGCGGTCGAAGAGGTTTCCGATCGAGCCGCCGATCAGCAGACCCACAATCACGCGGGAGAGCGCCGGAAGCTTTTTGCTTGCGCGGATCGAAAAGAAGATCAGCAAAAAAATAAATACCGCGGTCAGCGCAAGCAGCAGCCTTGAAGCCCACGGCGTGCCGCTGCCAAGTCCCCACAGTGCGGCGTCGTTTGGCGTAAAGCTCAAAACGATGAACGTTCCGTTCTGCGGGATCGCGTTCTGCTGCGCGACCGCGCTTCCGGAAAGGAACGTGCGCAGCGCAGACACGTCATACCACGAGCCGGTATATCCCAGCGTTCCCGCGACATGCGCGTACATGATCCAATACTTCACGCCCTGATCGATCGCAAGCACGATCAGCGCAACCAAGATAATCAGCATTCAGTCGTCCGTCCTTTCTGCAAACGCCTCGGGATAGAGGCTCTCATAGTTTTCCTGCGCCTGGAACACGCGATCGACATAGTTTCGCGTTTCCTCATATGGAATATAGCGGATGCGTCCGCTGTCGTCAAGTCCGTATTCGGAGACCCACAGCGCTGCCTTGCCCGGACCGGCGTTGTACGCCGCGAGCGTGACCGCCTTGTTCTGATCGAAGCGGTCCATCTGCTGCCGCAGATAGTAGCATCCGTATCGGATGGAAGTTTCCGCATCGAACAGGTTGTTGACGTCGTACGGCTCGCCGAGCGCTTCTGCAATCTCCCTGCCCGTTTCCGGCATGATCTGCATCAGTCCTCTTGCGCCTGCGCGGCTCTCCGCGTTCTCGCGGAACTTGCTCTCCGTATAAATGACGCCCGCAACGAACGAAGGTTCAAGATTGTATTCCTCGCTGTACGCCTTGATCTCGTCCAGATGCTTCAGCTGAAAACGCGACCGCATCATTGACGGCAGCACCCAGAATACCAGCACGCCGGTCAGCACCAAACAAACCGCAACCATCAAAAGCACGATCAGCGCGGTCTTTTGTTTCTTGGTCATTCGCTGTGATTCGACAGCTTCGTTCATTGCAGCTCCTCCCGTATCCGTTCGATCAATGCGTCCGCTTCCTTTATGAACGCTTCGACCGTTCCCTCGTTTCGGATCGTATAGGTCGAACGCTGTTCGCGCTCCACGTCCGTAATCTGCGCCCGAATCCGTGCGCGTACCTTCTCCCCGTCCGTGCCGTCGCGCAATACCGCCCGTGCAACGCGAATCTCCTCGTCGCACAAAACCGATACCGTGCAGGCGCAGAACGCGTCCAGCCCGCTTTCAAACAGCAGCGGCACGTCCCACACGATCAGCGGGCTGTCGGTGCGCTCGCTGTTTTTCAAAAGCTCCTCCCGTACATACGGATGAACGATCCCGTTCAAGCCCTCCAATAGCGCGGGGTCCGAAAATACGCGCGATGCGATCAATGCGCGGTCCACACTTCCGTCCGGAAGTACAATGTCGTCGCCGAGCAGCGATACGACGTCCGCAAAGCACGCCGCACCCGGCAAGAGCGCGCTTCTTGAGATCGCGTCCGCATTGAGCACGGGGACGCCGTGCGCCTTGAAGCATTGCGCAAGCGTGCTTTTTCCGGAGCCGATGCCTCCGGTGATCCCGATGATGTACGTCACTTTGTCTCGAACCAGCTTTCTCCGCATTTTGCCTCCGCAACGAGCCGCACGGAAAGCGCCGCGACGCCCTCCATCGTCTCCTGCATCAGCGTCTTCACGCGCTCGACCTCGTCCTTCGGCGTGTCGACGATCAGTTCGTCGTGGATCTGCAGAACGAGCCTTGCTTTGAAGCCTCCGTCCCGCAGCGCCCGGTCGACGCGCACCATGGCGATCTTGATGATGTCCGCCGCCGTCCCTTGGATCGGCATATTCATTGCGACACGTTCGCCGAACTGACGGACGTTGTAATTGCTTGTCGAAAGCTCCGGCAGCGGGCGCTTGCGCTCGAACAGCGTTTCCGCATAGCCGCGTTCCTTCGCCGTTTCCACGCTGCGCTTTAAGTATTCCTGCACCTTCGGATAGCGTTCAAAATAGCGGCGGATATAGCTTGCCGCGGTCGCGACCGGCACGCCCAAATTCTTCGCAAGCCCGAAATCGGAGATGCCGTAGACAATCCCGAAATTGACCGCCTTCGCCGCGCTGCGCTGTTCGCTCGTAACCGCGCCGGACGGGATATGGAAGACCTCCGCGGCGGTACGCGCGTGGATGTCCTCGCCGCTGTTGAACGCCGCGATAAAGTCCTCGTCGCCGCTGATGTGCGCAAGGAGCCTCAGCTCGATCTGCGAATAGTCCGCGCCGACCAGCAGGTTCCCCTCGCTCGGGATAAACGCCTTTCGGATCTCCCTGCCCTCCGGCGTGCGCACCGGAATGTTCTGTAAATTCGGCTCCGTGCTTGAGATGCGTCCCGTCGCCGTCACGCACTGCATGAACCGCGAATGGATGCGTCCCTCGGCGTCGCGCTGCTTTAAAAGCCCCTCGACGAACGTGCTGTCCAGCTTCGTCAAAAACCGATAGGTAAGCACGTCGTTCACGATCGGATGCAGCGGCGCGATTGCTTCGAGCGTATCGGCGTCGGTGGAAAAGCCCGTCTTGGTCTTTTTTCCGGACGGAAGTCCGAGCTTTTCAAACAGGATCCTGCCGAGCTGTTTTGTGGAAAGAATGTTGAACCTCTCCCCTGCCGCGTCGTAAATACGACTTTCCAGCGTGTTCGCCGCTTCCGAAAAGCGTGTGTGCAGCTCGGAGAGAACGCGTTCGTCGGTCCTGAATCCGACCTGCTCCATGCCGTACAGCACGGAAAGCAGCGGAAGCTCAACGTCCCGTTCAAGCGAAGCAAGCCCGTTCTCTTCGATCGCCGCTTCCATACGCGGACAGAGCAGGAACAGATACGCAGGATTCGCCTTCTCGGTTTTCAACCACGCGCGGCAAAGCGCTTCGTAGCTTTCGACGGGGCGGTTGCTCTGTAAAAGATAATCCGAAAGCATCGCATCGAACGCAAGCTTCGGAAGCCGGTCTGCGGAAAAGCCGCAGCGGTGGAAGATCGTCTTCGCATCGAAGGCAAGGACCGTTTTATCGGTTTCGAGGATAAACGCGCCGAGCATCCGATACGCTTCGTTCTCATCCATGCAGGCGTCAAACAGCGTTTCGCCCGCCGTCAGAACGTAGGCGCGTTCCGCGCTCCCGGCAAACGCCAGCGACGGGAACGCGGTGATCGCGATCTCTTTACAGGAGCGCAGCGTTTTCAAAGCCGCCTTCATGCCTGCCTCGTCCGTGATCGGAACGGACTCGACGGGCGCGATGCTCTCCTCCGCCTTCGGCGCTTCTCCGCCGGGAAGCTTATCGGCGATGCTGTTCAGTTCAAGCTCGTACAGCCGTTCCTTTGCTCCGCCGGTCGATTCGAACGAGAACGCGCAGTCGTCGAGCGTCTCGCTGACCGGCGCGTCGGTCACGATCGTGCCGAGCCAATAGGAAAACCGCGCGTTCTCCGCTTCGTTCACAAGCCGTTCGCCGAGCTTGCCCTTGACCTCGCCCGCATGTGAAAGCACACCTTCGAGATCGCCGTACTCGTTCAGAAGCTTCAGCGCCGTCTTTTCTCCGACGCCCGCAACGCCCGGAATATGGTCCGAGCTGTCGCCCATCAGCGCCTTCAGATCGCGCATCCGGTCCGGTTCGAGCCCGTACTTCTCCTTCAGCGCCGCGGCGTCGATGATGGAATTGTCCTTTGTATAATAGATCTTTGTGCGATCGGTGATCAGCTGAAACGAATCGCGGTCGCCGGTCACGATCAGCGTGTCCATACCCGCTGCGTCCGCGCGGCGCGAGAAGGTTCCGAGAATGTCGTCGCCTTCATAGCCCGGGCATTCGATGACCGCGATCCCCATGCGCTTCAAAAGCTCGCGAACGACCGGCATCTGCTTTACAAGGTCCTCGTCCGGCGCCTTGCGTCCGAGCTTGTACTCCGCATAGCGCTCATGTCGGAACGTAGGCTGATGCACGTCGAACGCGACAAGCACATGGGTCGGCTCCTGTTTCAAAAGGTCCAGGAGCTTTGTAAAAAAGCCTTTCAGCGCGCCGGTCGGAAATCCGTCGCGCGTGGTCAGATTCGCTTTGAAAAACGCATGATATGCCTGAAACAGCAGGCTGTTTCCGTCGATTGCCAAAAGCAGACGATCCATAGCTTCCCTTTCCCGAAACGGCACATACGGGATCGTATGCGCCGTCTCGGACCGTGTTAAAATGATTTATAATCGGTTACGCGCGAACGACGTCATAGACCATCGGGCGGTAATCCGGCTTAGCGTCGGAGTAGGCAAACGCGCTGTGGAACATCTCAAACGCGGCGTCGAGCTTGGATTCGTCGTTCACATACATCACGCAGAGCGGTTCGTCCGCACGGATAAAATCGCCGAGGCGTTTCTTCATGACGAGACCGACCGCCGGGTCGATGCTTTCTTCCTTCGTTGCGCGGCCCGCGCCGAGGATCTGCGCCGCCGTTCCGATGCGCTCCGCGTTCATCGAAGAGATATAGCCCGCGCGCTTCGGATAGACGTTCAGAACCGTCTTGACCTTGCACAGCTCGTCGATGCGGTCGAGGCTGATGTAGGACGGATCGCCGCCCTCCGCTTCGATCATCTTTTGAAGCTTCAAAAGACCTGCGCCGGAATGCAGCGCGGATTCGAGCTTTTCGCGCGCTTCGACCTCCGTCTCGGCAAGCTTCGAAAGACGCATCATATGAACGCCTAAAAGCATGCAGACCTCATAGAGCGGATCGCCCGCCGGGATCTTGCCGGACAGCAGCTCGATCGCCTCGCGGACCTCCAGCGCGTTGCCGACCGCAAGGCCGAGCGGCTGATTCATGTCGGTAATGACGGCGACGCATTCGCGTCCCACGAGCTTACCGATCGAGACCATCAGGTGCGCAAGCTTTTCCGCCTCGTCCACCGTCTGCATAAACGCGCCTGTGCCCGTCTTGACGTCCAGCACGATCGCGTCCGTGCCCGCGGCAAGCTTCTTCGACATGATGCTCGACGCGATCAGCGGAATGCTTCGGACCGTTGCGGTGACGTCGCGCAGCGCGTACATCTTTTTATCGGCGGGAACGAGGTTGCCTGTCTGCCCGATGACCGCGACGCCGATGTCGTTCACGATCTCCTTGAACCGCTCCATCGGCTGCTCGATGCAGACGCCGGGGATGGATTCGAGCTTGTCGAGCGTGCCGCCCGTGTGCCCGAGCCCTCTGCCGCTCATCTTTGCGACCGTGCCGCCGCACGCCGCAACGAGCGGTGCGATGACGAGCGTCGTGGTGTCGCCGACGCCGCCGGTGGAATGCTTGTCGACCTTCACGCCGCGCAGGTCGGAAAGATCGACGACCTCGCCCGAGTGCATCATCGCCATCGTCAGGTCTGCCGTCTCGCGGTCGGTCATGCCGTTGAACACGACCGCCATTTGGAACGCCGCCATCTGGTAATCGGGAATCGTGCCGTCGGTAAACCCGTTCACGATGAAACGGATCTCTTCGCCGGAAAGCGCTTCCCCGGTTACCTTCTTTTCGATCAAATCGACCATTCGCATGCAGTTTTTCCTCCTAAAAGTAGATAGAATATTATATCACGGTCAGGAGCGGTTGGCAACGTCTTTTCCGATCATCGGCAGGATCGCGCGTTCAAACGCGTCCGTAAGCGTCAGATCATACGGTTCCTCGCCGATCGGGCATTTCACGACGCCCTTGAGCTTCGGCTGTCCCTTTAAAAGCGCGTCCTCATCGACGCCGAGCTTGCCCACCAGAAGGCATCCCGGTCGGTCGCCGTCGGACAGACGTTCCAGCACGGCGGCAGGCGCCTTGCGAAACTGTCGGCTCTGCGCGTCAAAGCTGCCCTCCCCGGTGATGACGAAGTCCGCTTCCCGGATTGCAAACGTGAGCCCGATCCGATCGAGGATCAGGTCCGACCCAAAGCGCAGCGTCCCGCCGATCGACTTCAAGCCGAATCCGAGACCGCCCGCCGCGCCGCTTCCGGGTTCGTTCGGATCGCCGCCGAGCCGCTTTGAGAGCCGTTCGAACGCCGTTTCCCACGCCGTGATCTGCTCCGGCGTCACGCCCTTTTGCGGTCCGAATACGTTGAGCGCACCGTCGCGGCCGAGCAGCGGCGCGTTCACGTCGCAAAGCAGTGTAAGCTCGGTATTCGCAAGGCGCGGATCCAATCCGTCGCGCTCGACAGCAGCGATCCTTTCAAGGTTCTCCGGACACGGTTCGACCGATTCGTCGTCCGCGTCAAGGAACCGAACGCCGAGCTCCGCAAGCGCGCCGAGCCCGAGATCGGAGGTCAGCGACCCGCCGAGCCCGATCCATATCTTCCGATAGCCGAGATCGAGCGTCTTTTTGATCAGCATGCCGACGCCACAGGTCGTTCGCTTTTCGATCGGCGGCGTCTGCTCGGTTCGTCTCGCGAACCCGACCGCGTCCGCCGCTTCGATCACGGCGATCGGTCCCGGGATCACGCCGACCGTCATATTCACGACGGCGCCGTTCAGATCCTCGCAGCGCACCGTTTCATACCTGCCCTGCGTTCCCACGATCAATGCGCGTACCGATCCCTCGCCACCGTCCGCGATCGGCATTCTTCTGACGCGAAGACCGTGATCCGCCGCAGCCGTGCCGAGCACGCGCGTCAACCGCTCCGCGTCGCAAACGCCCTTCATGGAATCCGGCGCGATCAGAAGCGTCCATCCGTCGTTCTTTTGCATCGGCTCGATCGGCTCGGTCGGCAAAAACGCCGCGCCCTGCTCGTTTGGGATCAGCTTTCCCTGCGCGTCGATCTCCGCAAGGATCGGATAGGGTCCGAAGCCTTCGAGATAATTCGCCTGCACAAGCGGTTCATGGATGCACAGTCTTGCCATCAGGCGGTCGAGCGCATGCATCGCCTTTCCCGCCGCACGCGACTGCTTGATGCCGACATAGCAGACGATACAGGTATAGACCGGACTTTGCGAGATCGGATCGAAGGACTCGCACGCCTCGTAAAGTCCCGTGCCGCTCGCGTCCGACGCGTACGCCGCCGAGAGCGCGATGCGCCAGCACGCGCGGCGCGTGGCTTCGGAAAAGTCCGCGACGGGGAACCGCATACCGATCGGAAAGTAATGCCAAATCATGTTTCTTCCTCCGTTTCAATGTCGGAAAGCGCCGCTTCCGCGCGTTCCAGTCGGTCGTAAAGGTCTGTTTCCTCCGTTTCAAGCGCGGAGATCGTCTCGTACAGCTGCTGCATACGCCGGTAGTCGTTCGTCGTCTGCGCGTCGATCAGCGCAGTTTCCGCTTCGCGCTTTGCATCCTCGTTCTCCCCGATCAGCCGCTCGATGCGGGAGATCTCCTGCTTCGCCTTCGCGCGAAGCTGTTTGTTCTCCTTCTTCCGCAGATACGCGTTGTCGGGTTCCGTTCGTGCCTGCGGCCTGACCTTTTCCGCCCTGCGCTCCACGATGCGTTCAAAAAGGTCCTCGTTCTCGTCGCGCGGTTCCACAAGTCCTTCCGACGTCAGAAGCACGGTTCGGTCGGCAAGCCGTCTCACCATGTACCGGTCGTGCGTGACGATCAGCACCGTCCCTTCGAACCGCTCGAGCGCGTTTTCAAGCACCTCGGCGGATGCGATATCCAGATGGTTGGTCGGCTCGTCCAACAGCAGCACGTTCGCGCCGGACAGCACGAGCTTCAAAAGCCGGATCCTCGCCTTCTCTCCGCCTGACAAAGAGCCGATGCGCTTTTCGATCTCGTCGTTTCGGAACAGGAACATGCCGAGATATCCGCGCAGCGTGTTGCGCTCGATCAGAGGAAACGCGCGGTCGAGCTCCTCGATCACGGTGTTCGCGTCGTTCAGATCATAGGTATTCTGCGCATAATATCCGATCCGTACGCCGGCGCCGATCTTAAACGTTCCCTCGGTCTGCCGTTCCTGACCGGTCAGGATCTTCAGAAGCGTCGATTTCCCGCAGCCGTTTGCGCCGATCAGACAGACGCACTGCCCCGCGCGGATCATTCCGCTCAGATGCGAAAAGACCCGATTCTCGCCGAACCGCATGCCGAGGTCGTTCAGAACGAATACCTCGTTTCCGGTCGGCGCGGGCGTCGGAAAGCGAAACGCGATCGCCTTTTCGTCGCGCTCCGGCTCGACCATATCCGCCTTGATGCGGTCGATCTGCTTTTGCTTCGAGGCGATCGTCACATAGTTGTGCGCCTGATTCCAGCGTTTCTGCTGTTCGATGATGCCCTCGATGCGGCGGATCTCCTTTTGCTTTTTGAGATACGTCTTTCGTGCGAGCTCGCGCGCGTCGAGCTTCAATTCCATATAGCGTGAGTAGTTGCCGTCCGTGCCGCGGACGCGCCCGCTCTGCAGCTCGAGCATCCGCGTGACCGTATCGTCCAAAAACGCGCGGTCGTGGGACACGACGAGCACCGCACCCTTGAATTGGCGCAAAAATTCCGTCAGCCATCGGATCGCCGCAACGTCCAGATTGTTCGTCGGCTCGTCGAGCAGCAGCAGGTCGGCGCGGGACAGGATCGCCCGCGCGAGCATCGCCTTGCTGACCTGTCCGCCGGAGAAGGACATGACGGAGCGGGTCAGATCGTCCTCGGAGAAGCCGAGCCCGATCAAAGCGGAACGCGTCAGCGCGCGAAACGTCGCGCCGTCCTCCCTTGCAAGCGTGTCCAAAACGACCGCCTGCCTTGCGATCAGCCGATCGCGGTCCGAAGGATCCTTTTCCAGTTTTTTCTGAATACGCGCCGCCTCCGCTTCAAGGTCCAGCAGCGGTCGGTACGCTTCAAGCGTAAAATGATACAGATCCGTATCGGCGGTAAGCTTCGGGATCTGCTCGACGTACGAAAGCTTCGCTCCTTGCCGCATGCCGAACGATCCCCCGTCGTACGGCTCTGCGCCCATCAGAATGCGCATCAGCGTCGTTTTGCCGCTTCCGTTCACGCCGATCAGACCGACGCGCTCGCCCGGGCGGATCTCAAAGGATACGTCCGAGAACAGCGTGCGGTCCGCGAATGATTTCTTTAATTGATCAACATACAGTAATGACATACAGATTCAGTATAGCACATCTTTTTCCTTTTGGAAATATAGGAATGCAGATTTCGATGTGCAATTCAATGTGTACAACGGTCCGAACAAGCGCTGCGCCGCGCATTTCTTTGCAGCGTTTCTAAAATCTTTATAAAGATTTCAAGATTATGTTACATATGATATGCTATAATAAATGCGGAAAGGAGTCGAACGATGGATTCTGAAGTCAAATTGCTTCCCGGAAAGAAACGCCGTCCGATGGCGGTCGCGCTGCGTGTCGTGATCGCATTGGTCGCTGCCGCCGCGCTGATGGGCGTCGGTCTTTTGATGCTGCTCCGGGATCGTTCGCTTTCGCCGTTCCCCTCCGCCAACACCGAATCCGAATACCTGACCGCGCGCGAGGACTCCGTTTCCCTGCGCGGCAGTACGCCGAGCCCCTCGCCCATGGCGATCGCCGAGACGAGCCTGTTCACGCCCGCGCCGACCGATAACCGCATTGCGATCTCGCATTATTCGACTCTTCAGCTGAACGACGACAATGTATCCGTTTCATCTCTGCAGCAAAAGCTGATGGACCTCGGCTACATGGAAGCGGACGAACCCGGCACCCTGTACAACGAATCCACCAGAAACGCCGTCATCCTGTTTCAACGGGCTTCCGACATGGAGCAAACCGGCGTAGCGTCCGCGGGGCTGCAGGAGATTCTGTTCTCGAAGGACGCGCAGGAGTACCGGATCAAGCTCGACGACAGCGGCGCCGACGTAAGAAGCGTACAGCGTCAGCTTCGCGATCTCGGCTACTATACCGACCGCATCACCGGCTATTACGGTCCGCTGACCGAGGAAGCCGTCATGCGGTTCCAGGCGAAGAACGAGATCGAGGTCGACGGGCAGATCACCCGCGACGATTGGGATCTTCTGTATTCCGACGAGGCGATCCCCGTCGCAACGCCGACCCCTTCCCCGTCGCCCACGCCGAAGCCGACGCCGAAGCCGACCGCAAAGCCGACGAACAAAACGACGCCGAAGCCCACGGCGAAGACAACGCCGAAGCCTACAACGAAGACGACGCCGAAACCGACGGCGAAAACAACACCGAAGCCCACGAGCAAGACGACGCCCAAGCCGTCCGGCAAGACGACGCCGACGCCGAAGCCGACGAAGACGCCGAAGCCGACCGCAACGCCGAAGCCCACGAAGACGCCGAAGCCGACCGCAACGCCGAAGCCGACCAAGACGCCGAAGCCTACGGCAACCCCCAAGCCTACCAAGACGCCGAAGCCGACCGCAACGCCGAAGCCGACCGCGACGCCGAAGCCCACGGCAACCCCGAAGCCGACGACGAAGCCCGGCACGGACAACACATCCTATGACCACAGCGTCAGCGGCATGATCAAGTGCGCGCAGAACCAGCTCGGCGACCCGTACATCCTCGGCGACGAAGGTCCCGATTCGTTCGACTGTTCCGGTCTGGTCCACTACTGCCTCAATAAATGCGGCGTCAAGGTCAGCCGCCGGAACGCGTACACGTATTCCAACAACAACAGCTGGAAACGCATCGATTCCGTCGACGATCTCAAGAAGGGCGATCTTTTGTTCTTCAAGAGCGATACGAGCGAAAAGGTCAACCATACCGCGATCTACATCGGCGGCAGCAAGTTTATCCACGCGAGCGCAAGCAAGGGACAGGTCGTGCAGAGCTCCTTTTCCTCTTACTGGTATCGGAACTTCGTATGCGGGAGGCGCGTATTCGACTGATGGCATGCAGCATTTGTCCGAGAAACTGTAAAATCGACCGAACAGCCGCGGCAGGATTCTGCGGCTGTTCTTCCGTTGTCCGCGTTGCGCGGGCGGCGCTGCATTATGACGAGGAGCCGAGCATCAGCGGCACGCGCGGCAGCGGGACGATCTTCTTTTCCGGCTGCAATCTGAAATGTATTTTCTGTCAGAACATGGTTTTGACGGACGGAACGCTTGGCGAGGTCTTTTCCGTCGAACGGCTGACCGAAACGATGTTAAAGCTTCAGGCGCTCAGCGCGCACAATATCAATCTGGTAACGCCCACGCCGCACCGCGACGCGCTCGTTTCCGCGCTGCGCGCGGCAAAATCGTCCGGTCTGTCCATCCCCGTCGTATACAACACGAACGCGTACGAATCGGTCGAAACGGTCCGCGCGTACGAAGGGCTTGTCGATATCTATCTTCCCGATCTCAAATATGTCGACGCGCGGCTGTCGCTGAAATTCTCCCGCGCCTCCGACTATTTTGAAACGGCGATCGAAGCGATCGCGGAAATGATCCGGCAGGTCGGTCCGATGGTGACGGATGAAAACGGGATCGCAGCGAGAGGCGTCCGCATCCGGCACCTCGTTCTGCCCGGATGCGTATTCGATACGCGCAATGTGCTTGATGCGATCAGAGATCGATTCGGCGTCGACTGCCCGATCTCGCTGATGTCGCAGTTTACCCCGATCCCGGAATGCACCGTAAAGCCGCTAAACCGCCCGCTGACAAAGCGCGAATACGAAAGCGCAGTCGAATACTGCATTTCGCTCGGATTTACCAATGTTTTCACGCAGGAGCTGTCCAGCGTCGGACGTTCATTCACGCCGCCGTTCTCGGATCACGTGGACTTATAAATTTCACTTGATTACTTCCAGAACCTCACGGTACAGCGCCGACCCTTCCGGGATCGTTTCATACGCATAAAAGCCGTCATAGGACCCTTTGTACAGCCCAAGATACAACGTCTTTTCCTGAAGCACAAAGCAGCCTCCATCAAAAGAGCTGTAAAGTGCATCGATCTCCGGATGAATCACTTCTACGAACGTCGGCGTCACGCCCATGATCTTTTTGATCAGTTTCCCGTGATTTTCAATATTATAGGAACGAAGCTGCGTCGCCGCCGCTTCTGATAAAAACCTGTTATTGATCTGAATCCGATTGTGTTCGTCAGCCGGATCGAGAAGCACGATATCCGATCGGATCAGTGGCCGATAATCCATATCCTGCAGCAGGCTTTTCTGTTCCTTGATCATCCATTCGGTTTCATCGGACGCGTACAATGCGTTTCCGCCTTTCTTTACGCCGATCCGGATCTTGAACGTTCCGCTGTAGCTCCAACCCTTGTCCAGATAGCGGTACGATGCATTTCCGTCCGTCAGCGTATCGCCCTGCCAGGAAAACTCCCGCCCGCAGCCGAGCAGCAGCATCGTCATCAGCACGATACACAAGAGCGCAACCGGTCTTTTTGTATGAAACTTACTCATTTTCGTTTTTTTCTCCTTTATCTGTGTCACGAAGCAAATATCGCAAAGTAAGTATTGTGATGCGTTATGAAGGATCGAACAAGGATTCAAGATAGGCGGCGACGCCTTCGTCCTCGCAGGCGCCGATGATCAGATCTGCCTTTTCCTTGACGATCGGGTTTGCGTTCGCGACGCAAACGCCGGTTCCCGCCCATTCGATCATGTCGAGATCGAGCGTGTTGTCGCCAATCGCCGTGACCTCCTCGCGCGGGATGTTCAGCATCGCGGCAACCTTTTCAAGCGCGGTCCCCTTGGTCGAAGAAACGGAGCCGATCTCGATGAAGCCCGGCTTCGAGCATAGCACGGACAGATGCTTCGGCAAAAGCGAACGGATCTCCCGATACAGTTCCTGCTCGCGCGAAGGGTCGACCGCATACAGGACCTTCGGAATGTTGTCGAGCGGACGGTACAGAAGGTTCGGATCGACGATATACGGAAGATTCAAAATGCCGGTGTAGCGCTCCGTAAACTCGTTCGGCGCGCGGAAGATCACGGTGTCCTCCTCATAGATCTGCGCATGAAAGCCGAACGTATCCGCAACGGCGATCGCAGTCACGACGTCCTGTGGACGCAGATAGTTTGCATATAGATGCTCCCCCGTCCTTCCATCGCTGACGACGGCGCCGCCGTAATGGATCAAGGGCGAATACAGCGACAGTGAATCGCGGATCTGCTTTGTTCCCAAGAACCCGCGTCCCGTCGCCAGGATCACCGTAACGCCGTTTTCCTCTGCGAGACGGACCGCTCGAATGAGCCGCTCGCTCGGGAGCTTTCCCGTGCCGACCAGCGTATCGTCGATGTCAAGCGCCAACAGCTTCATGTTTTACTCCTTTTCCGTTCCCTTGCGGAACGCTTCATGCACCTCGCCCGCCATATACAGCGACCCGACCGCAAGCACGGGTTCACTTCCGCGCATCGCGGTGTCGACCGCATCCGCAACGGAGGCAAACGACGTCGCCGTCGCGCCGTAGGACGCGATCAGCGCTTTCAGCTCTTCGCCCGGCATGGCGCGGTCGTTGTTCGGCGTTACGGTATAGAATTCCTTTGCGATCGGCAGCAGCAGCTCGACCGACTGCGAAACGTCCTTGTCGCGCATCATGCCCATGATGATCTTTGCCTTTTGATTCGGGAACAGCCGCTGGTATGTTTCCACCGTGCCGCGAACGCCGTGCGGATTATGCCCGCCGTCGACAAAGAACGGCGGATCCTCGCGAAGCAGTTCAAACCTTGCGGGCCAGACCGTTTCGGAAAGTCCTTTATACAGCGCTTTGTCGGAAATCTTCACGCCCTGCGCGCGCAAGAGCTCGACGGCGTCGATGACGGTTGCGGCGTTGCGCATCTGATACTTGCCCAAAAGCCCGAGTTTAAGGTTCCGATAGTTTCGGTAATCGAACGTCTGCCCGTGCAGATCGTAGCTGCCCTCTGAAAGCGTGGATCGGTCCACGACATGCAGGTTCGCGTGATGCTTTTCACAGGCGGCTTCTATCACGGGAAGCGCGTTCTCATGCTGACCGTAGAACAGCACCGTGCCGCCGTCCTTGATGATGCCAGCCTTTGCGGAGGCGATCTCCTCGATCGTGTTGCCGAGGATGTGCATATGATCGTAATCGATCGCGGTGATGATCGACAGCAGCGGCGTGCGAATGATGTTGGTGGAATCCAGCTCGCCGCCGAGCCCGACCTCGAGTACGACATAGTCGCACTTTTCCCGCGCGTAGTACAAAAACGCCGCCGCGGTGATGACCTCAAACTCGGTCGCGGGATGCTCCATGGCGTCGACGGTCGGCGCGATCTCCGTGACGATCTCGGCAAGATCGTCGTCCGGGATCGGCGTATTGTTCAGCTGAATGCGTTCGTTGAACCGATCCACAAACGGCGAAACGAACAGACCCGTCCGATAGCCCTGTGCGCAAAGGATTCTCGAAAGCATCGCGCAGGTAGAGCCCTTCCCGTTCGTGCCTGCGACGTGGATAAACCGTAATCCGTTCTGCGGATCGCCCAAAAGATGGCAAAGCTCCGTGACCCGGGTCAGTCCGAGCTTGGACCCGCGCCAGTACATGCCGTGGATATAGGCGATCGCTTCTTCGTATGTCATGCTTGTTTTCCTCCTTCTATTCCCCTCAGAACGACCGGGTACAGCGCCGAGACCGCAAGGATCTGCACCGCCGTCATCACGGCGACCAGAAGCATGCGCAGCAGCAGATGCGCCCAAAACGGCACGCCGCCGTCAAAGTGAAGCACGTGCAGCCACAGCGTCGTTAAAAACAGGGATACGAGAATGTTGACGGGAATGATCGAAAGTGCTTTTGAGAGCACGCCGTTCTGCCGCTTAAACACAAAGCGGAACAGAAGTCCCGGCAGCGCGCCGGTGAGCACGGCGTTTAACGCAAACAGCGGGTTCCAGGCGTTCCCGGAGCTGCTGATGAACGTTCCGATCAGGTCGGCGATAAAGGCGCAAAGCCCGCCGAAAACGGGTCCGAGCGTAAAGGAGCACAGATAGATCGGGATCTCACGGAAGGTGATCCTGCTGCTGTCCGGCAAATAGAACGTAAACGGATAGATGGACAAAACCACCGCGAGCGCGGTGAACATTGCGGCAAACGTCAGGTGCCTTGTTGTGATCCGACGCATTCCCTCGCCCCCTTTCTCAAACCTCGTCATTATACAACACTTCTTTTAAAAACGCAAGAAAGCTCTCAAGATTGAGAGCTTTCCGAATCAAAACAGTTTTGGTTTATTCGTCTTCTTCGTTCATCTTGCGGCGTTTCAGCACAAGAACGATCGCGAGCGCGCCGAGACCGATCACCGCGACGATGCCGATGATGACGCCGATGATGAGGATCGTGTTGGAATTGCCGGTTTCTTCAACGGCTGCAGGCTCCGTCTTGGTCGTATCGTTGGGGGTGATCTCCGCGGGCACTGCCGTATCGCCCGGGGCCTCAGCCACAGGCGCAGCGGGCGTCTCCTCCGCGGGGACTTCTTCCGTCGGCTCCACGACCTCTGCGGGCGCAGTCTCTGCGGCAGGCGCTTCCGTTTCGGTTCCCGTCGGTGCGGACGCGCCTGCTTCGTGCGTCGTCATCGGCATCGACGTGACCGCCGGCTGCGGGGTCACAAGTCCGCTCGGCGCTGACGGATTTGCGGAGAACGTCGGGAGCGTCGAGGTCACCGGAACCTGCTGACCGCTGTTGCTGGGCTTCGGCGTGGGCGTCGTAACGACCGGCGTCGCGACTGCCGGCGTCAGCGGCGCAAAGGTCTCCTCAACAGCATTATCGGTCGGTACGCTTTCGCCTTCGGTGTAGACGCCGCCGACCGAGCGCGGTTCGATATAATAGGACACCGTGGAATACGCATCGTCAATGCCCGTGTAGGAGATCCCGTTGAAAACGAAATCCGTTGCGCCTTCCTTTTCGATGCGGAACTCCGCCTGAAACCAGAAGCCGCTTCCCTCAACGCCGAACGCGTCGATGAACGCAAAGTTCATCGTGCCGTTCTCGCTGATGTTGTACTGGAAGTTGGACGCCTTGCCCTTCATCAGCGAGACAAGATTCTGATCCGGATCCTCCTGATTGATCGCGCCGAGCGTCAAAAATTCGGGATCGAACTTCATCGTTCCGGAGAGCGAATCAAGCAGTCTTCCGTCCGGAAGATTCGCGTAGAGATAGAAATCGACCTTCACGACGCTGTCGACCTCGCCCGTGACTTTATCCGACGAGATCAGCATCTCGCCCTCTTCCGCCGCTGCGTTCGCGACGGTCGGGATCGCAAGCAGCAGCAAAACCGCGATCAGCGCTGCAAAAAAGCGTTTCATGTATATTCCTCCCGTGTATGGATTTTCAGATCAAATGCCGGTTTCCTTCTTCCGACAAAAACTGTATGGATTATTATAGTACAAAAAGAAGCGTTCGTCAAATCCTTATTGACAAAACGGGTGAATTTTCTTATTATAGATTAGAAATACCGTATCGACTTATGCGGTTTCACAGTTCAGGAGGACGATATGCAGATTTACAATACCATGACCCGACGGAAAGAGCCGTTGATCCCGCTCAAGGAAGGCGAGATTTCAATGTATGTGTGCGGTCCGACCGTCTATGACTTCTTCCACATCGGCAACGCGCGTCCGTTCGTCGTGTTCGATACGATGCGCCGCTACCTTGAATACCGCGGGTATAAGGTCAAGTTCGTGCAGAACTTCACCGACATCGACGACAAGATGATCAACCGCGCCAACAAGGAAGGCACGACCGTCAAGGAGCTCGGCGACCGCTTTATCAAGGAATACTATCAGGACGCGGACGCGCTCGGCATCGAGCGTGCCACGGTCAATCCGCGCGCGACCGAGCACATCGGCGAGATCATCAAGCTCGTGAAAAAGCTGATCGAAAAGGGTCACGCCTATGCAACGGAAAACGGCGACGTGTATTTCTCCGTACGCAGCTATCCCGGCTACGGCAAGCTGAAGGGACAGGACATCGACGACATGGAAAACGGCGCGCGCATCTCCCCCACCGAGCAGAAGCGCGATCCGCTGGACTTCGCGCTCTGGAAGAGCGAAAAGCCCGGCGAGCCGAGCTGGCCTTCCCCGTGGGGCAAGGGTCGTCCCGGCTGGCACATCGAGTGCTCCGCCATGAGCATGAAGTATCTCGGCGAGACCTTCGACATCCACGGCGGCGGCATGGACCTGATCTTCCCGCACCACGAGAACGAGATCGCGCAGAGCGAAGGCGCGACGGGGCATCCCTTTGCGCGTTACTGGATGCACAACGGCTACATCAATATCGACAACCAGAAGATGAGTAAGTCCCTCGGCAACTTCTTCACCGTCCGCGATATCGCAAAGGAATACGACCTTGAAGCGGTCCGCATGTTCCTGCTCACGGCAAACTACCGCAACCCGGTCAACTTCTCCCGCGAGCTGATGGAACAGACCGTGACCTCTCTGAACCGTCTTTACACCGCGCGCGACCGGCTCTTTGATACCGCGGTCGACGAAACGGTTGACGATTCCGACGTCGCGGCAAAGCTTGACGAATTCCGGGATCGCTTCTGCGAGGCGATGGACGACGATCTCAACACCGCGGACGCCTTGGGCGTGCTGTTCGATTTCGCGCGGTGGATCAACATCTTCGCGACCGACGCGCACACCAAGGCGGCGATCGAAGCGGTCAAGGCGCGCTATGCGGAGCTGAACGGCGTTCTGGGGCTGGTCGTGAAGGAACGCAAGGAGGACTTCCCCGAGGAAGCGCTTGCACTTTTGGAGGCGCGTAAGGAAGCGAAAAAGGCGAAGGATTGGGCGAAAGCGGATGCGATCCGCGACGAGCTCAAGGCGATGGGCTTTGCCGTCGAGGATACCCGCGAGGGTGCAAAGCTCAAGAAACTGTAATCATCGAAACCATCATAAAGGAGAACACAAATGGGATTCTTATTACCGATCTTTCTGCTCGCAGCGGGCATCTATGTTCTGGTCGGCGCAATCAAGGGCAGCGGAAGACTTTTCTCCATGGAGAACTTCAAGGACGAATCGATCCCGAAGGCAAAGAAAGCTCTTCGGCTGATCTATATCGCGCTTGCCGTCATCATGCTGATCACGGCGCTGACGAGCGGCGTTCAGACCGCCCTGTATTCCGGCAAGCTCACGTATTATCGCGTCACCGATGCGTATAAGACGACCTTCGCCGATCTGCTCGAGGACGGCGAACTGACCTACACGACGACCGCAGCGGCGTCGGGCGGCATGTCCTGTCTCGGGTCTGCATCCACAGGTCAGGAGATTACCTACGGTCCGTACTCCGTCGACAATCAAAAGATGGAGATCGAGGAGATCTCGGCGTTCATCAACAAGGCTTACAACGCCTACTCCGAGGATCGGGAAAAGTTCCCTCTCTCCAGCGGCGGCATGATGAGCTGCATGGGCGGTTCCGTGGACTACTCGAAGTATTATGAGCAGACCGATCTCATCGACGACGCGGGCGAACCCGTCTATCCGATGACCGAAGCGGATCTCGAAAAAGGACACTCCGTTTGGGTGTCCAGCCCCGGCAATGTCCGTTCCGACGCGAACGACGGTTCGTTTATCTCCAAGCTCTATGAGATCACGGACCCGACCGTGCTGCAGATCTTAAACTACGTCTTCCTCGGTCTCGCCGTTGCGGCGCTTGTCGTGCTGTTCATCGTCACGCGCAAGTTTACCGATAAGGAAAAGCTGCAGAAGGCAAGAGAAGAACAGGTACACGGTCCGTCGATGCCGTCGAGCGCATTCAACTTCGACGACGAAGAACCGGAACAGACCGAAAAGAAATAATCGCACCATACAAAACGGCTGCCGCTTATGCGACAGCCGTTTTTTGAATGTATCAAATTCTCAGAAGATCTCTTTGAGGATCAGATCGACGAGCTTGGTGAACTTCTCGGTGGCAAGCGCCGCGGTCTCGGTCACTTCCGCATGGGAAAGCGGCTGATCGAGCACGCCCGCCGCCATGTTGGTGATCAGGCTGATGCCCATGACCTTCATGCCGCAGTGCGCCGCGCACATGGTCTCCGGGATCGTCGACATGCCGACCGCGTCCGCGCCGATCACACGTGCCATGCGAATCTCCGCAGGCGTCTCGTAGCACGGACCGGACATCATGAGGTACACGCCCTCCTGCATCGGAATGCCCTTGCGGATCGACAGCTCGACCATCTTTGCACGAAGGTCCTTGTCGTACACGTTGCTCTGATCCGGGAAGCGCGGTCCGAACTCGTCCAGATTCTTTCCGATCAGCGGATTGCTGCCGGACAGGTTGATGTGGTCGGTGATCAGCATCAGATCGCCCGCGTGGAAGTTCATGTTCACGCCGCCCGCCGCATTCGTGACCAGCAGCTTTTCAACGCCGAGCTTCTTCATCGTGCGCACGCCGAGCGAAAGCATCCACTGCGGATATCCCTCGTAGTAGTGGAACCTGCCCTGCATCGCGATGACGGTCTTGCCGTATTTCTCGCCGATGACGAACCGGTTCTTGTGTCCGATGACGCCGGATACCGGATAGCCCTCGATGTCCGCGTAGTTCACGAACCGTTTGTTCTCCAGCGTTTCCGCGTAATCGCCGAGCCCGCTTCCGAGGATCAGACCGATTTTCGCCTTGTCCGCGCCCTGTTCCTTCAGCAGTGCAGCCGCATTGTTGATGATGTTCATGATGTTTTCCATGTCAGTCCTCCCAGATATCCTTTAAGAATGATTCGCCCTCACGCCACGTCTCGCCGGTCAGATATTCATAGACCGTCGCGCCGATGTCGGAAAACTGTCTGCGAATGCCGAGGTTTACGCCGTGCTTGATGTGTTGACCGCAGATCAGAAGCGGAATGTATTCGCGCGTGTGATCCGTTCCGGGGAACGTCGGATCGCAGCCGTGGTCCGCCGTGATCATCAGAATGTCGCCCTCTCGCATGGAAAGGTACATCTCGGGCAGATGCGCGTCGAAATATTCGAGCGCTTTCCCGTAGCCCTCCCAGTCGTTGCGGTGACCGTAAAGCATATCGGTGTCGACAAGGTTCGTAAAGATGAAATCCCCTGTCCCTTCGTCCAAGAACCGCTGCGTCGCCTTGATGCCGTCCGGATTGTTCTTGGTGTGATCGACGGTCGTGATGCCTCTGTGGCAGAAAATATCCTCGATCTTGCCGATGCCCACGACGTCCATGCCCTTACCGGCAAGCGCGTCGAGGATCGTAGCCTTGAACGGTTCGACCGCGTAGTCCTTGCGGTTTTCGGTACGGTTATACGCGCCGCTGCTGCCGAGGAACGGTCTTGCGATCACGCGACCGACCAAATATTCGCCGGTCAGCATTTCGCGCGCGATCTCGCAGATGCGGTATAGTTCCGGAAGCGGAATGACCTCCTCGTGCGCCGCGATCTGGAACACGCTGTCCGCGCTGGTGTAGACGATCGGCTTGCCGGTGCGCACATGCTCGTCACCGAGCTCCTGAATGATCTGCGTGCCGCTCGCGACGATATTGCCGAGCGTGCCTCTGCCGATGCGCTGTTCGAACGCGTCCATGAACGCCTTCGGGAATCCGTTCGGATAGGTCTTGAACGGCTCGTCGAGCGCGAGACCCGCCATCTCCCAATGTCCGCAGGTCGTGTCCTTTGCGTGCGTTTGCTCCGCGCACTTACAGTAGCTTCCGATCAGCTCGCCGTCCGCCTTCGGAAGACGGCAGCCGTCGATGTGCGAAAGACCCAGTCTCAGCATGTTCGGAACGTCGAGACGTCCGCGCTTCTCATAAATGTTGCAAATGGTGTTTGCCCCTACGTCGCCGAAGTCCGCAGCGTCCGGCAGATACCCGATCCCCGCGCTGTCGAGAACGATCAGGATTGCTCTTTTTTTCATAACTGTACCTCGTATGCTTGATTTGTAATCAGTTTAGCATATTCGTACCCGTTTCGTCAATCAATTTAACCAAGCATACCGGTTTCGAAGTCCCGCCATGACCCGCTGATAATGCTCCTCCCACAAAGGATCGCCGATGATCAGACGCACACGTTCCGCGATCAGATACACGTACTCGATGTTTGTGGGCGGATCCTTGAGGTTCTTTCCGCGAAGACCGAGATAGGAATACAGAATATCCGGATCCGCACGCCGCCACGCCTGCGCGATCGCATAGCGCATCGTCCGCTCGATCATGGGCTTCGTCGAGCCGGAGACTTCGGCAAGATACGGATACAGTTCTTTTTTCGTTGTGGAACGGAGCTGCGGCGGTCTGGTCCGGATGAACCGTACGGCAAGAAAGATGTACCGATACCCCAAGAGTTTTGCCGGAACGCCGAGCGTAAGCATGATCGTGTTGATCGTCCCGTTCAGCAGCGAGTCCTCGTCCGGATAGATCGCGCGAAGTTCCTCTTCCATTTGTTCCATTTCTTCAATCGACATGTGTTCTCCCCCTTAATCCGACTTGTATTTGATCCGCGATCCGAAACAGAAACGCCGCATTGGACGGTGCGGCGCGTTCCGAATGTACCGTATCGCCGAAAAATGAGTCGATCGTCTGCGCGTCGCCGCGTCCCCACGCCGCGTCGATCGCCTGTCGCATGGCATGCTCGACAGCGCTCATGCGGACGCCGTATACCGCGGCAATCACCCCGTAGATATCGGCAAGCAGACGAACGTCCGTGATGCAGTTATGCGAAAGGATCAACAGGATCGCGTCCCTGAGATAGTCGAATCCGTTCAGGGAGACCGGCGTACCGAGCCGCTGTAAAAGCCTCGATACCGTCAGGTCCGTATCGTTCCTTCGCATCCGTCCTCCGGAAAAGGAGCGGACTGCGCGCAGGATCGCTTCCGGATCGTCGGAGGACGAAAAGCAGTGCGTCACGGCTTTCGGCAGCAGACGGATCCCGGATTTCCCGAGCAGAAGAAAGATCAGCTCGGGCCACAGGATCGGACGCTCAAAAAAGCGCGGATGCAGAATACCGAATTGATCCGTAATCAGCGCGTCAAACGGCTCGCGAAACAGCCGTTCCAACGCCTGCTCCGTCCGCGTCAGCGGAACAAGCTCCGTATCGCCGATCCGTTCCGAAGCGGTCAAAAAGGTGTGTGTGATGATCTTGTCGGCGGTCAGCAGCAGAATTCGCATGTCCCTCTCCTTTTCGACCGTATTCTCCCGAAAAAGGTCGGCAATGTCTACCGGATTCTGTAACCGCCCTCGGTGAAATTGTGAACAGTCAAAGAAGCGCGTCCGCCATCCACTCCGCGTACAGGCAGTAACCGCGCGTCGGGTGGCTCAAGAACACATGCGTGACGACGCCGATGAGTCGCCCGTCCTGCAGAAGCGGACTTCCACTCATGCCCTGCACGATGCCGCCGGTCTTTTCAAGCAGCGCGGGATCCGTGATCTCGATCATCATGCCCTGCGTCTGCGGCGAGGACTGCACGTCCACGCGGATCACCTGCACGGCGTACGCCCTCGTCTCGCCGTCGACCGTCGAAACAATGTATGCTTCGCCTCTGTGCGCGGCGTCGCCCGGCGCGATCTCGACCGTTCGCCCCTGCCCGTCCGAAAATGCGCCGAGCGTGCCGGAAATGCCGAGCTCGGTATTGCGGTCGACCGTGGCGACAGCGTCCTTCGCGTTCACCGAAAA
Source organism: uncultured Clostridia bacterium (assembly GCA_937915925.1). GTDB lineage: Bacteria > Bacillota > Clostridia > Christensenellales > CAG-138 > UBA3792. Next base: position 39,159 of record CALGGM010000042.1, on the reverse strand, counting down.
ATGCCCGACGAGCTCCCCCGCCGTCTCATGATCGCCCTTTCGGATGCGAAGGATCTCGGCTTCCGTCAGAAAGCCCTTCGCCGGCGCGATCAGCTTTTGCGTATCGACGTCCGTTACGCCGTGTCCGAGCGCCGCATAAACGCGCGAGCTCGGATCGTAAAACGACAGCGTTCCGATCCCGGACGTGCTGTCGCGCACCCACGCGCCGATTCGCTTCTCGCCGTTCCGATCAATCGCAAGGTCGACGGACGCCGTAAACGGTTCCCCGTCCCTTAGGCACGACAGCACGCACGTTCCGTCCGACTTAGCACAGAGCGCGGCGAATGAGTCGGAATCGGAGACCGCCTGTCCGTTCAGCGCGCAAATCATGTCGCCCTCCCGTAGACCTGCGCTCACGGCGGGGCTGACGCTGCCCCACGCTGTTTCGACCCGCTCGAAGCCCACGATCTGTACGCCCTCGGTTTTCAGCACGACGCCGACCGCTTCGCCGCCGAGCATAACCGTTTTTGTATGCGCCGACACCGAAACGGTTTTGAGCGGCAGAACGCCGAACAGCGAGACCGACGCGGACCCGCTTGCCGCGCGGTGCAGGCGCTCATCGTCCGAGCCGCGCACCGGCGCCGCATCGCTTTGACGCATCGAGAGCATCGGCGCAGAGACCGCTGGCTCCGAGAATACGCGATCCGGCAAATGCAGCGCTGTATAGACCTGCGGCAGCGCATACCATCCCAACAAAAGAAACGCCGCAACCGCGGTCACGGCACGAAGAATCCGTTTCATCTTTTCACTCCTTTTGTGCTATGGTGCTTCATTTTCGAAAAAGCATACAAAAAAGACCTCCTAAGAGGTCTTTCTGCCCGTATGTTTTACTGCTTTGCGGCGGTTTCCAGAAGGCGCTTTGCGTGCTCCATTGCGGCGGCGTCGTTCTCGTCGCTGCCCATGATCCGCGCAATCTCCTTCGGGCGCTCGCCCTCGGTCAGCCTGCGCGTGACGCTGTGCGTCTTTTCGGCGTCGGAGAACTTATAGGCGACGTACTGCGCGTCAGCGCAGGCGGCGATCTGCGGCAGATGCGTGACGCAAAGCACCTGATGCTTTTCGCCGAGCGCACGCATCTTCTTGGCGACGGCGTTAGCGACCATGCCGGAGATGCCGGTGTCGATCTCGTCGAAGATCAGCGTTTCGATCCGGTCCGCGTCGGACAGCGCAGCCTTCATTGCGAGCATAATGCGGGACATTTCGCCGCCGCTTGCGACCTTGATCAGCGGCTTTAGAGGCTCGCCGCGGTTTGCGGACAACAGGAACGACACGGAATCGATCCCCGTTTCCGAAAGCTGTTCCGCAGGGATCGCGGTAAACTCCGTTTTCATCGACGCGTGCGGCATGCCCATGTCGTTCAGCTCCGCGACCGTCTCACGCATCAGCTTCTCGGACGCGGCTTTCCTGCGCTCGGACAGCTTTTTCGCAAGCGTGCCGAAGCGCTTTACCGCGTCGTGATACGCGCGCTCCAATGCGTCGATCTGATTCTCGCCGTCAGCCAGCAGCTTCCATTCGTTCTCGATCTTCTCGCGATACGCGAGGATCTCGGCGACCGTCGCGCCGTATTTGCGCTTCAGCCCCTGCAGCGCGGCAAGGCGGCTCTCCGTCTGCTCGAGCAGCATGGGATCGAAGCGGAACGCGTCGCGGCTGTCTCTGAGCTCGTAAGCGACGTCCTCCAAGGAATAATACGCATCGTCGGTACGCTCCGAAAGCTTCCGATATGCTTCATCGTATTCGCCGATCCGATTCAGCGCGTCCCTTGCGTCAGTCAGCGCAGACAGCACGCCGCCGTCGCGGAACAGCGCGTCGTATGCGGCGTTCAGCCCGTCGACGATCTCCTCCGCATTGCGCATACGCAGGCGGTCCGCTTCCAGTTGCTCCTCCTCTCCCTCGACGGGAGAAACGGCGTCGATCTCTTTAAGCTGATACCCAAGCGTATCGATGCGGCGCTCGCGCTCGCGGATGCCGTTCTTCAAAACGGTCAGATCGTGCTCCGCCTTGATCGCTTCCTGCCGTGCCCGTTCCGTCTCGGTTTTCAGCCCGTCGGCGTCGCTCTTTGCGTACGCGTCGATCAGTTCAAGATGCGTTTCCGGGTTCAGCAGCGACTGATGCGCGTGCTGACCGTGCAGGTCGACAAGAATATCCCCGATCGATTTCAGATCCGCCGTCTGCACCAGCGTGCCGTTCACGCGGCAGACGTTTCGTCCGCTCGTCGAAAGCTCGCGGTACAGCACCAGTTCGTCGCTCGGTTCAAAGCCGGTCTCCTCAAGACGGCGCTTCACCGGCGAATCGGGTGCGAGCAGAAACGTCGCCTCGACGGACGCCTTGTCCGCGCCGGTGCGGATACTCTCGCGGCTTGCGCGCTCGCCGAGCACGAAGCTGACCGACTCGATGAGGATGGATTTGCCCGCGCCGGTTTCGCCTGTCAATACAGAAAAGCCCGCATCGAAAGCAATGTCGGACTTATCTATCAAAGCAATATTCTGAACATGTAAACGAGTGAGCACTACGCCCTCCGTTATTTCATCATCTTCTGGAACTTCTTAATAATATCGGAAACGTTCTTTCCTTCGCGCACCGCGACAAATACGGTGTTGTCGCCCGCGATCGACCCCGCGATCTCGGGCCACTTCATCGAGTCGATCGCTTCCGCCGCGACGGCAGCGCTGCCCGCCATCGTCTTCACGACGATCAGATTCCCCGCGGACGTGATCGAAACGACGCAGTTTCCGAACAGGCGGATGAACCGCTCCTGCAGATCGGATTCCGCCTTTTCGACGGTTGCATATTTATACCGACCCTCGCCGGTGAGCACCTTAATGAGGCGAAGCTCCTTGATATCGCGGGAGACGGTCGCCTGCGTCACGGTAAAGCCCTGCGCGCTCAGAAGCGACGCGAGCTCCTCCTGGGTCTCGATGTTTTCGGCAGCGATCAGCTTCAGGATCATTGCGTGTCTTTTCGGTTTCATAACTCCATTACCTCAACATTAAATCAGTTTTTCCGAAATCAAACGGAACAAATTTCTCTTTTGGAACGTCATCAGTTTGACGACGCTTGCCGACCTTGTGACGGTGATACGGTCGCCGCGCGATACCATTGCGAAGCGATCGCCGTCCGCAGCCAGATACCCCTTTCCCTCCATCCGGATCGCAACGGTCGAATCCAGGGAGCAGACCGTCGGACGAAAATGCAGCGTATGCGCGCAGATCGGCGTGACCACAAGCGCATCGAGCCCGTCCGCAAGGATCGGTCCGCCCGCCGAAAGCGAATATCCGGTCGAGCCGATCGACGTCGCGACGACGATCCCATCGCCGAACAGGTTCCCCATCTGCTGTCCGTTGATCTCCAGCGTGAGCTCGGTGACACCGGAGAACGAGCTTTTATAGACGAGCAGATCGTTGAAGCAGCTGCGCGCCGGTTCCCCGTTCACGCTGACCGAGAGCATTGCGCGCTCCTCGATCGCATACGATTGCGTCCGTAAAAGCGAAAGCGCTTCCGGAAAGCGATCCTCCGTCCACTCGGTCAAAAAGCCTACGCGTCCGCAGTTCACGCCGAACAGCGGGACCTGCAGTCTGCACGCCGCATGCGCGGTACGGATGAAGTTTCCGTCTCCGCCGACGGCGATCATTACGGAATGATCCGGATCCTTCAAAGTTTCTTCGCCGTCGAACAGCGAGCATGTGAACCCTTCGTTCCCGGCGATCGTCATCATACGTCGGCAGGTAGCCGCGACCGATGCTTTTGGGGCGTGCGCCGCAAAAACAAGGTGCATAATGCAACCTCCTACCTGTGAATATTACGGATACATTATACAGGCGAAAATCAAAAATGGCAAGAAATTTATGAATAAACTTTAACTGTTTTTTCCCAAAAGATGGGCATTTTTCACCACTTCCGGGATCGATTCCGAAATTTTATGCAGGGATGCGTCGTTTTTGGGACCGCCTTTGCGCATGTATAAAAGGAACTCTATATTGCCCTTCGGCCCGGTGATCGGCGAAAATGAGAGCCCCGAGACGTCAAAACCGGCTTCGGAAGCAAACGAGACCGTCTCGCGGATCACGCGCTCATGGACGGCGGGATCGCGCACGACGCCGTTTTTTCCGATCTCGGAACGTCCCGCCTCAAACTGCGGCTTGATCAGCGCCACGACCTCTCCGCTCTCCGAAAGGCTTTCGAACAGCGGCGGCAGGATCAGCCGGAGCGAGATAAACGAGACGTCGATGGAAGCAAACGTGATCGGCGTCGGGAACCAATCCGGCGTCATAAACCTTGCGTTGGTGCGTTCCATCACGGTGACGCGCGGATCGTTACGCAGAGACCAGTCGAGCTGTCCGTACCCCACGTCGATCGCGTAGACATGGCTCGCGCCGTTTTTCAGCATGACGTCGGTAAACCCGCCCGTGGACGCGCCGATGTCCGCGCACACTCGATCATGAAGGTCGATCGGAAATACCTTGATCGCCTTGTCGAGCTTCAGTCCGCCGCGGCTGACGAACGGGATCGCGTCCTCGACTACGGTGATCTCCGCGTCAGAGGGGATCTCCTGTCCCGCCTTGTCGGCACGCGTGCCGTTCACGCGGACCTCCCCCGCAAGGATCAAAGCGCGCGCTTTCTCGCGCGAGGGGCAAAGTCCTCTCGTGACCATTTCGACGTCCAAACGAACCTTTGTCATGCTTCCTCCGTTAACGCCATCAGCGCCTTTGTGATCGTTTCCTCATTGAAGCCGTACTTCTCGCGCTGTCTTGCGACCGAAGCCTGCGCGATCGGCTCCGTCGGCAGCGCGACGGAACGGACGCGGCACGGGTTTGCGGCAAGCGCAAGCTTCTCGCCGAGCGATACGGTGTTCTCTTCCAATACCAACAGCTTTGTATGATTCTCCTTGAAATACGCGACAATCTCCTCGTCGAGCGGCTGCAAAAACCGCGCGTTCACAAGTCCCGCGCCGTTCTTCTTTGCAACCCATCGCGCAAGCGGCAGCAGCGTTCCGTGCGCGACGATCACCACGTCCTGCAGCGGCTCCGCGATCTCCCACTCCCGAAAATACAGCTTATTCTTCATCGGTACGTCGGGCAGCGATCCTCTCGGATAGCGAACGACGCTCGGTTCCTTTCTCGAGACCGCCATCTCCAGCATCGCGGCAAGCTCCGCCTGCGACGACGGGGCGTACACAACGAGGTTCGGCATGGTGGAAAGGAACGCCGGATCGAAGATGCCCTGATGCGTTTCACCGTCCGCTCCCACCAGTCCGGCGCGGTCGACCGCGATCACGACCGGAAGATTTTGCAGACAAACGTCGTGCAGAACCGAATCGTACGCGCGCTGTAAAAACGACGAATACAGCGCAACGACCGGGCGCATCCCGCCGCGCGCAAGCCCTGCCGCCATCGTGACCGCGTGCGCTTCGGCGATCCCGACGTCGAAGAAGCGGTTCGGATACGTCTCCTTAAACGGCGTCAAGCCCGTCCCGCTCGGCATCGCCGCGGTGATCGCGACGAGCTTTTCGTTCTCCTTCGCAAGCCGCAGCATCGTCTCGCCGAACACCTCGGAGCAGGTCTTCTGCCGCTCCGGACTGACCTTGCCGGTCATGATCTCGAACGGCGCGATCCCGTGGAACTTCTCCGGATTCTCGACCGCGAACGGATAACCCTTCCCCTTTGTGGTGATCGCATGCAGGATCATCGGCTTGTTCAGCTCCTTGCAGCGGCGAAGATACTTCACGACCTTTCTGACGTCGTGTCCGTCGATCGGACCGAGATACAGAATCCCGAATTCCTCAAATGGAAGATTGGGCGCAAAGAACCGCTTCGCGCGGTTTTTGAAATGCTCCATGTGCCGGCTTAATAACTTTCCGAACCGGCTCGTTTCCAACACGCCGGTAAGCCAGCGTTTGAACGCGTTATAGGTGCGGTTCGTTCGCATCGAGGTAAGCGAATCCTTGAGCCCGCCAACGTTTTCCGAAATCGACATCTGATTGTCGTTTAAGATGATTAGAAGCGGCAGCTTGTCCCTGCCCGCGTCGTCAAGCCCTTCAAACGACAGTCCGCCCGTCATGGCGCCGTCGCCGACCAAGGCGACCGCCATGTGATCGTCGCCGTTCAGTCGCATGGCGCGCGCAAGCCCGAGCGCCGCGGAAATCGCGGTGCTCGCGTGTCCCGTATTGAAGACATCGTGCTCGCTCTCGCTGAACTTCGGAAAGCCCGAGATCCCGTCCTCCTTGCGCAGCGTGTCAAACGCGTCCCTGCGTCCCGTTAAAATCTTATGCGCGTACGACTGATGCCCGACGTCGAAGACCAGCTTGTCCTTGGGGCTGTCGAACACGTAGTGCATCGCCACGATCAGATCGACCGCGCCGAGGCTCGACGCGAGATGCCCGCCCGTCTTTGAAACGTGCTCGACCAAAAAATCGCGTAGTTCATCACACAGCGCGGGAAGCTGATCCTCGCGCAGTGCCTTCAAATCCTGTATTCCGTTGATCGTATCCAGAATCGGATAACTCATATCAGTATGTTCGACTCCGCAGTTTCAGAATCAGCGCGCGCAGCGTGTCCGCCGCTTCTCCCTCGTAAGGCGCAAGGATCGATTCGGCGCGCTTTGCCGCGTCGTCGATAAACGCCTTGGTGTCCTCGCGTCCGTAAAAGGTCACATAGGTCAGTTTGCCCTCTTCGCGATCCTTTGCTTCATCCAAAAGATCGTCGGTCATCTGGAACAGCAGACCGAGCGTATCGCCGAACGCACGCATCGCTTCCGCCTTTGACGGATCCGAAAGATACGCGCCCGCAACGCACGCCGCGCGGAACAGCGCGCCCGTCTTGTTCAGGTGAATGCGTTCGAGCGTTTCGGCGCTGCGTTCCTGAAGGTTCAGATCGTCGCTCTGTCCGCTGACCATGGCGTACGCGCCCTCGAAGATCGCACGCTTCGCGCCGTCAAAGCCGTCCTGCGACATCAGCAGAAGCCCCGCCTTTGTCAGCAGCCCGTCGCCCGCGAGGATCGCGTTTCCCTCTCCGAATTTCACATGACTGCTCGGCTTGCCTCTGCGCAGCACGTCGTCGTCCATCGCCGGAAGATCGTCGTGGATCAGCGAATAGCAATGGACCATTTCAAGCGCGCAGGCAAACGGCATGGCGTCCGCTTCCCTGCCGCCGAGAAGCTCCGTCACGAGCAGCAGCAGCCGCGGACGGATGCGCTTGCCGCCGTCTAAAAGGCTATAGCGCATGCTTTCGTTCAACAGCGGTGCAGAGCTGTCCGCATCCATATACGCGGTCAGCGCCTGTTCGATGCGTTCCACGGATTCCATTACGCGTTCTCCTTTTCAAGCTCGCTGAGGCGCTTCTCGTACGCATCCAGCGTCTTTGCGCAATCGCGGTAGATCTCCTCGCCCTGCTCATACAGGCGGATCATCTCCTCGAGCGGAACGTTGCCGCTCTCCAGCTTCTGAACGATCGCCTCGAGCTGTTCCTGTTTCTGTTCAAAAGTCAGTTCGTTCATACGGATTCCTTTCCGGTAATCGTCGCCTGTGCCGTTCCGTCCGCAAAGCGGATCGAAACCGCATCGTTCATATCCAGCCGTTTTGCGGAAGAAACGACCGTTCCGTCCGGCTTCGCGATCAACGCAAAGCCGCGTTCCAAGGTGCGCTGCGGGCTGTACGCAAAGAGGCGTTCCGTTTCGCGCTCCAGTCTGTGCCGCTGCGTTTGCAGCGCGTTTTCGCAATTCCTTGCGATCGACGTTCGCGCATCGTCCAAGGCGACTCTTCGCTGTTCCAACGCGCGTTCAAGGCGCAGCTTCGCCGCGTCGCCCCAAAGCACCGACAGCCGGTCGCGCTTGCGATTTAACCCGTTCTGCAGCGCGTTCGACAGGCGGTTCCCCACCGCGTGCAGTGACGACGTCAGCGCGTCAAATTCCGGCACGGCAAGTTCTGCTGCCGCCGACGGCGTCGCCGCGCGCAGGTCCGCCACAAAATCGCTGATGGACACGTCGGTCTCGTGTCCGACCGCTGAGATCACCGGGATCGAACAGCGGTGGATCGCTTCGGCGACCGGCGGCTCGTTGAACGCCCACAGGTCCTCCATGCTCCCGCCGCCGCGTCCGACGATCAGCACGTCGCAACGCTGTTCGGCGTCCGCGCGATCGATCGCGTTCGCGATCTCCTGTGCCGCGCCCTCGCCCTGTACGGCGGTCGGGTAGAACACGATCGGCATCGAAGGAAAGCGCCGTCCGATCACCGTCTGCACATCGTGCCGCGCCGCGCCGCTTGCGCTCGTTACAAGCCCGACCGCGCGGGGCAGAAACGGGATCGGCTTTTTCGCGGCTTCGTCGAACCAGCCGAGCTTTAAAAGTTTTTCTTTATATGCGGCAAACGCGGCAAACAGCGATCCGTTTCCCTTCTGCACCAGTCCGGTCGCCATCAGCTGAAAGCGTCCGTCGCGCTGATACAGCGTCGCCTTGCCAGCAAGCCGCACGCGCTGTCCATCCTTCGGCAGAAACCGAAGTCCGTTCACGTACTGGCGGAACATCACGCAGTTGACCGACGCAAGCTCGTCCTTTAACGTAAAATACAAATGCCCGGAGGCATGCCGCTTGACGCCCTCAAGCTCGCCCTCCACGGCAAGCTCCTTGAGATTCGGATCGAATCCGAGCAGCAGATCGACGTATTCGGTCAGCTCATGTACCGAAAAGACAGGCTTCAATTCATCCATGCTTCGCTCCGATCTGCGCCAAGAAGCGCGACGCCCACCGCATTGTCGCTCGAAAGCTCCGGTCTTCCGAAATACAGGCGTCCGTGAAACCGCTTTTTAAGCAGCGTTCGTAAAAGCGTTGACGACGCGACGCCGCCGCACACGAGAAACGGCAGCTCGCCGTACGCATCAACGGCGTTTGTAAACATTTTGGACAGCGTCCGCGCGAGACAATCGTACACGCCGTACGCAAGCTCCGCGTCCGGAACGGTATGCAGCAGCCGCTGCGCCGCGGATTCCGCGCCGGAAAACGAGCAGTTCATGCCCTTCACCGCGCTCGAAAGCTTCACATCCTTAGCAACCGCTTCCGCCGCAAGCGCTTCGAGGTGCTTCCCCGCGGGAAACGGCAGCGACAGCGCCACGCCCACGCGATCGACAAACTGCCCCGCGTGCAGGTCCGTCGACGTGCCGACCGTTTCGATCCGGTACGCCGCATCCTTTTTCGGCTCGACCAGAAGCAGGTCGGTCGTGCCGCCGGAGATATGCACGGCGAAAAAGCGCTCGCGATCCAACAGCGATTCGTTTCCGTACAGCGCGGCGCGGATGTGTCCGCTCTGATGATCCGTCCTGATCAGCGGTACGCCAAGCGCGGCGGCAAGCGTTTCCGCCTGATGCAGACCCGCAAGGAATACAGGCATATAGCTGTTCTCCTTTGCCGTCGGCGAAGCGCTGACCGCAACGCAGGCGATCCGCCTTTTGTCCACGGTCGAAAGGAGTTCCATCAAAAGCGGCGAAAGCTGCTTCACATGCTGAAACAGTCCCTCGGATTGACGAAGCCCGCGATCTCCAAAAGCTACGGAAAGCATCGTCCCTTTTCGGAAGACGATGCTCTTTCCATCCGTACAGGCGACCGACGTTGTATAACAGCTCGTGTCGATCCCGAGACTCAGCGTATCCCGCATGCTCAATGCACCTTTGCTACGGCGCCGAGGACGCCGTTGATAAAGCCCGCGGACTTTTCTCCGCCGAAGACCTTTGCAAGCTCGACCGCCTCGTTCACGGTCGCGCCGACCGGAATATTGCGTTCGTAAAGAAGCTCGTAGACGGCGACGCGCAGGATCGAAAGATCGACCTTCGCGATCCTCCCGATCGACCAGTCCTTTGCGTGCGACTCGATCTCTGCGTCGATCTCGGACAGATGCGCCGAAACGCCCTCATACAGGTGATCGGAAAAGAGCGCGTCCTCGTCCGACAGCGCCGCGTGCTCGGACTGCTCGAGCGCGTCCTCCACGGTGTCGACGCCGCCGACCGTCTCGGCATAGAGCCGCTTCATCGCGATTTCTCTTGACAGCGTATGGCTCATGCGCGCTTCCCCCTGAACAGGCTGCGGAAGAAATCCTTGACGGCTTCGAGACCGCCGCGATCGATCAGGCGTCCGAAGAAGATCGCGATCGCCACAAAAACGGCGGCAAGCAGCGTCCACCAGCCGATCAAATAGATCAGCAGCACGATGATCAGGGCAAGGATGCTGAGCATGACCGCCCACTTATGATTCTGGAAAAACTCTTTCATGGAACCTCCAACCTCCGTTCCGTTCGGTTAAGCTCTTTTCGACGGCGCTTCCGTCTGGTCGACGGTCACGTCGACAACTGCGACCTCCGTTCCGCAAAGCGTCAGGATCGCGTCGCGGATCATGTCCTGCAGCGTATGCGTCAGCTCCAGAAGGGAAACCGTCGGAGCCGTCACGACGCGCACATCGATGCGCACGCTGTTGCCGAGCGCATGCACCTTCGTTTTGCAGGACCCGACGTCGCAGCGCGATTTCACCGTGCGCTCCGCGATCTCCTTCAGCGCGGAGAACGAAACGGCGGTCTCGCCGAGCGCGTTCTTTTCCAGCAGCGCCGTCGTTCTGCGATTCAGATGCCGTCCTATCATACCGTACAATACCACAATGCCGATCGCGATACACACAAAGGCGACAAGAAGAAGGATCAACGCGCCGGGCATGCGGTGCGTCTGCGCCGCCAATGCCGCAAGCTGCGCCTCGGAGATCGGCCATCCGATCACGATCAGGATCAGAACGGCGCCGAATACCAGCGCGAAAAACGCAAGAATCCCGGAAAGGATCCCGACTGTTCGCTTCATGAAATGCTCCTTTGTTCTCTGCTTGTCCGCTTTGCGTTACCGAAGCTGATGCTTCGGCAACGGATCACTTGACGCGGTTTTCGGGCTTCGGCGGCTCGACCGGCGTTTCCTTTGCGAAAACGATCGAGCTGACGACGATATTGACCTGAACGACCTTGAGACCCGTCATCGTCTCGATAGCGTTCTTGACGGACTCCTGCACGTTGTGGCAGACCTCCTGAATGCGGAAGCCGTAACGCACGATGATGTTCATGTCGACCGCGCACTCGACGGAGCCGACCTCGACCTTGATGCCCTTGGTATAATTCTTTTTGCCGAGCTTTTCGCCGATCCCTTCAAACGCGGAACCGCTCATTCCGTATACGCCTTCCACCTCCGCGGCAGCCAGCGTTGCGATCGTTGCGACGACGTCTTCTGCGAAAACTACTTTTCCGCCGTTCTCTTCGGATTCGATGGTAATATCCTTATATTCGCTCATAAAGCACCTCCCGTGTTTTTTCGGATCCCCGATATATAGAGACAGTATACCATCAATTTTCCAAAAAGTAAACCCATGAAAGAGATTTCGCGCTTACAGCGTCGTGCTGATCTTGACGTTCTCCGCGCTCTTTCCCGTCTCGCGCAGTACGATGTCCAAAATCTGCGCGACCTGCTCGTCGTTCAGCGCGTCCGCACCGACCACGACGTTGATGTTTCCCTTGTGGATCGAAACGATCACGTCGTCGAAGCCCTTTGCGCGGACGAGGTTTTCGACCGTCAGCTCCGTTTCCATCGCGTTCACCAGTTCCAGCTTCTGCTGCTGCGCATCGGACAGCGTCTCCGCGTCCGCGCCCTGCGAAACGATCGCGTCGAGATACGCAAGCTCCTGCGTGCGAACGTTGTCCCGCTCCTCACGATACGACGCGAAGAAGTTTGCGTCCATAGAACCGCTCTGCGCGGATACCTGCGTGACCGATTCCGTCCTGTTCGCGCCGGTCTCCGCCGTGTCCGTCTTTCCCTTGTTGACCAGAATGTTCGTGAGCACCGCCGCGGCGAGCAGCAGGCAAAGCCCGACAGCCGTCAGCACGCGTTTGTTCAGCCATTTTCCGTAGCGTCGAATCAGTTCTTTCATATGATCCCTCCTGCATGATGTATTTATGATCCGTCATAAGACATTTCAAACACTTCGATCCGCTCGATCGGAATGCCGGTCGCCGCATGCACGGCGGACTGGAGCTTCTGCCGGACCGAAAAATCCGACGCGCCCTCCGCCACCACGATCACGCCCCGCACGACCGGCTCCTTTTCGTACAGCACGATCGGTACATGTCCGCTGTCGGTCTCCACCGTCGCGGGCTCGGTGACCTCGCGCATGGATCGCGAGGTCTCGTTTCCTGCCGTTCCGCTTGCATCCCGCACGTCCTCATCGGTCTGCCGTACGGTAGCCGTGACGATCTCCCCGTTCGTCTCGTACGTCACCAGCACATCCACCCTGCCCGCTCCGCGGATCTTTGACAGCACCTCGATCAGCCTTTGCTCAAGCGCGTCGCGCTCCCCCGCCTGTCTCGCTTCGGAAGCGCTTTCCTTCGGCGCCTCCGCCGCATTCGTCCGGCATTGAACGCCGCTGCCGAGGAGGTAGAAGAGAACGGCGGCAAGACCGATCGCCGCATAAATGCCGTACGCAAGTCCGGGGTTCTTTTTGACGCGCGCCTTCCACCATGCCGCGACCGCGCCGCCGTCCTTCTTTTGCATTATAGTCCTCCCTTCAGCGGAATATGCCGAGCATCTCTTCGGCGAGCAGTTTCAGAAACAGCAGTCCGACCGCCGCCCTCGCCGTTCGTTTCACGCCCGCCTCCGGCAGCAGAAACTCCGTCATTGCAAGGATCAGACCGTAAGCGCCGAGCAGTACGCAGGCGCGGATCAGCCGTTCCATAGGCGTCACGACGGGAGCAGCGCGGGCGCGATCAGAAACAGCAGCATCGCCGCCGACGCAAGTTCCGAAAGCAGCAGAAGCTGCAGCGTGTCTCCCATGCCGCGTAAGAGGTCCGCATAGGGCTTTCCCGCAAGCGGCTCGGACAGCAGCGACGACGCGCGGACCGCCGCTCTGCACACCGCGACCGAGACGATCGGTCTTGCCGCGACCGACAGGATCACGATGCATCCGGTCAGACCGAGCGCGTTTTTGACGAGCTTCAGGCATTGCAGCGCCGTATCGACCGATTCCGACAACAGCTGTCCGACCGCCGGAATGCTGCCCGCCGCAAGCCGCGTCGTTTTCAGCAGCAATCCGTCCGCGCTTACCGCCGCGACGGAGCGGATCGACGTGATCAGCATAAACAGGGAGCACACTGCGCCGAGCGTCCATTTTCCCGCGCGCTGTAAAAGCCTTCCGATCGCGCAGAGCCGCCCCGTGCCGTCCGTGTCCAGCGTCAGCAGCACTCCGCCGAGCACCGACGCAGGCACCGCGACGTCGCCAATCACACGAAGCACAACGTCGGATAGCAGCGCCTGCGAAATCGGAAGCAGTCCCGCCGTGTTCTCGAACCCGCCGAGCATCAGAAATCCGGTCAGCACGGGCATGATCACCTCCGCACTGCGTTCGATCGACGCGATCGCATCGGTCGCCGTGCGGATCTCGCGAAGCACGAGCACGAGCACGATTCCGGATGCCGTGATACGAAACGCCGTCCGCGCCGCCTCCCCGATCGAGGAGGCGGTCGAAACGCCCTGCACCGCAGCGCCGAGCACGGCAAGTCCCATCAGAAGCGCCATTTTGCCCGCCGCGCTCTTTGCCGTCGGTAAGAGCTTCTCCCCGATCGCGCCGAGCGTGACCGTCTCCGCCGGAAGCCCGTTCAGTCCCGACAGCGTCCGAAGCCACTCCGAAGGCAGCATCCCGTCATAGGAATCCGTTTCGCAAAGCCATTCGTCCCATTCCGAAAGATCGACCGTGCCGATCAGCGCGTCGATCCCATCCCTCGCCTCGTCCGAGTCCGAAAAGAGCAGCAGCGGCGTCAGCAGCATCACCGTAAACAATGCAAGCCGCTTCATTGCGCCGTCCCCCGGATCAGCGACACGCCGGTCTCCAGCAGCGTGATCGCGGCAGGCAGCGCGCACGACAGAATCAGCACCCTGCCTCCGGTTTCCAGCGCGCCTGCGATCGCCTGCTGTCCCGCGTCCCTTGCGATGTTCACGCCTAGATCCGTAAGATACGCGATCCCGAGGATCTTCAGGACCACGCCGAACGCTTCCGAGGAAACGCCGTATTCGTCCAGCATCCTCCGGAACGCTTCGGACAGTCCCGTGAGATGGAAGACAATCTCGACGAGCAGGATCGCCGCCGTCGCGCTTCCGATCAGGATCGCGTATTCCTGCCGGACCGCCCGCAGCTCGATCGCCGCGGCGGAACCGATCAGCGCAATCAAAAACAGCCTGCCCATCTCAGTACAGGGAGAAGGTCCGCTGCACCGTCTCAAGGAGCGACGCGATCATGGAGAGCACAAGCATCGTCGCAAGGACCAGCCCCGCGATCGCCGCGACGGTCGCAAGCTCCTCCCGTCCGTTCTGACGAAGCAGCTGTACGATCACGGCAACCAGAATGCCGATCCCCGCGATCTTGAATAGCAGATTGATGTCCATATCCCACCTACAGTAACAGAATCGTCAACCCCGCGCCGACCAGCGCGCCGGAAAGCCGCAGCACCCGCGCCTGCTTTGCGCCGCTCTCCGCCTCCTCCGCCGCCCGTTCCAATGCCGATTCGAGCGCCTGAACGCGGAGCAAAAGATCGTTTCGCGACGTTTCGGACAGCCCGTAAAAAAACGCGCGCACGCCGGTCGCCTCCGCGCTGTTGCTTTTCAGCGATTCGATCGCTTCGTTTGCGGCGTCCGCCTCCGACCGTCCGCGTTCCAAGGCGTCGAGATAACTTCGAAGGCAGTCAAACAGTACGCCGTCCTCCGCCGCGATTTTGGAAAGTCGCTCCTGTCCCGCGCCGATGCGCTCGCGAAACAGCCGAAGCCCGTCGATCAGCGAACGGACGGTTTTGAGCCTTGCCGTCTTCTGCGCGCCGAGCCGCATCCCGACCGCGCAGCACAGCCCGAACAGCATGGCAAGCCCGAGCTCTCTCACGCGTCCACTCCGCCCACGCGCTCGCCGTCCGCATCGAAAACGTCCGCGCCCGTTCCGATCCCGCGAAGGATCGCGATCCTTTGGAACACATGCTCCGAGAGAAGCGTGCGGATCGCCGGGCGCAGGCGAAGATCCTCCGTCGACGCGCCGTGCGCGGTGGCAAGCACCGTCACGCCCTTTCCCCGCGCATCCGTGATCGCCTCCGCGTCCCGCGCGTCGTTCAGCTCATCCATCGCAAGGATCTGCGGCGACAGTGTGGACACGATCCGCACCGCCGCGTCGGACTTTGAGACGCCGGAGATCACGTCGGTGCGCATACCGAGATCGAACGCCTTTTGTCCCGAAGCGTCGCCGGACAGCTCGAACCGCTCATCCGCAACGCCTACGCGCGACGCGTCGATGCCGTGCAGCCCGTCCGCCGCGATCCGGATCAGATCGCGCAGAACCGTCGTTTTCCCGAAGCCCGGCGGCGAAACGAGCAGCGTTGACAGAAGCCTTCCGCCATCCGACAGCCGCGGAAGCAGCGGTCTTGCGCAGTCGCGGACCTCCCGCACGATGCGGATGCATACGCCCGCGACCGTGGAAAAGCCGAGCACGTTTCCGTCCGCGCGGACCATCCGTCCCGAAAGCCCGACGCGGCAGCCGCCGACGGTGATAAATCCGTTTCTACGTTCGTGATCCCACGCGTACGCCGAATATGCCGAAAGCCGGGACGTCAGGCTTTTCAGGTCCTCCTCCGTCACCATCGGCGCGCCGTTGTTCCCGAACACGATGCGGTCGCTTCCGTCGAACACGAGCTCCAGCGGTTCGTCGCGCCGAAGCCGGATCTCAAGTAGCGGCGCGTCGTCGGAAAGTCCGTTCAGCACCTCCGCGACGTTTTTCGGCATCAGCGCCGTCCATTGCTTTTTCCAGTGCTCCATGCTCGTCCCTCCCGTTTTCAACTGTATGCATGGATGCAGCGGGATATGAAAACGCCGTCCGACGAAGTCCGTCGAACGGCGTAAGGATCGTATGCGATTATAAGAGCTTTCGGAACGCCGCGCCCGTCGTGTGCGGCGATTTCGGCGGTTCGCTCGCCTTTACGGATCGGATCAGATCAAGCGCTTCCGCCTTTGTTTCCACGGTCAGATACACGCCGTAAAGATCCAGCGGCGGCAGCGGCTTATCGGCGATGTACAGAGGAACGCTGTTGTAAAGCGTCGAGTACCGCCGGTTTTGACAAGCGATCGGGAACGCCGCGTCCTTGCGGTCGGTCAGCATCGGACGTCCGTCGCACGAGCCGCAGCCCTTGTCGGTCCTTGCGGGACAGGAACGAAGCTGCATCAGCGGGAGCCTGCCCGCAACGATCATGCCGAGCGGTAGCCGGCTTTTAAGATCGCGCGCTTTCGGCGCGGACAGTTCAAACGAAATGAACAGCGCTTCAACGCCCATCTCGTGATACGCTTCGATCGCGTCGCTGTTGGTGACGTTTAAAAGGCTTCCGCCGATCGGGATCAGCCCCGCCGCCTTCGCCATCCGGATCGCGCCAATGTTTTCCACAAGCGCATAGCGAAGCCCCTGCGCCTTTAGTTCGCGCAGGATCGCTTCCGTCCGCTCCTCATCGTCCGGATAAACGAGCACCGGGATCTCGCCCGCGACTTTTTCGCTGATGTATTCGGGATGCCGATACAGTTCTTCGATCGGCAGGCTGTACCGATCTATCGAAGGATCGGGCGTCACCTGCCCGGCGGACGCATAGCGAACGAACAATGCGGGCTTTGCATTGCGCCGCTCCGCATGAACGGAAAGATCGGGCGAATGGATCGCGCGTTCCTGTACGGCGGCGCGTGCATCATACAGAGCGTCGAGCCCCGCACGTCTCAGCGCGTTCAGCGCGGACGCGGGCAGCATCAGCCCGTCGTCGATCTCCGAACCGACAGATTGAACCGCAAACGGCGTTCCGCCCGTCTTGCGCAGGCTCTTTTCGACCGCTTCGGCGCTTAACGAAACGCGCAGCGCGGCTTCCGGAACGCTGCCTTCCACGGCGACGCGGTGCGTTCCGTCGTCGACCGACAGCACGGACGGCACGTCCGCTTTGATCGCGGCATGCATGGAAACGGGGATCGCGGGTCTCGGTCCGCGATAGAGCTCCCGTACGCCGGACAGCACCGACTGAGCGCGCTTCGCGTCCTCCTGCGTGCGCACGCCGAACATGGTATGGTTGCGCTTGCCCGTGTAATATCCCTCGGTAAAGCCGCCGCGTGAAAAAACGTCCCGCAGGACCTGTTCGGAATACGGCTCTCCGTCGCGCACGCGGCGCACCGCGTCGACGGTGGCGGCAACGTACTCCGGCGATTTCAGCCGACCCTCGATCTTCAGCGACGCGACGCCGATCTCGCGGTAGGTCCCGTAATGCGCGATGTGGGACATATCCTTCAGCGACAGCGCATACGTCGATCCGTTGCATACGAACGGCAGTCTGCACGGCTGCGCGCACATACCCCGATTGCCGCTGCGGTCCCCGAGCATTGCGGACAGATAGCAGATCCCCGACGCGCTCATGCAAAGCGCGCCGTGAATGAAGCATTCGAGCTCCGCGCTCGTCTGTTCCTTTATGTTACGGATCTCATCGATCGAGAGCTCGCGCGCGAGAACCACGCGCGAACAGCCGAGGTCCTCGAGCATCTTCACGCCCGCAACGTTATGCACCGCCATCTGCGTGGAGCCGTGCAGCTGCAGTTCGGGACAGATCTCCTTTGCCATGCGAAGCACGGTCATATCCTGCACGATGATCGCGTCCGCGCCGGACGCGGCGATCTCGGTAAGCGTATTTGCGACGTCCTGCCGCTCGTCGTCTCGCACAAGCGTGTTGACCGTGACGTGGACGTTCACCCCGTGCGCATGGCAGAAGCGGACGGCTTCGGTCAGCTTTTCGCCGGTAAACTGTCCCGCGCCGCGGCGCGCGTTGCATGCGCCCGCGCCGAAATAGACCGCGTCCGCTCCGGCGTATACCGCAGCTTCAAGCGATCCCTCCGTGCCGACGGGCGCGAGAATTTCGGGATTTTTCAAAGAATGATCGTTCATCGATGCTATTATACAAAGCCCGTCCGCGATTTGCAACCGATTTTTCTCTTGCCAAGGGCTTCGCTATTTGGTAGAATACAAAAAGGAATTCACGGGAGATTACATATATGGAACAGACAAACGAACAGGTACAAAAGGCGGCGGAACAGATCGCTTCCGCGCCGGTCAAAAAGAGAAAGCGCCGCTTCGGCGACCGCTCGGACGGATACAAGCTCCGCTCCCTGCAGCCGATGTCCAAGGTCTCGCCGTACATCATGCCGAACCGCTCCGGCGCGAGCGTGTATTTTCATGAATCCATCGAGATCACCGAGGCGGAGAACTATATCCGCAAAAAGAGAAATCAGGGGCTGAAGGGATTCGGTCTCATGCATCTGCTGCTCGCCGCATACGTGCGCGTCATCTCGCAGCGTCCGCAGGCGAACCGCTTCATCTCCGGTCAGCGCGTGTTCTCGCACGGCGACGACATCGTTGTGAACCTGACCATCAAGCGTGAGCTGACGCTCGACGCCGAGGAAACCATCGTCAAGATGCACTTCCTCCCCACCGACACCGCGGACGACGTTTACTACAAGCTGCAGAAGCTGATCGACGAGAACCGCGACGCGAACCCGGACAGCGATTTCGACAACACCGCAAAGGTCCTGAACTATATCCCGGGACTTCTGATGAAAAACGCGATCTGGTTTTTGAAGCTTCTCGATTACTTCGGACTGCTTCCGAAGAGCCTCATTGAGGTCAGCCCGTTCCACGGCTCGATGTTCATCACCTCGATGGGATCCCTGGGCATCCCGCCGGTGTACCATCACCTGTACGATTTCGGCAACATTCCGGTGTTCCTGTCGTTCGGCGCAAAGTATAAAAAGAATGAGCTGAAGTCCGACGGAACGGTCGCGCAGAGAAAGTACATCGACTACAACATCGTCTGCGACGAGCGCATCTGCGACGGGTTCAACCTCGCCTCCTCGTTCAAGCTGTTCAAGACCTATTTCCGCAACCCGCACATTCTCGACGAGAAGCCCGAAACCGTGTTCCACGATGTCGACTGACAAGTCCAAAAAGGCGCGGAAGATCCGCCGCATCGAACGCATCAAAATCATCGAGTACGGAAGCATCGCACTCGTGATTTTGCTGTTTTTGGGATTGGCGATCCTGTACGGAAACAGAGAAATGCCGTCCGAAGAGGTCGCGGCGGAGCCGACGGTCAGCTCCGTTCCCACCGCCGATACCGCGGTCCGCGGCATGCACGTATTCGATGCGCTGGAGGAAGCGGGCTTTTCCGTCGTCTATCAAACGGATCATTACGATGTGACCGCAAAGAACGGCATCCGCATCACGATGCGCATGCAGTCCGACGACAGCGGGATCGAGGAGCTGTCCATGGAGACCTATCTCTGTCCCGATCCCGAGGGCGACACGGAGGTCGCGCGGATGCTGCGCGAGGAAAATCAAAAGAGCCTCGCCGCCATACAGGACTTCTGGAACGCCGTTCTTCCGGTCTTCCGCCGTCCGGTTTCCGACAGCGGCACGATCCGCAAGCAATGCGTCACGGTCGTGGAAAAGGCGGAGCCGTATACAAAGCATCTCGGAAAGTATTCGCTTATCATCACCACCGATCCGGATGAGGAAGTGCAGGCGGTGACCGTCGGTCTGATCCGCGATCCCTGACCTGACGCTCATCGATCGAGCAGCAGCCGTATACGGAGGGTTTTATGCAGCATATTCTGATCGTCGGAAGCAACGGCGTCGGCAAATCCACATTGATCCGCTCACTGTTAAGCGGGCTTGACCGTCCCGTTTACGGCGTGATTACCAAGAAAGAAGCGCCGGATCCGGACGGCTTCTCCCCCATTTACATTCACCGGTACGGCGAAGATCGCCGCTATACATCCGAGAATCGGATCGGGCTTTGCAGGGAACGCAGAAGCGTCGCATACCCCGAAGCGTTCGACCGCTTTGCAAAGACGATGCGCTTTCCGCACGACGGCGTGATCGTGTTCGACGAGCTCGGATTTATGGAGAGCAATGCGCCCGTTTTCACAAAGGCGGTGCTGGACACGCTCGACACGGCGCCGCTGGTGATCGCCGCCGTGCGCGACAGACCAACCCGGTTTTTAGACGCCGTGCGCACCCATCCGCGCGCACAGGTTTTCCGGATTGACGAACAAAACCGGAACGCGCTGTTCGAAACGCTTTCCGGTCTTCTTCAACAATTATAACGTTTATTCCTCTTCGGGATTGACCGATTCGCCCATCGACTGCTTCAGCCGCATGCGGTCCCACAGCCCGTATTTATCGGTATTCGTGATCGCGTGCATCATTTTGATATCCGCGTCCGGCACGATCGTGCAAAGGTACTTGATGATGTTTTTCGCTTCCTCGCGCTTCGTGCTTCCGGCGACATCGCAGTTCGGCGGAAGGATCGGAAGCTCCATCTGCTTTGCGACGGACAGGCAGTATTTTTCCGGGATATAGATCATCGGACGGATCACCGTGATATCGCTGCGCGAAAGATAGGTGACCGGCGCGAACGTGTTCATTCTGCCCTCATAGAGCATCGACATCAGCAGCGTTTCCAGCACGTCCTCGCGGTTGTGTCCCAAGGCGACCTTGTTGCAGCCGCGCTGCTTTGCCGCCGTGTTCAGCGCGCCGCGGCGCAGCTTGGCGCAAAGCGCGCAAGGCGAGCGCTCCGCACGGTATTCAAACACGACCTTG
Organism: uncultured Clostridia bacterium; assembly: GCA_937915925.1. GTDB lineage: Bacteria > Bacillota > Clostridia > Christensenellales > CAG-138 > UBA3792. The sequence continues at coordinate 18,426 of CALGGM010000042.1, read as the reverse complement.
CCGATCTCGGTGGGGATCACCTCGAACGGGATCCCGATCCGCTCCGCATACGCCTTGATCGGCGCAGTGTTCTGGTACTTCAAGCCGAGATCGAGCATGATCGCGATCACATCGAACTGCGTGCGCGAAAACCGCTGATACAGCTTCATCGCCTGCATCATCAGAAGAGAATCCTTTCCGCCGGACACGCCGATGCAGATCTTGTCCCCGTCCTCGATCATATGATATTTTTCATCCGCGCGGCGGATGCTGCCTAAAATTCTTTTCATATCCTCGAATCCTTTCCGCATCAGTATACCGTAAAAACACGATTCTGTAAAGAAACAAAGTGCTGTCGGCATCTCATGCGGCGTTATGTGTTATAATTGTAAAAGAACTATAAAATTCTTTCAGATCGATTGCGATCCGGTTTTTTATTTGCTATACTGTAGCGGATCGTTTGGAGGTAATTATGAGCTTTACGGATATTCTGATGATCGGCGTCGGTCTGTCCATGGACGCGTTTGCGGTATCCATGTGTCAAGGCGTATCCATGAAGAAGCTGAACTTTCGTCACGCCCTGCTTGTCGCGTTATTCTTCGGCGGGTTTCAGGCGCTGATGCCGCTTCTGGGCTTTTCGCTCGGCTCCACCTTTGCTTCCGCCATCACGATCGGTCCGTGGATCGCCTTTGGGCTTTTGCTGATCCTCGGCGGAAAAATGGTCGTCGACGGGGTCCGCGACAAGGGCGACGAGCCGTCGGACGTCGGCACGGTCGGCAAGCTGTTTCTGCTCGCGATCGCAACCAGCATCGACGCGTTCGCGGTCGGCGTGTCCTTTTCCCTGCAGGAGGGGATCGTTTGGCTGCACGGCGGAACGAGCATCTTTGCCGCCGTCCTTGCGATCGGGCTCACGACCTTTCTCCTTTCGCTGATCGGCGTCTGGATCGGCAACCGGTTCGGGCTTAGGTATCATCGCGCCGCAACAATCTTCGGCGGGATCGTCCTCATTGCGATCGGCGTCAAGATCCTTCTCGAAGCGCTCGGCGTGCTTCCGGATTTTCTCCGCTGCAACCCCGTATCTCAGGCTGAATTCCTGCATATCCTCATCGTATGAACGCTTCCGCTGTGAAAAACCGTCTTCCGGTCATCCTGCTGATCGTGATCCTGCTGCTTCTGGCAGGATTGATCCTGTATACCGTTACGGCGGCGTCCCGCGTTTCAAAGGTCTCCGAAGCGATCGGAACGGACAGCACGCCTTCTAAAACCGCTGTGCCGCTTCGCACCGCCGTTCCCGCAACGCCCACGCCCGCGCCGACGGCTTTGCCGGTGCTTTGGGAGGAGCCGACCGAGGAGACTTCCGTCGAAGCGCCGTTCTGGTCGGACGGCACGCTCTTTGTGGAAAACACGTACCGCAGCCCTACCCTGTCCGTTACGCTGACGGTCACCGACGACGCGAAAACGTTCAGCCGCCGCGTGAAATACTATGTCGCGGACATTCGGGTCTCGGACGTGACGCAGATCAGGACCGCCAACTTCAACGGCGATTTCTCCAAGAGCGGTCACGGCAGCGTTAAAAAAATGGCAAAGAAGGCGAACGCGCTCGTGGCGATCTCCGGCGACTACTGCGGGTTTCACCGCAACACGCTGGTCATCCGCAACGGCGTCGTTTACCGCGATAAGATCAGCTCAAACGACGTCTGCCTGCTTTTGCGAAGCGGCGAGATGGAAACGATCCGCAACAGCAAGGCGAATATCAAGGACATCCTCGCGAAGGATCCGTGGCAGGCGTGGGAGTTCGGTCCCGCGCTTCTTGAAAGCGACGGCACGCCGCGCAAATCGTTCGGGAACCACACCATCAACCCGAAGAATCCGCGAAGCTGCATCGGCTACATCGAGCCCGGTCATTACCTGTTCGTCGTTGCCGATGGTCGGCAGAAGGGTTCGCACGGGCTCACGCTCGTCGAGCTTGCCTCGCTGATGAGCAAGCTCGGCTGCAAGCAGGCATTCAATCTTGACGGCGGCGCCTCCGCGCATTTATACTGGAAGGACAAGATCTACAACAGTCCGAGCAACGGCGGAAGAGAGATTTCGGATATCATCTACGTCGAAAAGGAATCCTATCCGACGTCACGAACCTTTTTCGGAAAGGCAGGAATCAAGCAATGAAACGATTGAAATATGAGGCGATCTTATTGGGAGCGGTACTGCTGCTCCTTGCCTGCGGACAGACGCAGCTTCAGCCGTCTCCGACGCCCGCGCCCACCGCGGCTGTTCCGACGGTCGACGGCGAGGACGAGCTGATCCTGATCACGCCCGCGCCGACCGACACGCCCGTTCCCCCGACCCCGACGCCCGAACCGACGCCGACGCCCACGCCGACCCCGACGCCGACGCCCGAACCGACGCCCGAGCCCGAGGGACTGATCGGATGGACGCAGGGCGGATTCGTTCCCGCAGACGAGGCCTCTGCCACGGAAACGGAGTATACCGGCGAAAAGCTTCACTTTACGGTCACGACCGTGAACGACGATGAAACGTTCAAGGGCAAGGTCACCTATTACGTGACGGACATTTATCTGCGCGATATCCGCTGTCTCAGAACCGCTGCCGCAAAGACGTTCAAGTCCACCGCGCGCGACGACGTTGCCTCGATCGCCAAGCGCTCCGGCGCGCTGCTCGCGATCTCCGGCGATATGTTCAACGCGCACAAGCATCGCGTTGTGATCCGCAACGGCGAGGTCTACGACACGAAGCCGTACAGCAACTGGGAGGTCTGCTTCCTGTATACGGACGGCACGATGGAAGCGATGACCGTCGACGAATACAAGAACGCGACGCTGCGCGACGATATCTGGCAGGCATGGGAGTTCGGCCCTTCCCTGCTCGACGCCGACGGACACGCGCTGACGGCGTTCCCGCATTCGCAGGTGAAGCCGCAGAATCCGCGCAACGCGATCGGCTATTACGAACCGGGTCATTACTGCTTCGTCACCGTCGACGGACGGCAGAAGCATTCCCGCGGGCTTGAGCTTGTCGAGCTTGCGAAGCTTATGGAAACGCTTGGCTGCAAGCTTGCGTTCAACCTCGATGGCGGCGAATCCGCCTCGCTCTACTGGGACGAGGATATTTACAGCAAGCCCAGCAACGGCGGCCGCGAAATGGCGGACATCATTTATCTGATCGATTACAAAGACAATACGGAATCTTAAAGAAAAGGGCAGTTAAGAATTGTTATTTTTAACTGCCCTATTATTATAACGGAAGTTCCAAATACCTGCGATAGGTTTGAAAGCCGACGGATTCGTAGAACGCGAGGGCGTCCGTGTTGAATTCCCACATGTTCAGCTCGATCTTCGAAAACCCGTTTTCCTTTGCAAATGCCTTGATAAACGCGACGAGCTCGCGTCCGACGCCGCTTCTGCGGTACGCCTCGTCCACGCAGAACTCGTCCACGTCCAGATAGTCGCGCACCGTCATAAACGGGGTTTCCGGTTTTTGAATGTGATGCAGTACCGCAAAGCCGCAGACCGTCCCGTCGCGCTCCGCAACGACGATCCGCTGTTCGGGATCGTTCCAGATCGTATAGACGTGATCGCGCAGCTCCTGCGGAAACCCGGGCTTAAAGATGTCGGGTCTCCCCGCAACGTGCAGATCGTTCACCTGTTTACGAAGCACGTTGACGCGCTCCAGCTCGTATTCCTTTGCAAACCGTACGGGCATAGCTGTTCTTCCCCTTCCGTAGTGGATTTCAGATTACAAAAAAGCGATGCTCTTGCATCGCTTTCTTGTTTGGTCGAGGCGACTGGATTTGAACCAGCGGCCTTTTGGTCCCGAACCAAACGCGCTACCAAACTGCGCTACGCCTCGACATTGGAGCCAAAGAGGGGACTCGGACCCCTGACCTACGCATTACGAGTGCGTCGCTCTACCGACTGAGCTACTTTGGCGGAACCTTTTCTATTATAGCAAAGGATTGAAATCTGTCAAGCATATTTTTTGAAATTTTTCGATATATGATTTCCGAACGGGTGCTGCAGTGACATTTTACGTGACATTTTACCCAGAATATGGTATGATATCAAATCATAGCTTTTGAAAGAAGGGATCCTGTGAAACGCACGTATTCACGTTTGACCGTTCTGCTGCTATCAGCACTGCTTCTTTTTGCCTGCTCCGATTCAAAAAAGGAACCCGCAAAGACGGTCTCCGTTGAGCAGTCCGCCGTCTGGAACCTCGGCAAGCGCTACGACGCAAGCTATAGCACGCTGACCTATATCGTCACCTACGAAGCCGACGGCGAACCGTTCTGCCTTCGCATCAACCGAAGCAAAAAGCCGACCGGCTCGTCCACCCACGTCGTCGAATCGAAAGCCGTCGACGGGACTGTCTATGCGCTCTGCGAAGACGTCGAACGCAGCACTGGAAAGACGTCCTATACGTATTATGAATGCTACACCGGCAGCTTCCGCTATTTCGTCGGACGCGAGAACGACGGGTTCCGTATCGAGAAATGCCTTTCGATGAACGATGCGATCGCTTTGATCGCCGCGCCCGAGACGCCGACCGGCAGCGTGACGCTTTCCGAGGTCGAATGGGACGCGTATTACCGCAACAGCGCGTGCAACTTAGAGATCGTGATTCGTCCGAACGATCAGGGCGCGATGCTCCGCTCCCCCGAAGCAGGCTATACGCCCGAGACGGAAGGCGACGAAACCTATTACGTTTCCGACCGCAACGACGCGATCATGTACACCGACGGCGTGCATTCGATCCACATCCGTCAGGCGAACCGTTCCGGCGCCGATCCGGAATCGTATCACACGCTGTCCGAGTGCAAAGCGATCCTTGCCCTGCTGAAAACCGATCCCGAGAGCTGAACGCTTCTAAAGAAATCCTGCGGAAGGCGAATGCGCGTACGGATCAGAATGCAAATATCTCTGCGTTTTTAAATTTTTTGGCTTCTGGTAGCCATAAAAGTCGGTATGTTTTTATCATGAAGAGGACCGGCGCCGTTCGTATCTTCATAGATATCCAGAAGACGGAATCCTGTTTTCAGTTGCCCTCCGATTTGTTCTTCAAACGTATGAGAAAACTGCAATCCCATATCTTTCGCCATCAGTTCTTCATAAATCGAACGGTCCTTCAGCGGATTAAACGGCAGTGAATGGATAACTTTTTCCTCGTTATCATCAAAGATCCAATATATTCCGGTATCTAATCCGCAAAGCAAATATCCGCCCGGTTTCAGAACGCGATAGCATTCCTCAAAGACAGGTATAACCTCTTCAATGTATTGATTGGAAACAGGGTTGATGATCATATCAAAGGTATTATCATCAAAGGGAAGGCGATCCGTCATATCACCTTCAACAATTTCAATATGATATCCCTCACGCTTGGCTACTTCTCTTTCGTTGTCCAATTGCACTCGAGAAATATCCAAGACAGTGCATTCTGCGCCAAGGGCGGTCAAAATAGGCATCTGCTGACCTCCGCCCGATGCAAGCCCGAGTATCTTTTTTCCCGTCACATCCCCTATCCATGCATGAGGAACTGCTTTTGTCGGTGTGAGTGTAATATTCCACTTGCCATTGCAAGCATCTATATAGGTTTGATGACAAATGGGCTCCATCCATTTTAAACCATACTCCTTTTTCCAGTTATTGATATGCTCGGCATTTTTTAAAGTATATTTCACTGTTGCCTCCATAACAGATACGAATTGAAAAAACTTTGGATTATATTTTTCCCATAGTTCCGGTGTGTTTTTGTAGGAATGATAACATAGTTGCTAAGAGAAATCAACAACGGAATATGATATTAGGAATTCCCGAAGCTTAACGGCAAAAGCCCAATGAACATATCAGCAGAGATCAGACTATTCCGGTGCAGGTTTATCAAAAGCTAAGGAATATAAAACGGAATATGCCTCATGGATTGTTCTGTTCCCCGCTTCCGATACGCGCGTCTTACATAAGGAAAAATCAACATAAAGTCGGCGAGTATGTGTAATTTGTCAAAGTAAACGGACGTAATGCTCACTTAACACTTCGTAACGAAAATGAAGCATGAATTTGCCTCCCGTTTTTATTTGCATCCTCTTTTCTCAGTTTCCGTTAAAATCGTAATATTACGCGCAATATCGCTTTTTGTTTTCGTTATTTCGAACTTTATTCATAAAATACCCCATTATACTTTACACCTTGTTCATAATTTGTTCAAGTCTTATTCACACTTTTATCGTTGTTTTTTGGCGTTTCCTTCATAAATTTCGGACAATTTTGACATATTTCTCCGTTATACTCTTCTCAGATACAAGAAAGGAGACTTTGTGATGAACGACATGGAAATGAGGAAATTGTATCGCCGGATCGAACGCGTCTCTCGCCTTCGCTCGCTTGTTTTCTATCGGAAGCTGGCTTCCCTGCTCTGCAGCTTATTTTGATCGGCTGCGCTGATCTTCGGTATCGGTTTCTCTTTATACGCAAAAAAGAAGCGGTTTTTCCGCTTCTTTCGTTTTGTACGCTGATTCAGTTGTCGATCTTCCACGGGAGCGGCAATGTGAACTCCTCGTTCTTTTCATCGAAGGGATAATAGTCCTCGCGGTTCTCGGGATCGTCGAACCGGTTGAAATCCTCAAGCAGCGGCGAATACGTGAGGCACGTCATTGTGCCGCTTGCCTCGTCGATCTGCATTAGCCTCAGATATCCCCCGCCGCCGTCATGCAGCGACGCCTGGTAATTGAACAGCATCTGATACACGGTGCGGTCCGCCTTCCCGTCGCCGTCGTCGTCGAACGTTTCCGGGAAGCAATAGGACCCGTACTTATGTCCGCAAAAGACCATGTAAAGGTTTGGCGACTGCTTCACAACCTGATCGTACCAGCGCTGTCCGTCCTCGGAAAGCGTCAGCGCTTTGGTATAGTAATCGTGCAGGCACAGCGCGCCGACGCGGTCCGGGTACTGCTTGAACACGTCGCGCACCCACTTGATCGCCTGATCCGAAGGCGCAAATCCCATATAGACAAACAGATAATCCGTTTCCCCGACCGTAAGAAGATCGTAGTGCCCGCGGTTGTTCTCGAAGCTACCGCCGTACCACGGCTTATTTTGATACCGTTTTTCTCCGAAGCGCTTTGAAAACGTCTGATATCCGATCGGGTCCTGCATGTCGTGATTGCCGGCAAGCACGCCGTTCGGAATGTCGTCGATCATCGCCTGCGCGCGGTCCGCGACGTCCCATTGCGCGTCGTCGTTCGTGTTGTGTACAAGGTCCCCCGTGTTGATCGCATACCGGAGATTCAGCCCTTCCCGCTGTTCGGACAGAAACGACGTCATGGCGTAGTACGATTCCGGAAACTTCTTGGAATAGTGCTGCGGGTCGCTCATCCACGCGATCGTATAGATCCCGTTTCCCGCAAGATAGCGCGGTCCGTCCGGCGTGGGCGCAGGCGTCGGCGCTTCCGTGGGCGCTTCGGTCGGATCTATGGTCGGCGCTTCCGTCAGCGGAACCGTTGCGACCGCCATCGCCTCCACCGGCTGCTCCGTCTCGACGATCGCGATCTCGTCCGTTTCGACGTCCATTGGCTTCGAAACGGGCTCCTCCGGCACGGTCGTCTCCCCCGTCTTCGGATGACGGCAGCCGCACAAAAGCGCGGCGCAAATCAGTATCAACAACAGGCTATGAAGCTTTTTCATTTGCTTCCTCCGTTTGTTTTTTCGTATCGTATCACGATTGGTAAAGTCTGTCAAATCCGACCCGATGTGTTTGAACGCATTCTTTGCAGGGCAAACTATGGCTCGGAGGTGATTCTCATTGCAGAAGGTGGAGATCACAAGTATCGACACATCCCGTTTGCCCCGTTTGAAGCCCGACGAAATGCGCGCGCTTTTGGAGAAAGCGAAAGCGGGCGACGAAGCAGCCCGCGAGCGATTCATATACTGCAACCTCAGGCTTGTCCTGTCGGTCGTGCAGCGGTTCTCCGGTCGCGGAGAGATCGCGGACGATCTGTTTCAGGTCGGCTGCATCGGGCTGATCAAGTCCGTCGACGGCTTCGACCTATCGCAGGACGTTCGCTTTTCGACCTATGCCGTGCCGATGATCGCGGGCGAAATCCGAAGGCATCTGCGCGATTACAGCCCGGTCCGCGTGCCGCGCTCGATGCGCGATACCGCATACCGTGCGATGCAGGCAAAGCTGAGCCTGACCGAATCGCTCTCGCGTGAACCGACCGTCGGCGAGATCGCAAAGGAGATCGGGCTTCCGGAGCCCGACGTGGTCTTTGCGCTCGACGCGATCTCCGATCCCGTATCGCTGTACGATCCGGTATTCAAAACCGAGGACGACACGCTTTGCGTGCTCGATCAGATCTGCGACCCGAAGGACAGCGAAGCGCGCCGCGTCGATTCGATTGCGCTGCGCGAAGGCATCTCGAAGCTCGGCGAGCGCGATCAGAAGATCCTGAATCTTCGCTACTTCGCCTGCAAAACGCAGGTCGAGGTGTCAAAGGAGATCGGCATCTCGCAGGCGCAGGTGTCTCGCCTTGAAAAAAGCGCGTTGAAACAGCTCGAAAAGTACGTGCGCCTATGACTGCATCCGCACGATCTCGCGCTTCAGCCGCTTCATGATCCGCTTCTCGAGGCGGCTGATATAGCTTTGCGAAATGCCCATCGCGTCGGCGACCTGCTTCTGCGTCTGCGCTTCGCCGTTTTTCAACCCGAAGCGCAGATCGATGATGTCGCGCTCCCGCTCCGTGAGTTTGTCGAGCGCTTTTCTCAAAAGATCACGTTCGACCTCGTCCTCCATGTCGCGGCTCACGACGTCCGGATCCGTGCCGAGCACGTCGGACAGCAGCAGCTCGTTGCCGTCCCAATCGACGTTCAGCGGCTCCTCGAAGCTGACCTCGAGCTTGAGTTTCGTCGTGCGTCTTAAGTGCATCAGAATCTCGTTCTCGATACAGCGCGAGGCGTACGTCGCAAGCTTGATCTTCTTCTCCGGCTTAAAGGTCTCGACCGCCTTGATGAGCCCGATCGTGCCGATGCTGATGAGGTCCTCCGTCTGCACGCCGGTGTTCTCAAACTTTCTCGCAAGGTACACGACCAAGCGGAGGTTATGCACGATCAGCTTATCCTTCGCCGCCTTGTCGGTCGGCGCGAGCGCAATGCACCTCGCCTCCTCCTCCGCGTCGAGCGGCGGCGGAAGGCTTTCGTTTGAATGAACGTACCATAAGGTATCGCGTCTGCCAACGCGAAAAAGCCCAAGCAGGCGTTCCCAGATGCGGCGAAGCCATTGAATCATGTTGAATCCTCCAATCATACGGTAACAGACATTCGGGAAGGATTGCCTCGGCGCTGCCGATTTTCTCCGGCGCACGCGCACAAAAGCAGTCCACGGACACATTTTGAAAAGCGGTCAGCTTCACAAAAACCGGCCTTTCCCCGTAAAGGAACCCGCTGCCCGACAGCTTCGAAAACGGAATCGGCGCCGAGGGGTTGTCGACCTCACGATCCAGCAGGATCACCGGAAGTCCCGTGATCGGCTCCTTCAAAAGGTTTCCGCTGTCGATCAGCGTGTCAAGCCGGTACCGGTTCGACGCGAGCTGTACCTCGATCCCGGTATGCAGAATTCGGGTCCTTCGCACACGCAGAACGCCTCGTAAAAGCCGCGGCAGACCGATTACAGCCACCGCGCACAAAAGCGCAATGCGCATCGGAACCGTTCCCACGACGGTCCCGTCCTGATACACGGTCCCGCCGAGCTGCAGCGTTAAAAGAAGCGCCGTGCCGCCCGAAAGCGCCGCGGACAGCAGCAGAAACGGAAGCGTTTTTAGGATCGGTCCCGCATGCCGAAACAGCGGCAGCGAGAGCGCCAGAAAGCACGGAAGCTTCAGATACGGGGCTTTCAGGATCGGCAGATAGAACAGCGACAGCAGCGCATACACGGCGCCGAGCAGCGAAACGCAAACGGTCGGAACGGTCCGCAGCCGGACCCCCATCCACGCCGCGGTAAGCGCGTAAACGCACAGATTCATCAGCGCGTTGTCGAAAAGAAACAGCTCGACCGTCAGCTTCATGCGACGCGGATCACCATCACCGTCATATCGTCCGTACCGCCTCGCGATCTCGCAAGCTTCAAAAGCTTCTCCCCCGGCTTTTCCGACGGATCGCCGAGCGCGCGGATCGCCTGCTCCGTTCCCTCGAGCAGCACATCCTGCACCCCGTCCGAGCACAGTACGATACAGTCGTTCTTTTGCAGCTTCATCCGGATCACGCTCGGCTTTGCCTCCGCAAGGATCCCGCACGGAAGCGCTTCGCCCGCGATCGTGCTGACCTCTCCGTCGCGCAAAAGAAAGCTCGGCGGCGCGCCGTATTTCAAAAGCTCCGTTTCACCGGTATTGAGATCGATCGAAACGGCGTCGAGCGTGGCATACATCTCCGTCTCGTTTTGTGCGAGCAGCATCCGGTTTACGTTCTCGTAAACCAGCTCCTTATCGACGCCCGCGTGATAGAGGCGAAACAGCAACCGGATCGCGGACTCGCTTTCGCGCCGCGCCGTCCTGCCGCTGCCCATGCCGTCGGACAGCACAAAGCACACGCGTCCGCCCGGAAACCGGCATTCGCCGGTCGCGTCGCCGCTGATCATGCCGTTCTGCGAAGCCTTCGACACCTTTGCCGTCGCGTGCAGCGCCGCATCCTGCTCCAGGCGGAACGATACAAGCCGCTCGCTCTGCGCCACGCGCACGCACCGTAAAGGATATCCGCAGGCGATCTCGATCTCGCGGCGCACCGCGGAATGCTTCGTTTTCAGCGGTCTTCGAATGCCGACGGAGATCGTCTCCGATCCTCCCGTTTCATACACGTCGAGCGATTCGACGTCATAGCCCGCGCGCGTCAGCCGCTCGCGGATGCGCTTTTCGGTTTCCCGCGCACTGCGCGATCTCGCGCGCATCTGCCTTGCGTAGGCGCAAAGCGCCGCGCCCGCGCCGGAAAGCTGACGCTCCGTAAACCCGCTCTGCTCCTTCGCCCGGAGGCTGACGGCATTTCGGTTCAGCGCCTGCTGATAGGACAGAAGGATCGAGGAACAAAGATCGCCGAAGTGTCGGCATGTCTCGTCAATCGGATCCATCGGCGTCACGCGGTTGCCGCGCATGGTCTCGTCCGCGATCGCAAGGACCGTGTCGCGCATGGCGTCCGCGTCCCGCCAGCAAAGCCGCCGACATTCGCAGCCGCGGCAGATCGCAAGCGCGCCCTGCACCGTCCACCGCGCGACGGAATCGTCTTCCGCCTCCGCCTCGTGGAACATGGCGGAGAACCCGCCGAGCATCTTACCCATGCGTTCGAGCTCGCCTGACGCCCTGTGCTCCGTTCTTTTGATCGCAGCGGACAGGATCCGCTCCGTCATTGGATGCGGGTCTACGCGCTTCCTCAGCGCGTTCAGCCATGACTTCGGCAGCACGAGATAGATCAGCATGGCGCAAAGCAGGTTCGGAACGCTCATCAAAAATGCGTCGGTCGCGCGATACGTCTGAAACAGGATCCCGGAAAGAAAGAATGCGCCGACAACAAACAGCCTGCCCTTCTCATAGAATGCGCTCCCGATCAGCGCCGCAAGCGCAACGCTGCCGATCAGCGCCGGATTTCCGCCTCGATACAGCGTAACCGTGACCGACCAGAAAATGCCCGCTGCCGCGCCGTACACGCCGCGTGCGCTCACCGCCGCAGCGGTCAGGATCAACAGAAGGCTGACGGTCAGCGACCATTCGGAAAGCACGACGGCGGTACACGAGAGAAGGATCGCTCCGATCCCCACGACGATCGCCGCCTGCTCCGTATCGGTCAACAGCCGCGTTCGGTTCATGGTTTTGACGGAGGTGCAGATGCATTTGCAGCAGTACGCAAACAGCACGGAAACCGCAATCGAGATCGCGCCGTACAGGACCTCGCGTAGTCCGTTGATCGCGCTGATGGGAAGCGTCGCGATGCAGCAGCCGAGATAGATCAGCATCCTTGTGGTCGGCTCGCATTTTTTGCGCACGGACAGAACGATACGGGTAACGCCCCAGTACAGGATGGCGATCGCCGTCCCCTGCCAATAGGGCTGTTCTCCCGAGAAGGAGCCGAGAATGATCCCGCCGACGATCGCTGCAGGCTCGAACCCTGCAAGCTGACTGCCGAGCAGAAGCCCGAGCGGAAGCGGCATATGCAGTTCGTTAATCCGAACGCCCGACAGGATCAGCGCGCACAAAAAGCCTCCGATCAGGATGACCGTTGCGCGCGTCGATCCGCTTCTCTGTTCTCTTGTCGTCCGGTTCCGTTCCATAGCTGTATTGTACCGTTCCATACCCGTGTTTGTCCGTCGGATCGCGCCGCGAACGCCGATTTTTTCACGTCTCGCTTCCCTCTGCTTCGCGCGATCGCCCCGAAATTTTCGATGAATCGACCGAACGGAACAGAATCATCTTGCCCGTTTCTGTCGGATATGCTATACTGAAATATAAGATAAAAGGATGCAAACGGCTGTACGGGATCATCAGGGAGGATTGGATATGACAAAGATCATTGCGTTCGAAGGAATCGACGGAACGGGCAAAAGCGTGCAGATGGCGAGGCTTTCCGAAACGCTGCAGCATAAAGGGCTCAAGGTCAAGGAGCTGTCGTTCCCCATGTACGATACATTTTTCGGCGAGCTTGTGGGGCGCTATCTTTCCGCAAAGGACGGGATCGGCGCAAACGAAGTGGACGGCAAGAGCATGGCGCTGTGGTTTGCGCTCGACCGGTTCGAGGCGTTCAAGCACTTCGATTATTCCGACGCAGACGTGCTGCTGATCAATCGCTATGTGCTCAGTAACGCAGTCTACCAGAGCATTCGCGACATCGACCTCGGCAAGCCGGACATTCTCGATTTCTGCCTTGCGCTCGAGCACGAGCATTTCGGCATTCCCGTGCCGGATCTGCATCTGGTTCTGGACATGGACACCGAAAGCGCCGCCGAGAACGTCGATAAAAAAGGCTTCCGCGATTACATCGGCAACGCGCGCGACGTCTATGAAAGCATCGACTCGATCCAGACCCGCGCTCGCAAAAAGTATGCCGAATACGCCACCCGCATTCCGAATGTGAAGCTGATCCTCTGCTCCGAGAACGGCGTCCTTCTCCCGATCGACGAGATCGCAAAGCGGATCGAAGACGTCGTCATCAACGCGCTGTTCTGATTCCTATGCTTGATCGCAAAGGCTTCGATCTTTGGGCGGATGGCTACGACAAGTCGGTCGGGCTCTCCGATGAGGAGAACTCCTATCCGTTTGCCAGTTATAAAGCTGTGCTCAATAGCATCTTTCAGGCCGTCATGCAAACGCCGAATGCCGTCGTGCTCGACCTCGGCTTTGGCACCGGCACTCTGACGACAAAGCTCTATGAAAACGGCTGCATAGTATACGGGCAAGATTTTTCCGCGCGCATGATCGAGCTTGCACAAGCGAAAATGCCGAACGCACATCTGTATCAAGGCGACTTTTCAAAGGGTCTTGCTGCGCCGCTGACGGATCGACGGTACGATGCTATCATATCGACGTATGCGCTGCACCATCTGGACGATGCACAGAAGATTGTATTTTTACAGGATCTCACGGGGCTTTTGAAGGAGCGCGGGCAGATTCTCATCGGGGACGTCGCCTTTGAAACGCGAAACGATCTGGAGCGCTGCCGTCTACTCGCGGGCGACGAATGGGACGACGACGAGATCTATTTTGTCGCAGATGAGCTATGCCGCGCCGTTCCCTCCCTCACATTCACAAAAGTCTCCGACTGTGCCGGGATTTTGGCATTGACTATCTGAAATAAGAATAAAAGGGCTGTTCAAAAGTCCAAACCGTGTCATCCTGAGAAACTTGTTTCGAAGGATCTCAGAACACAGAAGGTTACAAACCGACCGCCGTTCAGAGATTCTTCACCCTTCGCTTCGCGCCGGGTTCAGAATGACAGGACTTTTGAGCAGTCCTTTCCAATCATTGATAGAAAACTTGATCGCCTTAATACTCCCCGGTATACGCCTGAAAGCGCTTGACCTTTTCGGCAACCGCCTTGCCGGTCGGGGTTGCGGCAAGACCGCCCTTTGCGGTTTCGCGGTATTCCTTTCGAATGTCCCTTCCAACCTGCAGCATTGCCGAAACGACCTCGTCAAACGGGATCAGGCTTGTGATGCCGCAAAGCACCATATCCGCGCACAAAAGCGCATTCGCCGCGCCGAGGGCATTTCGCTTGATGCACGGGCATTCCACCAGTCCCGCGACCGGATCGCAGACAAGACCCATGATGTTTTTGATCGTCATTGCCGCCGCGTCCAAGGCTTGCTCGGGCGTGCCACCGGAAAGCTCTACGATCGCTGCCGCCGCCATCGCACTTGCGACGCCGGTTTCCGCCTGACAGCCGCCGTCCGCACCGGAGATCGTGGCGTTCTGCGCAAACAGCAGTCCGATCGCGCCCGCCGTAAACAGCCCCTGCACCAGCTGATCGTCTGTCCATTCGCGTTCCATGCCGCACTCGATCAAAACGCCGGGAAGGATCCCACTCGCGCCCGCGGTCGGCGCCGCGACAATGCGGCCCATCGAGGAATTGACCTCGCACACCGCCATCGCGGAAGCCGCGGCGCGGCAGGTGTTTCCGCCGGAGAACGGGTCGTATTTCGCGTAGCGGAACAGGCGCATCGCTTCGCCGCCGGACAAATGCGAAACGGTTTCGACATGCTCCTCAAGCCCGATGCGCACGGATTCGCGCATGACGTTCAGATTCTCCTGCATCTCGGCAATGATGGCGTCGCGCATCATTTCCCCGCGGGAGACCTCGCGGCGGATCATCGCCTCCGCGATCGTACAGTTTTCGGTATTGCAGTACTCGCAGAGCGCCGCTCCCGATTCAAACGCGTCGATCAACTGAATCATAAGTCCTCCTTATACCGCAAACAGTTCGGTAATGCTCTTGCAGAGCCGACGGATGATCGTCTGCATGTCCTTGGTGACGGGCGTATCCGTTTCGATGCACATATAGGCGTCGCGGCCGCGTCCGTGACGGAACACGCGCATGAACGCAATGTTGATGTTGAGCTGCGCAAGCACGTGCGAAACCTCGGCAATGACGCCGGGCTCGTCCATATGCCGCGCGATCAGCGTCGGATATTCGCCGGAAAGCTCCACGCCGAGCTCGTTGATCTCGGTAATCAGAATGTTCCCGCCGCCGACGGAGCGTCCGACGACCTCGGTCATGCGCTCGTTGACGTCGATCGCCTCGATCTTGACCGTGTTCGGATGATCGGCGGGCTCGTCGGAATACGTGAAATCGACCTGTACGCCCTGTTCCTTGGCGTATTCGTAGGCGTTGCGGATCCGTTCGTCATCCGGCGTAAAACCTAAAATACCGCCGATCAGCGCCTTATCCGTGCCGTGTCCGCGTCCTGTCTCCGCGAACGAACCGTACAGCGTAAAATGTACGCGGCTGATTTCCGCGTCGATCAGACGCCGCGCGATGTACGCAATGCGTACTGCCCCCGCCGTATGGCTGGAGGACGGTCCCGTCATGCGCGGACCGATGATGTCAAATACCGAGAAATCTTCCATACCGAACCCTTCCTCATGATATAAATATTGCCGAGCGAAAACGCCCGGCTTCCCTATTTCCGAACATGCACACCCGTCCTTCGACCGCTTGCTCCGAGTGGACCCTCAACCGGTGACTCCGCGCAGGTAACCCCGCGGCACATCGTGCTTTCCGCTTAGTGCTGCTTCCGTCAGGATCTGACACGGTTCACGGCGCGCGATTGCACGGGACCCGTGCATCAACATTCCGTATTGAGACCAACCTCACAACAATTGACCTCGGGACGGGAATTCGGCCTCGCTGTAGCGGATTGCGAGTACAGGGCACCGCTAACTCCCCGCTTAGTGCAAACCTTATTATAATCGTATATCAGGGATTTTGCAAGTGCTTTTTTGCGTATTCGAGTTCCTTTTCAAACCGGTCCCCGTACGTTTCGCGGATCTTCTCCAACAGCGGAAGCACGTCCGTCCGGTTTCGGTTCGCCGCAAGCACGATCGCCTGTCTTAAAATGCGGTTCGGCGACGCAAGGTTTTTCCCGATCAGCTCCCCCGCCTCTCTTCGATTGCCCTTCAGGATTGCGGAAAGCTCCAACGTCTTTTTGATCTCGTCGGGGATCGGAACCCTGTTCTGCGGATTCTTCGGGCAGACCGCCTGACAGCGCATACAGCCCAAAAGCGACGGAAGCCATTCCATCGCCTCCTCCGGCATCGGATCGCCCTCCATATAGGTATGCACGCAGCGCGTCCAGTCGAAGGCGTAGTTTCCCTTGATCGCGCCGAAGCAGACCTCCCCGCAAAGCCCGCAATGGTCGCAGATCTCCCGCGGCTCGCGCTTCGGCTCATACGCGACGGGCTCCGGCAGACGCACCACGGCGCCCTGCAGATTGATATAGGTGCCGTACGGTTCGAGGTACAGCAGCTGATTGTCCATGCGCGAGCCGATCCCGTACGACGCAAGCTGCTCGCGATACGGCGTTTCGGCACGCTCGGCGCGAATGCCCTCCGCCTCCAAAAGCCCGAGCAGCCGCTTCATGGCGTGATACGCGCGGTTGCTTGCGGGATAATAGGACGCGACGAGCGTTTCATCGTCGTACGGACGGTACGGCATGACGCAGATCAACAGCGCGTTCGCCCACGGATACGCTTCCCTCGGATCGTCGGCAAGCGGCGCCGTGTTCGGATGAAACACGCCATCGTTGCGATGGCGTGTCCAATTCGTATAGGGGACGATGGGAAGCACAAAGCCCTCCGCAAAGCCCGCGTTTTTCAAAAGCGCATGGATGTCCGTCATGCTTCCTTTTGGAGCATCTCCTTGGTTTTCATGAGCCGCGACGTGTTGCCGCGTTCGTTCTCCTCGAGCTTCATCTGAATGTCGTGGATCGCGGCGTCGAACTGCGGGATCATGACGTATTCGAGCGCGTTGACGCGGCGGCGCGTCTTTTCGATCTCGTCCGCCAAGCGGCTTGTCGCCTTCTCGACCTCGGCAAGCTCCAACATCAGCGGAAGGATCTCCGCAAGCGCCTGCACCGCGCCGTCGAGATCGGCGCCGGTCGTCGCAAAGCCGTACGGATAGACGAAGCCGTCCTGCGTGTCCAGCGAAAGCTTCGGCACCGGGATGGACAGAATATTCTGCTTGCCCATATCCACGCGGATCTCACGCGCCGGATACATCAACGCCTCTTCGATCTCGTTGCCGCTCATCATGGCGCGGGCGAGCACGAAATTCTGCATCGCGATCCCGAGCTTCTCCTCCGTTTCCTGACGCAGCGCCTTGTTTCTGCGCGCAAGGATGATGAAGCGGCGCACGAGCTCGTCACGCTTGTCCTTCATCATTTTGTGTCCGCGAATGGCGACCGTCCTGCGTTTCTTCAGGTTGCTCAGCTCCATTCGCGTTGGCTTATACTGCAGCGCCACAGCTTACGCCTCCTCGTAGTATTTTTCGATGTAAACGTCCTTGATACGCTTGAGCTCGGATTTCGGAAGGATCCTCAGAAGCTCCCAGCCGAGATCCAGTGTTTCCTCGATCGAGCGGTTCGTGTAATAGCCCTGCGAGACGTACTTCTCCTCGAACGCGTCCGCAAACTTTGCGTACAGCTTATCCGTATCGGACAGCGCCGCGTCGCCCAGGATGACCGCAAGCTCCTTTGCATCCTTGCCGCGCGAATACGCCGAGAACAGCTGGTTCATGGTGTCCGCATGATCCTCGCGCGTCTTGCCCTTGCCGATGCCCTTGTCCTTCAATCGCGACAGCGACGGCAGAACGTTGATCGGCGGGGTCAGACCCTTACGGTACAGCTCGCGGGAAAGGATGATCTGTCCCTCGGTGATGTAACCGGTGAGGTCCGGGATCGGGTGCGTGACGTCGTCCTCCGGCATGGACAGGATCGGGATCATCGTGATCGAGCCCTTGTTGTCGCGGATACGTCCCGCGCGCTCGTACATCGTCGCAAGGTCGGTGTACATATAGCCGGGATAGCCGCGGCGTCCGGGAACCTCTTTACGCGCTGCGGAGACCTCGCGGAGCGCTTCCGCGTAGTTCGTGATGTCCGTGATGATGACAAGCACCTGCATGCCGAGATCGTACGCAAGATATTCCGCCGCCGTGATCGCCATACGCGGCGTGGAAATACGCTCGATCGCCGGGTCGTTCGCGAGGTTGATGAACGTTACCGTACGCTCGATCGCGCCGGTCTCGCGGAAGTCGTTGATGAAGAAGTCCGCTTCCTCGAACGTGATGCCGACCGCGGCAAAGACGACCGCGAACTTTTCGTCGCTGCCCAATACCTTTGCCTGACGCGCGATCTGCGCCGCAAGGTTTGCGTGCGGAAGACCGCTGCCGGAGAACACGGGAAGCTTCTGTC
>CALGGM010000041.1 GCA_937915925.1 uncultured Clostridia bacterium | reverse complement strand
GCGATCGAGATGCGCTGCTTCTGTCCGCCGGACAGCTTTACGCCGCGCTCGCCGACCTCGGTTTGATACTGATCGGGGAAGTTCATGATCTCGTCATGGATATGCGCGCGGATCGCGGCTTCGACGACCTCCTCGTCGGTTGCATCGAGCCGACCGTAACGGATGTTTTCGAGGATCGAGCCCGCAAACAGGAAGACGTCCTGCTGCACGATGCCGATATGACGGCGCAGGGATTCCTGTGTATAATCGCGCACGTCGATCCCGTCGACCCTGATCGCGCCCTCGGTGACGTCGTAAAAACGCATCAGAAGGTGGCACATCGTGGTTTTGCCGCCGCCGGACGGACCGACGAACGCAAGCTTTTTGCCGGGCTCGACGGTGAGGTTCACGTGGCTTAAAATCTGCCGACCTCCGTCATAATGGAAGCCGACGTCGTCAAACTCGATTTTGCCATCGACGTGCTCGATCGATTTTGCGTCCTCGCGGTCGACGATGTCGCTCTTGGTATCGAGGATCTCCAAGAACCGCGTAAAGCCAGCCATGCCCATCATGTACTGCTCGAAGAAGCTTGCAAAGCGCTTCAAAGGCGAAGTGAACGCGGAAACGTACAGCATAAAGGTAATGAACGTCAGCGAGCTGAATCCTGCCTTACGGATAATGAGGATCCCGCCGACGAGCAGAACGATGACGTTGAACAGCGCGATAAAGAATTCGGTGCCGCTGTTGAACACCGCCATTGCCTTATAGAAGCGGTCCTTCGCGTGCAGAAACGCGTGGTTGCCTTCCTCGAACTTCTCGATCTCATACCGCTCGTTTGCGAACGCCTTTGCGACGCGCGCGCCGGAGATGGAGGATTCGATCCCCGCGTTGATGTTTGCGGTCTGCTCCTTAACGGACTTGCTCGTCGATTTCATCGTGAACCGCGCCTTCATCACGAACCAGATCACGAACGGCATGACGAGAAGCATCGCAAGCGCGATCCGCCATTCGATAAAGAACATCGCGACAAACGCGCCGAGCACGGTCAGCGACGAAATGAGAAGGTCCTCCGGTCCGTGGTGCGCAAGCTCGGAGATCTCAAAGAGGTCCGTCGTCGCGCGGGACAGGAGCTTTCCGGTGCGGATCTTGTCATAAAAGCTGAACGGCAGCGTCTGAATATGCTTGAAAATGTCGCGGCGCATATCGGCTTCGACGCGCACGCCGAACAGATGTCCCCAGTAATTCACGATATAGAGCATGATCGCGCGTACGACATACGCCGCAAAGATCGCGCCGATCAACACGGCGAACAGCGTGACAAGGTCTGCGGATCCCGTTTTCTCGATCTCCGGAAACAGCGTTTTCAAAAGATAGTTTGTAAGTAAGGGGAAAGCGACGTCGACCGCGGCGACGAGCGTCGCGCAGCCGATGTCAAGAAGAAACAGCCCTAAATGCGGCTTATAATACTGTGCAAAGCGTTTGATCTTGTTCATATGGATATTGTACACGGCGGAAACAATTTTGTCCATATCCATCGAAAAAAAGAATACGCCGATTTCCGCTCGCATAGGTTCTACCAAAAAGGTGAATCGGGAGGTTTCTATGGACAGAACAGCTCTTTATCGGGATATGATGGAACGCACGCAGGGCGATATTTATTTCGGCGTGATTGGTCCCGTGCGCACGGGGAAATCGACGTTTATCAAGCGGTTTGCGGAGCTTTTGATGGTGCCGAACATCGAGAACGAATTTCAGCGTCAGCGCCTTGTTGACGAGCTTCCGCAAAGCGGCACGGGACGCAGCATCATGACCACGCAGCCGAAGTTCATCCCGGAGGAAGCGGCGGAGGTCCGTCTTGACGAAACGGCGACGGCGCGGATGCGGCTTGTCGACTGCGTCGGCTTTATGGTTCCCGGCGCGATCGGCTCCGAGGAAGAAGGCGAGCCGCGCATGGTTTCGACGCCGTGGTTCGACGAGGATATACCCTTTGAGCAGGCGGCAGAGATCGGCACGCGCAAGGTCATTACGGACCATGCGACGGTCGGCGTCGTCGTGTTCACCGACGGCACGATCACCGATCTTGCGCGCGAGAGCTATCTTGATGCGGAAAGGCAGTGCATGGAGGCGGTCCGAGAAACCGGAAAGCCGTTTGTGATCCTCTTGAATTCCGCCGATCCGAACGGCGATCTTGCACTGCGCACGGCGGACGAGATCGAGCAGAACTACGGCGTGCGTCCGCTGACCGTAGACCTTCTGCACCTTTCCGAGCGCGTGCTGACAAATCTGTTGACCGAGATCCTGTACGCGTTCCCATTGAAAATGATCGAGCTGAACGGACCGTCCTTTTTGCGCGCGCTGAACGCAGACCATCCTGTGCTCAAGGAGATCATCGAAACGCTGTCCGTCTGCGTCCGGGACGTCCATTGCGTGCACGACGTCGAGCGGATCGCGGAGGCGTTTTCGGAGATCGATCTGTTTCAGTCCGCGGACGTACAGCGCGTTGAGCTCGGCAGCGGCAGAGCGAGTGTCGGTCTGCATCCGAACGAGGGCGTGTTCTACACGATCCTCAGCGACGCGTGCGGCATGACGATCCGCAACGATTACGAGCTCATGTCGGCGGTCAACGGGTTTGTGACGGCTAAGAAAGCGTATGACCGGCTGTCCGGCGCATTGGAACGGGCGATGCAGACGGGGTACGGAATCGTCGAGCCCGACCCCGAGAAGATGGAGATCTCTGAGCCTGAGCTCTTTAAGAGCGGCGCAAAGTACGGCGTGCGGCTCCACGCAAAGGCGAGCGGGCTGCATCTCATCCGCGTCGATATCGAAAACGACATCGAACCGTTGATCGGCACGGAGCAGCAGAGCAAGGATTTTATGGACTATCTGAACGAAAACGCCAACACGGAGGGACAGGATTATCTGAAAACAAATCTGTTCGGAAAATCGCTGTACGATCTGATCTCCGACGGCATGCAGGGAAAGGGAACGAACATGAACGAGCAGGTGCAGTTAAAGCTGCACGGCGCGCTGCAGAAGATCGCGAACGACGGCTGCAACGGAATGATCTGCATCATGCTTTGAGAATGAAGCAAACTATACTCGGCAAAGATGCCGAGTATTTTTTATTTGGAGGGATCATGCGAACAGACCTTGCAATGGAATCGAAGACCGCCGTGAAGGCGTTAAGCGGCATAAGAGAGGAGACGGCGGAAACGGACGGCGTGAAGATCACTAGGATCGATGTACTGGATGAGAAAGCGGCAAAGATTTTGGACAAACCGATTGGGCGGTACGTGACCGTTGCGGCGGCGTCGACGGACTTTATGGACCGCGCGCGCAGAAGGGAGATCGCGAAGCTCGTTTCGAAGGAGCTTTCCGAAATGGCAGAATCGGTGAAAAGCTCGCTTGTGATCGGGCTCGGAAACCGCTATGTCACGGCGGACGCGCTCGGAACGAAGACCGCGGAATACGTGCTTGTGACGCGGCATGTTCATATGCACATGCGGGACGTGCTTCCAGAGGGAACGCCCGTCACATCATCTTTTTGCGCAAACGTGCTCGGCGTCACCGGCATGGAGACGGCGGAGGTCGTGACGGCGCTGACCGAACGGATCAAGCCGGAGCTGGTGATCCTGATCGATTCGCTTGCCGCTGCGAGCATCGAGCACATCGGCTGCGTGATCCAATGCAACGACAGCGGGATCGCGCCGGGCTCTGGCGTGGGAAACTTTCGCACAATGCTGACAAAAGAGCTTTTAAAAACGTCCGTGATCGCGATCGGCGTGCCGACGGTGGTAAGCGCGGAAACGATCGTCCGCGAATGCGGCGGCGCGTCGTCGGAAAGCGAAGCGTTGAACGATCTGATCGTCGCGCCCAAGGACGTCGACGCCATGGTCCGCGATCTTGCGCGCGTGCTGTCGGACGCGATCAACCTTATGCTGTTCGGTGACAGCTATGCATCGCTCGAACAATTATTGAGATAAATATCTGTACCTTCGCATATGGTATAGCGGAGGTGCAGTATGAAAAGAACCTATCGTAAAAGAAGATATCGGAGATCCGTTGCTCGTCCGTCTTTGGCGGCTTGGCTGTGTCTTGCGCTCGCGTGGGCGTCCACGATGCCGTTCGCCGCGTTTGTTCTGCGTTCGAAAGCAGCGGACGAGCCTGCCGTCGAGGCGTTTTCACCGGTCGAAACCGTACAGGAGGAGCCGGCTACTGAACCTGTCGATCCCGAATTAAACGTGATTGCCGGGATGCAGACGCTTCCCGCGATCAATGCGCTGCGCTCGGACGAGCCTACGATCCTGATCTACCACACGCACACGACGGAGGCGTACACGCAGGTCGAAGGCGAGACGTATAAGGAATCCTCGAAGTGGCGAACGTACGACAACACCAGAAACGTCGTCGCTGTCGGCGAAAAGCTCAAGGAGATTCTGGAACTCCAGTACGGGTTTACCGTGATCCACGATACGACCGATCACGAGCCGCCGAAGCTCGCGACGGCATATGAGCGCAGCCTTGTGACGATGGAGCACTATCATAAGGAATACCCTTCGATCGTACTGTTTATCGACCTGCACCGCGACGCGTACTCGACGGAAAACGCGCCGTGCGATTATCTCACGGTCAACGGCGTCGAGACGGCGAAGCTGATGCTCGTCGTGGGGAAAGGGGAGAAGTACACGGACAAACCGTATTATGCTTCGAACCTCGCGTTTGCAAAGCGCATCACCGAGCACCTCAATACGATCGACCCGAAGCTCGCCCGCGCCGTTCGGGAAAAGGTGGGGCGGTACAATCAGCACGTCGCTCCAAACTGCATTCTTGTCGAGGTCGGACACAACGCGAACACGCTTTCGCAGGCGATGGCAGCGATGCCGTACCTTGCGGAAAGCATCGCATACGCGTTTCCGAACAACGGGATTGACGCCGTCGATTGGACGCCGAATTGACAAGAATCGACCGCGATGATATACTATTAATGTATGCAAAGAGAGGAGCGTTTTTTAGGATGAAACGCAAGATTGCAATCATCGGCGCGACCGGTATGGTCGGCAGAATGTTTTTAACGGTGCTCGAAGAGCACGGGATCGACGCGGACTATGAGCTGTTCGCTTCGTCCCGAAGCGCAGGCAGCACGCTGACCTTTTTCGGAAAGCCCTACGTCGTATCGGAACTGAATGAATCGAGCTTTGCGGGCAAGGGATTCTCGTATGCGCTGTTCTCCGCGGGCGGCGCGATCAGCGAGAAATATGCGCCGCTTGCAGCAGAGGCGGGCGCGACCGTCATCGACAATTCGAGCCAGTGGCGCATGGATCCCACGGTCCCGCTCGTCGTGCCGGAGGTCAATCCCGAGGCGCTTTCGTCGATCCCGAAGGGGATCGTGGCAAACCCGAACTGCTCGACGATCCAGGCGGTCGTGCCTTTGAAGGCGCTTGACGACGCGTTCGGGATCAAACGCATCGTGTATTCCACCTATCAGGCGGTTTCCGGCGCGGGACAGAAGGGGTATCAGGACCTTGAGGACGGGCTCTGCGGCGCGCTGCCGAAGAAGTTCCCGCATCCGATCGCAGGCAACTGCATCCCGCACATCGACGTGTTCCTTCCAAACGGGTACACCAAGGAGGAGCAGAAGATGATCGACGAGACGCGTAAGATTTTAAGCCGTCCCGATCTTCGCGTAACCGCGACGTGCGTACGCGTTCCGGTCTATCACGGGCATTCGGAAAGCATCAACGTCGAGTTCGAGCGTCCGTTTACGCTCGAAGAGGTCTATCGCGTGCTTGAACAGAAGGAGGGCGTCGTGATCTGTGACGATCCGAAGAACAACGTTTACCCGATGCCGATCAACGCCGCGGGGACCGATCCCGTATATGTGGGAAGGATCCGCATGGATGAT
This sequence comes from uncultured Clostridia bacterium, assembly GCA_937915925.1. Classification (GTDB taxonomy): domain Bacteria; phylum Bacillota; class Clostridia; order Christensenellales; family CAG-138; genus UBA3792. The sequence continues at coordinate 1,912 of CALGGM010000041.1, read as the reverse complement.
TCCGTCGAGAACGGGCTGAACTTCTGGTGCGTTGCGGACAACATTCGAAAGGGAGCCGCTTTGAACGCGGTTCAGATCATGGAGCAATTGATAAAGGGGGAGAACAAATGAGCATTTTTACCGGATCGGCAGTCGCGCTGATTACGCCGTTCCATGACGGCAGCGTGGATTATACCGCATTGACAAGGCTGATCGAGCTGCAGATCGCTTCCGGCTCGGACGCGATCGTCGCGCTCGGCACCACCGGCGAAGCCGCAACGATGATGGAGGACGAGCGCGAAGAGGTCATCCGCTTCGTCGTGGAGCGCGTTTCCAACCGCATCCCCGTCATCATCGGGACCGGCAGCAACAACACGGAGGAAGCGATCCAGAAGAGCCGCTTTGCCGAAGCGGTCGGCGCGGACGGGCTGTTAATCGTGACGCCGTTCTACAACAAAACGACGCAGGAAGGGCTTTTGGCGCATTACAGCTCGATCGCTGAGCAGGTGCGTCTGCCGATTTTGATCTACAACGTGCCGTCCAGAACCGGCCTGAACATTCAGCCGGAAACCGTCAACAAGCTGGTTCGCTCCTGCGAGAACATCGTCGGCATCAAGGAAGCGAGCGGCGACATCTCTCAGATCGTCAAGCTCGCGGCGCTTTGCCCCGAATGCGATATCTATTCCGGCAACGACGATCATGTCGTTCCCGTTCTTTCCGTCGGCGGCAAGGGCGTCATTTCGACGGTCGCGAACATCCATCCGGAAGCCATGCACATGATGTGTCAGGCGTACTTTGACGGCGACGTTGAGGAAGCAAAGCGCTTGCAGCTTGCGCTGCTGCCGCTTGTGCAGGCGGCGTTCTGCGAGGTCAATCCGATCCCGATCAAGACGATGATGGGGCTTTTGAAGCTTTGCGATCCCGAGGTGCGTCTGCCGCTCGTGAAGCCCTCGATCGAGCATTACGAACTGATGGAAACGACCCTGCGCGAATACGGCATGCTGTGAGGACAGAACCTTGAAGAAGCTTTTGATCAACGGCGTCTGCGGTCAGATGGGCGCCGCACTTTTGAAGGCGCTGAAAAGCGACGCTTATGGACTTACGCTTACTTGCGGCGTCGATCCGAACTGCAAAGAAGACTTGCCCGTTCCGGTGTTTTCGAGCGCAAGGGACGTCGATGTGCCCGTGGACGTCGTGATCGATTTTTCCGTTCCGAAGGCGACGGAGGAGATTCTTGACTTCTGCGTTCGCACGCACACGCCCGCCGTCATTTGCACGACCGCGCTGTCCGACGCTCTGATCGAAAAGATCAGCAAAGCGAGCAAAGAGATCCCGATCTTCCGTTCCGGTAACATGTCGCTCGGCATCAACCTTATGCGCGTGCTTTTGAAACTGGCAAGACAGACGCTCGGTGACGCGTTCGACATCGAGATCATCGAAGCACATCACAACCGCAAAAAGGACGCGCCGAGCGGGACCGCGCTGATGCTTGCGGACGCGATCAGAGACGCGGACGGGGCGGAACACCCGTATGTGTTCGGACGCAACGAAAAGGACCGCCGCAGAGAGCCGGGCGAGATCGGCTTTCACAGCATTCGCGGCGGCACGGTCGTCGGTGAGCATGAGGTACGTTTCCTTGGCGAAGACGAGGAGATCGCGATCCGCCACGCGGCATACTCAAAGCAGGTCTTTGCATCCGGCGCACTTAAAGCTGCCGCGTTCCTTCTTACCAAGCAGAACGGGCTGTACTCCATGGAGGATCTTGTTTCCGAGATGCTGCAGTAACCACGCTAATCAAAGAACGGTGTATGCCGTTCTTTCAGCGTAACAAAAAACTTTTGATACGCTGAACAGACTGTTGGGAAGGGTGGCAGAATTCGTGTTTTCGCGACGGAGCTATACTAAAGTATGCGACCGAAGATGGCGACGCGCG
>CALGGM010000040.1 GCA_937915925.1 uncultured Clostridia bacterium | reverse complement strand
TGCCACCCTTATCAACAGCCTGCTCAGCGTGTCAAAAGGTTTTTTGACACGCTGAAAGCCGCCCGGAGGCGGCTTTTTCATTCTCTTATTCCTCGCCTTTCGGCGGGTTCAGCCACGCGTCGAGCGCGTCACGGACGTCTTGGGGAATCTCAAACGTTGCCAAGTAGTCTTTTCCGTTGTCATTGTAATATGAGTCGAACATTATGCTGACCGCATTGGTCGGATCGGTCGAAAGCGGCGCGTCGGAAAGCGCCTTCAAGAGACGATACATGTCCGGCGATGCGTCTCTCGGCAGCTGTACGCCGTCGAAATCGCCGTTGTCGCCGACACTCCACGTTCCGACCTGATTGCCCGTTCCGAGTTGGAATTGACCGATAAAGTCTGCACCCATCGAATTCGTCGACATCCATTTTACAAACGCTTTCAGATACTTACGGACCTGCTCGCCGTTTCGCGCATTCAACAGCTCCATGTACTTCGCAGCGGTCTTCGGCGTGAGTTCATTGACATAGTAGCTGACGCTGTAGTTCTGCGTTCCCTTGCATCCGTACAGATCAATGCTAAGGCTCAAGGGCTTCGCGTTTGAATCGACCGCAATGGAATTGAAGGCTCTGAAGGACCGAGGGGTCCAAAGCGTTTCCCGCTGTTCGGCGCTCAGCGCGTTGTATTCCTCTTCAAAGAGCTTGCCGATCTCCGCAGCTTCCTTTGCCGTCAGTCCGGTGCACTGATACCAGATCCTGCCTTCCGGATAGGCAAGAAGCGCATCCTTGAACCCGGGCTCTTTTTGGCTTGCCTCCGCAAGCTGATATTCGACATTGTTCGCTTGATTCTCTCCGTAGTAATATCCGTAATAGGGCTGGATATAGACGATCTTGCGGAACAGTCCGGCTTTCACGGGAACCTTGGTGTTGTTGATATCAGAGGGATCAAGGTCCTTCTGCTCTTGCTTGCTCTGACGTGCAAGGATCGTTTTGCCCTCCTCGTTCGTGAACCGGTAGCCGCGCACGATGTAGGTGTAATACGTTTCCGTTTCGAACAGGTAGTTCGTGTCCGGGACGGTCAGCGTCGGTTCCTTGGCAAGCGTATAGTATTGGATATTGCTCGCATCGATCCCGGCAGGCTTTCGAAGGTCGCCGATCCACGCGGGCACGAACGCAAGGAACAGTGCCACGACGAGGCAGAGCGGATAGAACTTCATCGACTTCACGACCGTCTTCATCTTGCGCGACGAGATCAGCTCGTACAGGCAATAGAACACGAACGAGAAGAAGATCGACGTGACCATAAGCGGCGCAAGCATGACGCCGATGACGTCCTCAGCGTCATCACCGTAGCGGATCATGATGTTCACAAGCACCGTCACGATGGCAAGCGACGGAAGTCCGAAGCACACGCGCACGGTGGTCTGCAGTCCGCGGGAAAGGTACGGGATGTCCGCGGCAGCCTCGGACTTGCGGCGATAGAACGCCACGCCGCCGAGCAGGGTCAGCGCGCAGGCGTACACCGCAGAGTAGAGCATCGCGAAAACGTTCGCAAAGTCCGCGCCGTATATGAGCGAGTGAATCGGCGTCGCCGCAATGTTGAACGTCGGGTTCAGGAAGAACGGCAGCATGGAGAACGGCACGCCGAGCCCGCTGTCAACCTCGACCAAAATCCAGAACGCTTCCATGAGAGCGCGGGGGAGGAAGAGGATCACGACGCCCGAGAAGAACGCCACGAACCGGTTACCGGCAAGCGCGCTTCCGAGCGAGAACGCCGCAAGGATCTCGATCGCCGCGATCGCCATATTGATGCATACGCACAGATACAGCAGGTAGTTGAACGGCAGTCCGAAGATCGCGTACAGCAGCGCACGGACCGCGGCATACGTGCCGAGCCCGATGAACAGCCACAGCAGGATCGCCGCCGTCGTGGACGCGTAGATCTGCGTACGGGTCAGCGGAATCGCGTGGTAGAAGTCGCTCTGCACGCGCTTGAAGATCCAGCGGTACGCGCCGAACACCATGACCGGCACCATGACGTACAGCGAGATGAGCATCGGCGCCGCCATCAGCTGCGCGCTGATGTGCGAATAGGTGATGTTCAGCGGGTTCGCGGTCACAAGGCTTGTGAACAGGATCAGGTTGATGCCCGCAAGAATGAAGGTAAAGACCAGCCCTTTGGTGCGAAGCTGGCGGAACATTTCAAGGAAGAATCCGCGATGGAAGTTCGAACGCTTCATGTCACTGCACCTCCTGCTTCAATACTTCGGAAAATTCGTAGCCAAGTAGTCCCATCTCGTAGACGAAGACCTCTTCAAGCGACAGCGGAAGGATCTCAAAGAGCACCGGCTCCATCGCCTTGATCTTCGCTTCCGTCTCGTCGCGGTCGCCGCGCACGATCAGAGAGGAAACGCTGCCGTGTTTGGTGAAGGACAGCGCTTCGATGCCCGCGAAGCGTGAGCGGTCGTACTCGTCGGGGAATGCCACCTGCACCTTAAACAGCGAGGTTTTGAGATGATCGATGTCGCTTTCAAAGATGATGCCGCCCTTGTGAAGAAGCGCCAACTGATCGCAGGTGTCCTCGAGTTCGCGAAGCGAATGGCTTGTGATGACCGCCGTCGCCTTGCGCTCCAGTACCTCGCGATAGAGGAGGTTCTTTAAGAGGTTTCGCATGACGGGATCGAGCCCGTCGAACGTCTCGTCGAAGAGGATGAAATCCGTATTGCACGACAGCGCAAGGATCGTCGCCGCCTGCCTGCGCATGCCCTTCGAGAACGTGGTAAGGTTCGCGTTCGGGTTCAGCGAGAAATCGGAAAGCAGCGTCATAAAGCGCTCGTGCGAGAAGTTCGGATAGATCGCCGTGTAAAGCTGCTCCATGCGCTTGAGATTGGAATGCGGGAGGAAGAACAGCTCGTCGGGGACAAAGACGATGCGGCGCTTCACGTCCGGATTGTCAAACACCGGCTGTCCGTCGATCGTGATCTCGCCGCCCTCCGGACGGTAGATACCCGCGATGAGGCGCAAAAGCGTTGATTTGCCGGCGCCGTTCGAGCCGACGAGTCCGTATACGCAGCCCTCAGGGATCTTACAGTTCAGATGATCCAATGCGATCGTGTCGCCGAACCGTTTTGTAATGTTCGTTGCCGTGATCATACTTCATTCTCCTTTCCTTCTTGGGATTCGTACACGGTTTTGACTGCGTCGAGCAGGGCGGACATCGGCATGCCGGTGCGCATCAAGGACGCCGTAAGCGCGGAGAATTCGGAGAGCCTTGCAGTAGATGTGCGTTTCAGACTTTCCAAAGCGTCCTTTGCGATATAGCGCCCGTTGCCCGGCACGGAATAGCAAAGCCCGCGCCGCTCGATCTCGTTGAACGCGCGCTGCAGCGTGTTCGGATTGACCGTCAGCTCCTGCGAAAGCTCGCGTACCGACGGCAGCTTTCCGTCCGGCGCGATCTCACCGGATAACAGTCCGTACTCGAACTGCGCGATCAGCTGTTCATAGATCGGCGTGCGGGACAGCTTGTCAATGGTAAACATGGCGTACTCCTTTCTGTGTTTACTGTATTAACATTATTAACACACTAATACGCTTCTGTCAATATCGTTTGGGAAGATTTTACAAAAATACAGGGAAATCGGATTTATAGCCGCGCGCGGCACAACCAAGAGCCTTCCCCTTGATGGGGAAGGTGGACCGGCGAAGCCGGGACGGATGAGGTGTCATTTGAACCGCAAGTCGCTTGACGGGCGGATGCGATCCGCCCCTACGGGAAGGTGATATCATACGAACGAAACCAACCCGTAGGGGAAGATATTATCTTCCCGTTGTTCTGTTACGGCGGACGGATGCGATCCGCCCCTACGGAGGTTGTAGGGGAAGGTATCACCTTCCCATTCCGTTGTTGTGTTTTTTGACGGGCGCAGTCTACAAACATGTGTCATTCTGAGGAAAGAAGTGACGAAGAATCTCCAAGCAGCATGTTGTTCGAAGATCCTTCGTCGCCGCAAGCGGCTTCTCAGGATGACACCTCGTGGGTACGTGACAGGACGTACGTGCTTGTCATGTTTTTTGCGGGACGCCGGGGTCGGCGTCCCTTACGATATTTTGGGGCAACCCCCGTATGTCATTCTGAGGAACGAAGTGACGAAGAATCTCCAAGCAGCATGTTGTTCGGAGATCCTTCGTCGCCGCAAGCGGCTTCTCAGGATGACACACCGGGGCGCGGGACAGGACGTACGTGCTTGTCATGTTTTTTGCGGGACGCCGGGGTCGGCGTCCCCTACAAGTCACTGTCCGAATTCTTGCCTCCCCTGTGCAAGGGGAGGTGTCGACCGACAGGTCGACGGAAGGGTTGTCCCGTCCCTTCTCAACTCACATCATCTCGGACAGAAACGCATCGAGCTGCGCGCGGGTGGGCGCGGCGCGGCCGGAGCGGTGGGCGACGCAAAAGGCTGCCGCGGCGTTCGCTTCGAACACGGCGTCCTGTGTGGAAAAGCCCAAAAGCTTCGCCGCGATAAACGCGCCGTCAAAGGTGTCACCCGCGCCGACGGTGTCGACCACGGTGACGGGGAAGGCGGGTGCATGCGTATGCGTGCCGTTTTCATAAAGGTCCGCGCCCTGATCGCCGTTGCGGCTGATCACCGTTGCGCCGCTTTCCGTCAGCTTTGCCGCGGCGATCTGCGCGTCGCGTTCCTCGGCAAGCATCGGTATCTCGTCGATCGCGGAGCCTAAGATCACGTCCGCAAGCTCCCGTGCACGGATCAGATTCTCGCGGAACAGCGGATCCTGCATCGCCTCGATGCGCACGTTCACGTCGAACGACACGGGGATTTTCGCATCCTTGCATTTGCGCATCAGAGTCATCTGCGTCGACGCCGCGGGCTCCTCGCGGAGCATCATTCCCGACACGTGCAGCCACGAGATCCGATCCGTAATATCGTCCGGGATCTGCCCTGGAAGGATCGAATGCTGTGAGCCGAAATGCGCAGGACACGCGAACGCGGTGCGGTCGCCCTGTTCATTCAGCACGAGCAGCACAAGTTGCGTGGGCTTGTCCGGTTCCATCCGTAAAAGGGTCGTGTCGACGCCCTCGCGCTCCAGTCCTTCCTTTAACATATTGCCGTAGGCGTCCAAACCGCAGGTTCCGCAGAACATGACGGGCACGTTCAGCCTTGCGATCGCGCAGGCGGTGTTCGCGACGCTGCCGCCCTCCACGGGATGCACGTCGAGATCGAGATATGAATCGAGGTCGCCTGCCTTCGCTTTCAGCGCGGCGGCATAGGGGATGATGAGATCGGCGCAGACGTCGCCGAGGCACAGTACGGGTTTCACGGGCATTCTCCTTCTTTCTTCTCTTGGGGTTCGGTTCGGTCGAGCGTCATCACGGCGGCGGCGCCGTCGATGTGCGACGCGATCTCGCGCTCGATGCTCGCCTTTAACGCGTCGTCGCTTTGGGGATCGTCATAGGGGATCGCGACGTCGAACAGCAGGGTCTTGCCCATTGGGTTCGGCGTCACGCGAAAATCGTGGATCGTAAGCCGTTCGTCGACCGCGCGGATCACATCCTCGGTCAGCGTATGGAGCCGGTTCGTTTCGGGATCGTCGGTGAGGATCGGGTCCGCGTGGATTGTCGCGGTGCAGTGAAACCGCTCGGAAAGATACTTCTCCGCATTGTCGATGACCTCGTGGATCTCCCGTAGGTTTGCGGTTTCCGGCACCTCCGCGTGCAGCGACACGAACACGCGTCCGGGACCGTAGTCATGCACGATCACGTCGTGTACGCCGCCGATGCCCTCAAAGGAGAGCGTCGTGGCTTTGATCGCTTCGACAAACGCGGGATCGGGTCGTTTTCCGAGCAGCGGCGCGGTCGTTTCGCGGATCGACTTTAAGCCCGTATAGAGGATAAACAGCGACACGACAAGCCCGCACCACGCGTCAAGCTTCAGCCATTCGGGAAGCGAAAAGACGCGCGAGACAATCGCGCAGACGAGCACCGTGCCGGTTGCGATCGCGTCGCTGACGCTGTCGAACGATACGGCTTTTAAGGAAGGCGAATCGAACCGCTTCGCAAGAGCACGGTTATAGGAAAACATGTAGAGCTTCACCGCGATCGAGACCGCCATCACGATGACCGACGGCACAAAATGCGTTGCATAAGCCTGCGCGCCGCCGTGCAGAATGACACTGAGCGCGTTTCGAAGCAGCGACCAGCCCATCAGCAGGATCGCGATCGACACGAACAGTCCGGCAAGGTATTCGATCCGACCGTGTCCGTAGGGATGGTCGCGGTCGGGCTTTTTGGACGCGAGGCGGAAGCCAAACAGCGAGATCACCGACGAACCCGCGTCGCCGAGGTTGTTGAACGCGTCGGCGGTGAGCGAGACGGCGTGCGCGATCAGCCCGAACGCGAGCTTGAAGCCGAACAGAAGGAGATTCAGCGCGATCCCAAAGCAGCCCGAAAGCACGCCGTACGCGCTTCTTGTGCGCTCCGGCGGATCGGATTCGGATTCGTGTATGAAGATTTTCGCCAAAATCGTGATCATAAGCTCTCCCAATTCGCTATTATAGCATACTTATGCCGTAATAACAAATGAAAAAAACACTTTTCATTGCGCGGACCGTATGGTATACTGTAGCAAAAGAAAAGGGAGGAAACAGCTATGACAGCAGTATTCGGCGCGTTATGGGTCCCGTGCCTTGTTCTGACGCTTCTCGGACTCGCATTCTTGATCGCGGAGCTCTTTCTGCCGGGCTTCGGCGTCTCCGGCATCAGCGGTGTTCTTTGCCTGATCGCGGTCTGCGTGATCCAGTTTATGACGGCAACGCCTCTTGTCGCGTGCCTCGTGACCGGCGTGCTCGCGATCGTTCTGATCGTCATGGTCGTGCTGTTCATTCGCTCGCTGAAAGGCGGCGCGCTGTTCCGCTCGCCGATCGTTCTGAAGGATCGGATCGAGGCGGAGGCGGTGAAGCCGTCCTCGGGCTCCTTGGAGCATCTGATCGGCAAGACCGGAACGGCGCTCACGCCGCTTCGTCCGAGCGGCATCGCCCTGATCGAGGGGCAGCGCTATTCGGTCGAGACGCAGGCGACGTTCACCGAGAAGGGCAGTACCGTCACCGTCCTGAAGGTCGACGGCACGAAGATCACGGTGGAATGAAATACTGTAAAAAGTGCGGCGTTCTGTATACGACCGACGTCTGCCCGAAGTGCGGTATCATCGTGCCGGACAGTGAAGAACCCGCAATGAAAGCGGGAGCGAAGACGGTGCGAAGACAGTGGATCGCGCTCGTCATTGCGATCCCGACGGCGATTCTGCTCATTATGGGCGTTATCTACTTACTCTATCGACAATTATAAGGAGGAACTTTATGGAAACCATCATTCCCTGGATCATCGGAGCGGCAGTTGTTGTATTCCTGATCATCTTCTTCTCGTTCGTCCCGCTCGGACTCTGGATCTCCGCAAGCGCAAGCGGCGTCAAGATCGGTCTGTTCCAGCTCGTCGGCATGCGCATCCGTAAGGTCAACGCGGCGGACATCGTGAACCCCATGATCAAGGCGACCAAAGCCGGGCTCAAGATCCCCATGAACAAGCTCGAGGCGCACTACCTTGCAAAGGGCGGCAAGTCGAGCGGCAAGGCAAGCGTCAACCGCGTGGTCGACTCCCTGATCGCCGCGCAGCGCGCTGGCATTCCCCTGGACTTTGAACGCTCCTGCGCGATCGACCTCGCAGGCCGCGACGTTCTGAACGCGGTGCAGATGAGCGTCAACCCGAAGGTCATCGAGACCCCGATCATCGCGGCGGTCGCAATGGACGGCATCGAGCTTCGCGCAAAGGCGAAGGTCACGGTCCGCGCGAACATCGACCGTCTGGTCGGCGGCGCGGGCGAGGAGACCATCATCGCGCGTGTCGGCGAGGGCATCGTCACCACCGTCGGTTCCGCAAAGAGCCACAAGGAAGTCCTTGAAAACCCGGATACCATTTCCCGTACCGTTCTTGCAAAGGGTCTTGACGCGGGTACCGCGTTCGAGATCCTGTCCATCGACATCGCGGACGTGGACGTCGGCAGAAACGTCGGCGCTCAGCTGCAGATCGACCAGGCGGAAGCGGATAAGCGCATCGCGCAGGCGAAGGCGGAGGAACGCCGCGCCATGGCAGTCGCGCAGGAGCAGGAGAACGTCGCAGAGGTACAGCGTATGCGCGCCCGCGTGATCGAGGCGGAGGCAGAGGTCCCGCAGGCGATTTCCGCAGCGCTTCGCGACGGCAAGCTCGGCGTGCTGGACTATTATAATATGAAGAACGTCATGTCCGATACCGAGATGCGTACGGCGATCGGCAAGTCCGCGGCGCCCGCTTCCGACACGAAAGGAAAATAAACCATGGGGCTTGCAGCGATCCTCCCGTTCATCATCATCGGGATCATCATCGGTGCGGTGAGAAGATCGGCAATCAAGCAGCAGGAAGCGCAAAGACGCGCGGCTGTTGAACAGCAGCAGGCGCAAAGAACGCAGACCGTGACGCGCCCGGAGCCGCAGCCGACGGTGCGTCCGAGCGTGCAGGTTCCGACCCGTTCGGAGGGACCGAAGGCAAACGAGCGGGTCAAACCGATCGAACCGCGCTTCCCGTCCAACGCGCATCCCGAGCATGACGACTGCGCTTTGCGTCCCGAAACGCCGCCCAAGACGGTGGCAGGGCAGAAGCATCCCTCGCATGACGACTGCGCGCTGCGTCCCGACGAACATGCGGCGTCCGCGCCGGTGCAAAAGAACGGCGGCAATGCGCCGCTCGAACTGACGTCCGATCAGATCCTCCGGGGCGTACTGTTCTCGGAGATCTTCGGAAAGCCCAAAGCATTGAGATAATCCGTGCGCAGAAGGAACATCTTTCATCTTTGCATACAGATCAGCGTATTGACCGTGCTCGCATTCCTGTACGGTCTTTCGCTGTATGCAAAGATGCCTGCGTATATTGAGACGATCGTCTTCTCCGCGGTGCTTCTGATCGCGTTCGGCGCGGGTCTATTGAGACTCGTGCCGGCGCTTTCGTCGATGCTCATGGGGGAAGAGGAGAGCCACATGGTGAAGGAGGGCGACCGCACGTATCGGCGCTGCGGCACGCGCGAGCTTTTCAAGCTCTTCCTTCTCGTGCTGCTCGCGCGCGCGTTGGAGTTCCCGCTGACCTATGCGGTGCATTTTCTGCAGTTCGGGTATCAGGGAACGTTCTTTGAGGTGCAGCGGCTCTGGCTCGACTTCTATTCTCCCGAGACGGCGTTCCCGCTGTACGGGTATCTTTCTAACATCTTCTGGATCTTCACGGTCAACTATAACCACGCGCGGTTCATCGGTTCCTATTTCTTCACCGCGCTCGCCGTCGTCGCGCTGTACTATCTCGTGCAGCTCGACTACGACCGCAAGACCGCGCGGCGCTCGGTGCGCTACTTTCTGCTGCTGCCGTTTTCGGCGGTGCTGATGGCGACGGTGCCGGACGGGCTCATGCTGCTGTTCTCGGTGCTCTGTTTGCTGTTTATCCGAAAGCGCATGTTCCCGCTTGCGAACCTGTTTGCCATGCTCGCGACCATGACGGACGCGTTCGGCGTCCTGCTCTTTTTACCGGTGCTCGCGTCGTACATTTCGTTCCTCATCGGCAACATCCGCTCGAACCGCGAGATGGAGAAGGGGTACTTTTTAAAGCAGGTCGGCAACGCGCTGTCGTTCTTGCTCGTGCCGATCGGCGTCGGGCTCGTGGTGCTGTATTCCGCATTGCGCTTTCACGATGCGACCGCGCTGTACGCGCAGGCGTTCTCCGGCGCGGGCGTCGGGATCTCGCCGCTGTTCGACTGGTCGGACGCGGCGCTGCAGAAGGCAAGGTTTGTCGGCGGCGATTCCACCAAGATCCTGCTCGGCACGTATCTGCCGCAGGCGGTCGCGCTCGTGTTCGGTACCGTTATGCTGCTGCTTTCCGTCGGCACACTGCCTACGTCCTATTCGCTTTTGATGGCTGCGGCGCTCGTCATGACCGTTGCGGTCGGACGGGTCGGCGACGCGGCAAGGATCATCACCGTGACCGCGCCGTTTCCGATTGCGCTTGCCGCGCGGGTGAAGAACCGTTGGATCGACGCCGTGATCACCGTGCTGCTGCTTGCGGCGTGGATCGCGTACTTTTATGTCTTTATCGCAGGTGCGACAGGGGGGATCGCATGAGCCTTTGGAAGCTTTACGTCATGTTTTTGAAGATCGGTTCGCTGATGATCGGCGGCGGCTACTCGATGCTGCCGCTTCTCATTCGTGAGCTGGTCGAACGCCACAAGATCATCACCGAGGACGAACTGACCGACTATATGGCGGTGGCGCAGTGTACGCCGGGCGTGATCGCGATCAACACCGCAACGTTCGTGGGGTACAAGGTGCGGCGCGTTCCGGGCGCGATCATTGCAACCCTCGGCGTGATTACGGTGCCGATGATCCTCATCGTTCTGATCGCCGCCGCGCTGAAGCCGCTGATGCAGTACGAGATCGTCGGTCACATCTTTGCCGGGATCCGGCTTGCCGTGTGCGCGCTGATCACCGCGTCGGTGTATAAGCTGTTCAAAAAATCCGTCGTGAACGCGACGACGTTTGCGCTGTTCATTCTGGCGTTTCTGTTCGTGGCGGTCGGCGGCGTGTCGCCCGTGTTCGTCGTGCTCGGCGCGGCGATCGTTGGTATTCTTTGGGGAGGGCTTAAGAAATGCTGAACGTTTTGAAAACCCTCGCGCTGTTGTTCTTCGAGTTTTTCAAGACCGGTCTGTTCGCCGTGGGCGGGGGACTTGCCACGGTCCCGTTCATCCGCGACATGGGCGCGGCGTACGGCTGGATCACCGAGGCGGAGCTTGCCAACATCATCGCGATCGCCGAGTCCACGCCGGGACCGATCGGCGTCAACGCGGCGACGTACGTGGGCTACACGGTCGGCGGCATCCCGGGCGCGATCCTCGCTACGGTCGGGCTTGTTACGCCGTCGGTCATCATCATCGTGCTGATCGCGAAGGCGATCAAAAAGTACGCCGATTCGTACCTTGTGAAGAGCCTGTTTACAAGCCTGCGCCCCGCGGCGATCGGGCTCATTACCGCAGCGGGCTTTTCGCTGCTTCTGACCGCGCTCGGCGTAAAGGCGGACTTTCTCCGCTTCACGTTTTCGGCGGACTGGATGACGCTCTTGAAACTCGGCATCTACGCCGTGTTCACCTTTTTCGCCTTCTGGAAGAAGACTTCGAAGATCCACCCGCTGTTTTTCATCCTCACCGGCGGCGCGATCGGCGCAATTCTTTCGCTTTAACGGTTGACAAACGCGAATTTGCGTGTAAAATAATATCGATGCGATTGTGGTGGAACGGCATACACAACGGACTTAAAATCCGTCGGGGAAACCTTGCGGGTTCAAATCCCGCCAATCGCACCAAAAAGAAAAAGCTGCGTCAGCGGCTTTTTCTTTTTGTACTTTTCTCTCTTCTCTTTTCTCTTTTCTCAGCCGCTTCCTTCGCTTTTTCCAGATATGAGATAAAAGTGAAGAGTGAAGAGAAAAGGTACGTTTTGCTGCGCAAAACGATTGATTTTGAAGGGATGATATGTTAACATTTTACTTGAACGAGGTGATTTTATGGATAGTCCGTTACTTGAGAAATCATTGAATTTTGCAACTGCGATTGTATTATTTTATGAGCAGTTTTCGAAGACCAGAAAAGATACTACGATAGCGAAACAACTTCTTCGTTCTGCTACATCGATCGGTGCGAACCTAAACGAAGCAGTGTATGGCAACAGTAAAGCAGATTTTGTTTCAAAGCTGCATATTGCCTTGAAGGAAACCGGGGAAAGCATATATTGGCTGACGCTTCTGAAACGAACAAATTTAATCGAATATTCCTATGACGCCTTGCTTCATGATGCTGATGAAATCAAACGTATGCTGATATCTTCTTTGAAAACAGCAAAACAGTAACACAACAAAAGCCGCCCGTACGGACGGCTTTTATGCATTTCATGTTCAATCCAAACCGCGGATGTCGCTGATGTACGGCGCGCCGCTCTCGTCTTCGCAGAGGTAGAGGAAGACGTACTTCGAATCCGGATCGCCGGTGACGGAGCCGCTCTCGCAGAGGATGCAGAGGTTGTCGCTGTCTGCCATGTGCTGTTGGCTCAGGACCGCGATGGGGGAGTAATTCCCGCCCGTAAAGCCCTGCATGGCTTCGCTGAATTTCGCCTTCACATCGTCGGTCAGGCTCGGATCCTCGGCAGTAATCCAACCGCCGATCGCGCCGTTCGTGTAGGTGCGCACGCCGGACATGATGACCTCGGCGATCGATACGTTCTTATCGAGGTCTTTATACAGCACGACGATCGCGTAGGTGTCCTGCGAATCCGGCGCGATCACGGACGCTTCGCATAGGAACGCGTAATTCGTTCCGCTTACGTCCTGGCTGCCGAGGAACGCTACCGGCGTATAGTTCGCGCCGACGGTCCCGTCGGAGATCTTTTTAAACAGCTTCTTATGGCTGCTCTTCACGACCGGCGAATTCGCCTTTTCCCACTTGCCGGGCGTCGGCTCTTTGGTGGGTTCCGGCGTCGGCTCCTTGGTGGGTTCGGGCGTCGGCTCCTCGGTAGGTTCCGGCGTCGGCTCTTCGGTCGGTTCGGGAGTGGGCTCCTCGGTCGGTTCAGCAGTCGGCTCCTCGGTGGGCGCTTCGGTCGGCTCTGCCGTCGGCGCTTCGGTGGGTTCTGCCGTCGGTGCTTCGGTAGGCGCAGCGGTCGGCTCCTCGGTGTGCTTGGGCGTTGCCGTGGGCTTCGGGGTCGGGGTAGGCTCCGGCGTCGCGGTCGGGACCGGCGTTGCCGTGGGAACCGGCGTTGCGGTGGGAACCGGCGTTGCGGTGGGGACCGGCGTTGCGGTCGGCACAGGCGTTGCCGTCGGGACAGGAGTGTCGGTCGGCTCCGGCGTGACCGGATCGTCCTCGCCCGGCGGGTCGAGCTCGGCTTCGAAATCGATGACGTTTTCAAAGGTGAACTTGCCCTGCGTGTCCATATCGAGATAGACGAAGGAGTAGCCCCATTCCGCGTCGGGAACGATGGGCATGGACTCCGCGATAATGACGAACGACAGACCGGACTGCACCTTCGTGCCGCACAGCGCGACCGGGATATATTCGACGCCGGTGAGCTCATTCGCCGCCTGATGGAATCCGTTGATCAGCTCCTCGGTGAGCACGGGATCGTCTGCGGGCGTGACGCCGGTATCGGGATCGTCCATTTCCGTCGGGACCTCGGAACGGCTGATGTCCATGATCTTGACGTCGCCGTCGCGCTCCTCATAGAGGAAGACGAGGGCGTACGTTTCCTTCGCGCCCGGATAGATCACGATCGAGCGGGTCAGAAACGTGTGCACCGTCCCGGAAATGACCTGCTTGCCGAGATACGCGATCGGCTCATAGCCGACGCCGAGAAAGCCTTCAAGCCCCTTGTTGAAGACCGCGATGAGATCGTCGGTCAGCGCAGGAGAGCCTGCGGTTTCCCACTCGCCGGGATCGATGATGATGGGATCGTATTCGACGTCGTCCTCCTCGGGAGCAGCAGAGGGCTCAACAGGGACCGGCGTCGCGATCACCTCGGATTCGGGCTTGCCCGACGCGCCGTCCGTACAGGCGACGAGGGAGGAAAGCAGCATCACTGCCGCAACCGCAAGGATCAAAATCTTTTTCATACATACAGCTCCTTAACCGTAAACTTTCAATGCTTTATATTATACCTTGCCTAAGTGAATTGCAAGCGAAATTCGAGTGAAATAAAATTTGCCCATGTTCGCAAAGCGAACATTTCACCTGCGAAGCAGATTTCACACGCGAAGCGTATTTCACTTGCCCAAGGGCAAATTTCGTTGTAAAAAGGACCTGCCGAAGCAAGTCCTTTTTTCTGGTGGGGATGTAGGGGCTCGAACCCTAGACCTCTGCGATGTGAACACAGCGCTCTGACCAGCTGAGCTACATCCCCGTGCCCGATTATTATACAAAAGGTTTTTCGGATTGTCAATACCGATTTTTTCGGATCGGTGCAAAGGGGGAGGAGCGACGCAAAACGCGTGTGTCATTCTGAGGCGAAGCCGAAGAATCTCCCTGCCGGATGATGTTCGGAGATCCTTCGTCGCCGCAAGCGGCTTCTCAGGATGACACATCGGGGGGTACGGAACAGGACCGATGGCGTTGGAGTGCTTTTGACGGGAGGCCGGGGTCGGCCTTCCCTACGAGCCGTTTTAACATTCTTGCCTCCCCTGTGCAAGGGGAGGTGTCAGGCGTCAGCCTGACGGAGGGGTTGTTCCTTTAATACAAAACGACAAAGAATCTTTAAGATCCTTCGGCTTCGCCTCAGGATGACACATCGGGGGGGTACGGAACAGGACCGATGGCGTTGGAGTGCTTTTGACGGGAGGCCGGGGTCGGCCTTCCCTACGAGCCGTTTTAACATTCTTGCCTCCCCTGTGCAAGGGGAGGTGTCAGGCGTCAGCCTGACGGAGGGGTTGTTCCTTTAATACAAAACGACAAAGAATCTTTAAGATCCTTCGGCTTCGCCTCAGGATGACACGTCGGATGGTACATGACAGCACCGATGGCGTTGGTGTGTTGTTTGACGAAGTGCCAAGGACTGCCCATTCCGTAAATTTTTTCACTGCGGGCTTTTCATTTGCGCGTTTTCTTGCTATACTGAAAGCCGTGGAGGGAAAGCTATGGAATCGTTCAACACCGCATTTACCGTCGGCAGCGTATCGCTGACATGGAGCGCGATCATGCTCGTGCTCGGCATCCTCGTCGCCGTGATCGTTTCGGAGATCCTTGTGAAAAAGCGCGGCCTGTATAAGGACCTTGCGCTCGACGCGTGCATCGTCGGCATCCCCGCGGGACTGGTCGGCGCAAGACTGTTTTCCGCGCTGTCGGGCAAGATCCCGTTTTCGGCGTTTTTCGACCTCACGGTCGGCGGGCTCAATTTGCCCGGTGCGCTGCTGTTCGCGGGCGTCGGCATCGCCATCTATACGCGCATCAAAAAGCTGCCGCTCGGCAAAGCGCTTGACGCGCTGATTCCGGGCGCGATGTTCGGGCTCGCCGTCGGTCGGTGGGCGGACTTCTTCCTGTGCGAGGGGCTCGGTCCGATCGCGGACGACGCGGTCCCGAAATTCTTTCCGCTGTGCACCTTCACCGCGCAGTTTTTTCGCGACGGTCAGACCGTGGCGTTTGCGGTGTTCTTCCTTGATTTTCTCGTGTGCCTCGCGCTCGGCGTCGCGGCGCTGCTGCTCAATAAAAAGCTTTCCGACAGCAAGACGGCGCGCGCCGTGATCCTTGTGTACCTGTTCGCCGAATTCATTCTCGAATGGCTGCGCGACGGCAGCACGCGGCAGATCGTCTTCGGCGAGGTGCGGTTCAATCAGATCGTGCTGCTCGGCATGCTCCTGTTCTTTGTTTGCCTGTCGCTTGCGATCGCAAAGCGCGAACCCGCGCCGAGCGCCGAACCCGCGGGGGAACCCGAAGCGCCCGAAGAGGCAGAAGCGCCGGAAGAATCCGAATCACCGGACGAACCCGAAGCGCCCGAACAACCCGATGAACCGGAAGCCGCCGAAGCGCCCGAACAACCCGATGCACCCGAGACCCCCGAAAAGGAGCAGACGGAGGCATGAAGCGGTTTCTGATCCTGCTCACTGTTCTGCTGATGATCGGATGCAGCTCGCAGGAAGCGCATCTCATCGATCTGCCGGACGCCACGCCGACGCCCGAAACGCAGTTCACACCGACGCCGCCGCCCGTGCCGGAAGCGATCCCGATCGCGCCGATCACGGGGGAGGGCTTTGTGACCGACGCAAACGGGCTTCCGATCCTGGATCCCGACACGCATTATTATGAATACTATCTGACGGTTTCGAGTCTTCGCATCTATGAGGAGAACGGCGAAACGCTGATCGACGCGGTGATCACCAACGACTATCCGAAGCCGCTTGTCGGCGGGCTTTGCATCACGTTTTACGAGGACAGCCTGAAATACGGCTATGCGGAGTTCTACACGGCGGGTGGAGGGCTGAGGCTTTTGCAGGGCGACAACCGCGTCTATGCGGACGTGCTCACCGAGGTGGACGTGCAGATGATGGATTTTGAGATCACGGTATCGACGCCGTTCGTGCCGGAAACGTAAAGGAGCTTGCTATGAAAAAGATCGTATTAATCGACGGACAGGGCGGACGGCTCGGCGCGCTGATCGCGGATGCGCTGAAAAAGGAATCGCTGCCGATCGAGATCTATGCCATCGGGACCAACACCGTCGCCACCACCGCCATGCTGAAAGCGGGCGCCGACTTCGGCGCGACGGGGGAGAACCCGGTGATCGTGGCGTGCCGCGACGCGGACGTCATCGTCGGACCCATCGGGATCGTCTGCGCGGATTCGCTGCTCGGCGAGATCACGCCGAAGATGGCCGTTGCCGTGGGACAAAGCAGGGCGCTCAAGCTGCTGCTGCCGCTGAACCGCTGCAACAACCGGGTCATCGGCGTCAAAGACGCCACGATGAGCGAGCTGGTCAAGGAGACTGTCGGACAACTCAAAACGCTGCTTTGAAACCCAACGCACCGCCCAAGGCGGCGCAGCATCGTTCCAGACGCGCAACCAATCTGAAAGGACGGATGCTTTATGAAATCCAAAAGAGATCAAAACTTATTCCGCCTCGTGCTCGCCGCGCTGATGCTGGCGTTTTGCATGGTGCTGCCGTTTTTGACCGGTCAGGTGCAGCAGATTGCCAACAAGGTGTCGCTGATGCATCTGCCGGTGATGCTGGCCGGCTATTTCTGCGGCCCGTGGTACGGCCTTGCCATCGGCGTCATCGCGCCGCTGATGCGCTCGTTTTTGTTCCACATGCCGGCCATGTTCCCCAACGCCATCGGCATGGCGTTTGAACTCGGAACCTATGGCCTTGTGACCGGTCTTTTATACC
>CALGGM010000039.1 GCA_937915925.1 uncultured Clostridia bacterium | reverse complement strand
GAACGACCAGCCATCGGCTGCATTGCCGCCAAGCTTCAATTCAAACGGCTTTGCATCATCTGCAGCCGCAGCGAGCTGATCTGATGTCAGGACGATCGTAAGATCTTCCGTGACTGTAACGTCAGCGACACCGCGGTTGTTGGATTTCTGATTGGCAAGCGCTTTTGCTTCACCGGCAGCATTTGCACTGACAACCAGATAGGAACCGTCGGCAGTCAGATCATCGGCAGAGCTGACAAGCGTATACGTTTTCTCAACGGAATCCGCCGAAGCGCTGTTGAGCTTGACTGCGGGAAGCAGGGCAAGCATCATCAGGACTGCCAGGACCAGAGAAATGGTTTTTCTCATGTTTCGTTTCTTCCTCCTTACTTATTTGAACCTCTTCGGGCATATACCAAAAGATATATGTACCCAGTTCTATACGAAGACATTATATCGGAAACCGCGTCAAATAGCAAGCCCTTAATGAAAGAAATGTGAAGAAAAAATGAACCGAATATGTACAAGATGTGATGCGCGTTCCCGCTCGGATCCGGTGAAAAAATGCCGCGTTTTCGACAGGATAAACGGATCGTTAAAGAACGCGCGATACGCCGTATACTTTCGTTTGCGGACCGAAGGAGGCTGACAAAATAATGGTGGAAATCGGTGAACGCATGTGCTATACTGTATACGGACGGGATTGTGCCGTTCAAGACCAGATCGAAAGGATCCTACCATGAAAAGCATTAAAAAGATCGTCCTCACGGGCGGACCTGCGGGCGGCAAGACGACGCTGACCTCGCACCTTGTAAAGGAGCTTTCGAGCATCGGCTACCGCGTGCTGATCGTGCCGGAAGCCGCAACGGAGCTCATCAGCGGATTCGGAATCAAGCCGTTCGGAAACTGTCTTTCCATGTTCGATTTCCAGTATTTCGTCGTGTCCTCGCAGCTCCACAAGGAAAAGCTCGCCATGGAAGCGGCGCAGATCGTTCCGGAGGACAAGGTCCTCGTCATCTGCGATCGCGGCGTGATGGACGACAGAGCGTACGTTTCGCAGAAGGAATTCAGTCAGGTCATTGCGCGGTTCGATCTCACGGAAAAGGAGATCCTTGACTCCTACGATGCGGTGATCCATCTCGTGTCCTCGTCGAAGGGCGCGGAGTTCGCTTACAACTATGACAACGCCGCGCGCTACGAAACGCTTGAACAGGCGAGGGAGAAGGAGGACGCGACGCTTTTGTGCTGGCGCAACCACAAGCACCGCGTCGTGATCGGAAACTCCTATAACTTTGAGAACAAGATCCGCAAGGCGATGAACGAGGTCTATGCGATCCTCGGCGAGATCCCGCCTGCGCAGCTGGAACGCAAGTTCCTGATCGAATACGTTGACGGCGGCGATCTTTCCGCATACGAACCGGTCGAGCAGAACATCACGCAGACGTACCTCAAGGGCCGAGCAAAGGGCACGGAGCGCCGCGCGCGCAAGGTCGTTTCGGACAACGCGATCTCCTACTTCTATACCGAAAAGCGTCCGATCTCGCCGATCGAGCGCATCGAGAACGAACGCTTGCTTTCGCAGAAGGAATACCTGAGAAAGATTGAGGAGGTCGATCCCGAGTTCGGCTCCGTCTCGAAGCACCGGTTCTGCTTCCTTTATAAAGGGCGCTACTGCACGGTCGATACGTACCCGACCAACGCGAACTGCGCGATCCTCGACGTACAGCTGAACGAAAAGGACGAACAGGTCGATCTGCCGCCGGAGATCCATGTGATCAAGGAGGTCACCGGAGACGTCAATTATCAGGGACATATGATCTCAAAGAGCCTCGCAAAGCTTTGATCGGCAAAAAATCGACCCGCCGGGAAACCGACGGGTCGTTTTTTGCTTTGTGTGTTATTCCTGCGGGGGAACGGTCTGCTCCGCGACCTGCTGCGCGACGTTCTGGGTCGCTTTTGCCGCGTCCTGCATGGCTTCCTGCTGCTTCTGCATGGCAAGCTCCGCATCGCGCTGCGCCGCTTCCGCGCGCGCCTTTGCCTTCGCTTCCTGCTTCTCAGCCTCGACGCGGGCTTTCTCCGCCTTTTCAAGACCGGAGATCCGCGCATTGATCGCATTCAGCTCGTCGACGTAATCCTGTGCGCCGAGCGTGATCGCTTTCTTTGCGCGCTTGGTCAGCGACTTGATGTACAGCGCGGCAATCACGCTGCCGCCGATCAGAAGCGCTGCGGGAATCAGGTTCAGGATCCAGCGGCTTTCGGCTTCGGACAGACAGGCGATCAGATAGCCGATCAGGGCGAGCACCGCGCCGCAGATGATCACGATCCAGTAGCTGCCGGAAATCTTATCGAGCTTCGTGTAGGTGTCCACCTGCATACGGGTCGATTCGGGCATTGCCTTCAAAAACCCTTTTTTACGTTCTTTGGTTTGCAGAATTTGGTCTTTCAGTTCCATAAATGCGCTCCTCTCAAAGAAATATATGATTTACACTCATATTATAACGAATGCTCCCGAACCTGTCAAAGGTTTTCGGGAGCATATCTGCATTAATTTGCGGCTGCCTTCAAAAGCTGTTCGAGCGCCGCGATTCTCAGGCACAGGCAGAACACGTCGATCGCCTGTTCGAGCTCTTCCACGGGCGGAAGCGTCGGAGCAATGCGGATGTTGCTGTCGAACGGATCCTGTCCGTACGGGTACGTCGCGCCTGCCGGGGTCATCGTGACGCCCGCTTCCCTGACCAGCTGCAGCGCGCGCTTTGCGGTCTGCGGCATGGCATACAGGCTGACGAAGTAGCCTCCCTTCGGACGGTTGAAATGTCCGATCCCGCGGGGGACGATCTCACGGTCGAGCGCGTCGCAGACGGCGTCAAACCGCGGCTTCAAGATCGCCGCATGCTTTTTCATCAGCGCAAGTGTCGTGGGCTTGTCCTTTAAGAAGCGGACATGGCGCAGCTGATTCACCTTGTCGAAGCTGATGATCTGCACGCCGAGCGTTTTCTGGAAGTACGCAATGTTCGCTTCGCTCGCGCAGAAGGCGGAGATGCCCGCGCCGGGGAAGGTGACCTTCGAGGTGGAGGCGAACTCATACACCATATCGGGATTGCCGTATTCGGCGCAGAGCTTCAGAATATCCGGGAACGGAACGTAATCGCCGTCGAACTCGTGGATGCAGTACGCGTTGTCCCACATCAGCGCAAAGTCCGGCGCCGCGTGCTTCATCGACGCGATCGCGTGGATCACGCGGTTCGAGTAGATAATGCCGTCGGGATTCGAATACTTCGGTACGCACCACATGCCGAGTACGCTCGGATCCTTGATCCACTGCAGCACCGCGTCCATGTCGGGACCTTCCTCGGTCATGGCGATCGGGATCAGCTCCATGCCGAAGAACTCCGTGATGCGGAAATGCCGGTCATAGCCGGGCGCGGGGCAGAGGAACCGTACCTTGCCGCGCTTCGACCACGGTTCGGGACTGTGCAGAAGGCCGTGTGAAAACGCCGTTGCGATCAGGTTATACATGAGCTGCAAGGAAGCGCTTCCGCCGACGATCACCTCGGAGGGCTTGACGTCCAGAAGCTCCGCAAACAGCTTTCTTGCGGAAGGAATACCGGCAAGGTTGCCGTAGTTGCACACGTCGAGCGCATCGTCATAGCAGTCCTCGCGATCGGAGAGCACCCGGAGCATATCGTTGCTCAGATCGAGCTGCGCCTTGCCGGGCTTGCCGCGCGACATGTCGAGCTTCAGCCCTTTCGCCTTTACCGCCTCATACGCTTCTCTGACGCTTTGAAGTTCCGTTTCGAGCGCCGTCCTGTCCAACTGAGAATACGGGATCATTCCAATAAACTCCTTTCGGGTCGTTATCAACTCGATTATAGCATGTCCCGCGGGAAAGTCAAATCATATAAGAAACGGCGCACCGGGCCGATTTTACAACCCTGATACAACTCTGTGAAGACTCTGTTACAAGTTCTGCGGTATACTGCGGGCGGAACGAAACAAAGAACAGAAAGGAGTATCACATGAAGCGCATCATTCTTTTGCTCTTATCCGTCACAATGCTTTGCGCATGCCTGCCGACGCCGGAGCAGGAGTACATCGTCAATAAATCCGACAGCGTGCTGGAACAGAAGATTTTCGCGACCGAGAAGCCCGAGGAGGACAGGGTAGAGACGGAACCTTCAACGGAGGACAAGCCGCTTTCCGCACCGCCGGAGCCGAGCGAAGCGCCGGTAAAAGGACAGTTCTTCCCGGAGCGCTATGACGAGGACGCGGTGCAGATCCGCGATTACGTGACGCTTGCGTTCCGTGCGGACGTACATACCAAGGCGGACGGGTTCTATCCGGTCTATAAGACACAGGAGGTGCCGATCACCGACGCGCAGGTGATTGAACTTGCGAATCTGCTGCTCGAAAAGCCATCGGAGCGCGAGCTTGTCGACGCCATGACGAAGGCGGATTGGCAGAAGGAATTTCAGGCATACCTCGACGAAGCCGCAGAATGGGAACGTTGGGTAAAGGCGGGCAAGCCGCAGAACGGCGATCGCGACGATACGGCGAGCTTCACGCCTGAGGAGGTCGAAGCGACGTCGGACTGGTACATGGAGCAGATCAAAAACGCGCCGGACAAGCTCGACAGGGCGAAGGTCTCCGATTACGCAGGGTATCATGTCGGTCAGTTCATCCGCTACACGCTCGAAAACGGCGGCACGGCGAACATCAACAGCTTTGCCAATGCGTCGTGGAGCGGCGTCACGATCGACAAGGGCAGTCGGCACATCGGCTATATCTACCGTGAAACGCAGTATCGGGAGGACAGCAGGGACGGCGCCGATGCGATCATGCGGCGATATGCTAAGCAATGGCAGACGCCGAAGCTTTCCAAAGAGGAAGCGGAAACGGCCGCGTACCGCGAGCTGGAACGGCTCGGTTTTTCGGGCTTTTCGATCGCATACGGCGAGCCTGCCGATCTCTACGATACGACGGAGAACAGCGCGACATGCGTTTCGGCGGGGTGGACCTTCACGCTGCGCCGCGATTACGACGGCTATCCTCTGGTCGAAAAGCACAGCTTCAAGTCCTCCGACCTATTGGAGTACGGCAGCGGCGACGGATTCGCGTACAACAAACCGATCGGCATCGAGACCGTGACGGTCTTTGTCGACGAAACCGGGATTCAGTCTTTCTCCTATACCGATCCGAAAACGGTGGTCGGCAAGGCGAACGCAAACGTGGAGCTGCTTCCGTTTTCCGAGATTGTATGCACCGTGAAAAACACGCTGAGCGCCTGCTATCCCTCGATGCGGTATCAGGGCAGAGAGAATCGCACGATCGATCTTGAGGTCTATCGCATGGTGCTGACGCCGTACACGCTGCGCGTCAAGGATTCGCCCGAATACTATGAGATCCCGTGCTGGGTCGTGTTCTTCGACGGATGGCACGAAGGCGCGGATCGCGAAAACCAACGTGCGCAAAGCAACCGGTCGTCCGAGTGCATCGTCATCAACGCCGTCGACGGCACGGTCGTGCACGCGAAGGAAGGGTATTGAGATGCAAAAACAGGACAGGGATTCCGTCCTGTTTTTTCAGTTCTGATTCACGCCGCGGGGGAAAGGGGGATGAGCGTTTCGACGCCGGAGGTCGTGTCGAAATAGGAAACGAGCCGGTCGAACACGTAGATCTTGACGGTATGGTTTGACGCGATCCCGAGAAGACACAGCCCGTTTTCAAGCGGTTCATGGATGATGACGTCCGGATGAACCGCTTCGATGATGCGCTCCGCCGCGCGTTCCGGAAGGATCGACAGCGCGGGGTCGTCGGACTGCCGGCGGTACTCCGTTTCAAGCAGCGCAGTCCGGCTGCCGTCCTCGGACAGCGCAAAAACGGTAACCGTGTGCGGCTCGGCGGATTGCGAATAGTCCGGAACATTCTCCAACAGGTATTTTCTGCCGTTGCAGGAAAAGATCCCTTCACACCATACGATTCCGCGCGTATTGTGCCAAACGGTTTGTTCCTCCGCGCCGCGCTCCGGCGAGAACCGAAGCAAGCGCGTATCGTATTCTGAAGGATTGTCCTTTGAGGAATCGAAATACACCCATTCGACGGTATCGCCCTGCGGAAGAAAATTGTAGGGATTCTGTCCGGAAAGAAGCTTGCGGCTGTTCGTATCCTCCCAATCCGTCAAGATCAGATCATAGTTCGACGCAGGCGGATAGCCGACGCGAAGAAGCTCGCCGGTGGAAAGCGCGTAGTAGCTGACGGTGTAGCGCGGAAAGCAGGAGAGCGATCGATCGGAAAGATCCAGTCGGTACAGCTTTGCGTAATCCGAGGAATGAACGTCCGATAGATCGCGCGTGCCGAAATCGACGGCATACAGATACGGCTGCACCAACTGCAGATTGGCAAAGCGCACGCCTTCCAAAAGCCGGATCTCTTCGCCTTCGTCGGTCAGAAAGGAAACATAATCCGCATGTTCCTCTCTGACGATATGGAAGACGCCCCTGTCGGTCGGAATCGGCGCATAGCGGACGTCGTCAATATAATTGTTGGGATTGTCCGCATCGGGAACAACGGTCGAAAGATCGAGCCCGGATGCGTCGGGTACGACGGAAACGGACTTACAACCGAGGCAGAACAGACAGATCAACAGGAGGGAGAGGAATGCGAGACTTAGTTTTTTCATCATACATACTCCTTTCTCAATCGGAAGCTTCATCCCAAAACAGTTCGTCGAGGGTACGGCCCAAAGCCTTGCAGATCGCTATGCAAAGTCGGATCGTCGGGTTATAATCGCCTTTTTCGATGGCGTTGATCGTTTGGCGGGAAACGCCGATCCAATCCGCAAGCTGCTGCTGCGAAAGACCGCGTTCCACACGCGCCGCTTTCAGTTTCAGATTCTTCATGGCAAGATCATCCTTCGCGGCGGTCTATGATATGCTTGATAAGCAATGCAGAAACGATGACCGTGAACATCAGAAGCACGATCAGATCGATCGAAGCGGTCGTTCTGAGAACGGTTAAGAAGGAAATAATCTCATCCGTTTCGCTCCGTATATTGACCAGGGAAACCAGAAACGAAAGCAGACTGTTGAGAAACAGCAAGAGCATGGCCATAAGCTTCCGTCCGGACGAATCGCGCGCCGATACAAAGGCGTCGGAAAAAATCGCATATACGGCAAAGCCGCAGACGCCGACGGCAATGATGATCAGGAACAGCGAGGGCGCGAAAAACCGGAAACGACCCCACAGACGGTCGATCAAGATCGCGGCGACGGCAGCGATCAGCATGGAAATAAACCCGATCCGGTAGGCTTTCAGCCGATTCTGTACTTGCCGTTCATCAAACGCGTCCTTTGCGCGCCGTCTTCGTTCGTCCATAAAACGCACGGCAAAGACCAAGAAAAACATGAAGAGCAACAGCCGAATGATCGGCACCGCGTATGCGGCAATATTGTGTAGAACAAACATGTTGCAAACCTCCTGCTGTTTGATGACTAAATTGTATGCTAAACCGGACAAAATGTCAAGTATATTTTACATTACAATGTAAGAAAAAACGGACCGAGGTCCGTTTTAAAAAGCTTATTCTTCCTTCAACGCTTCGTCCAGCAGCCTTGCAGCGGACTGTACAAAGCCCATGCAGGGACGCGCGTGATAGAACTTCGCGTCGCGCGGGGTGGGGACAGGGTCGGTCTGCTCGTCCTTATGGAGGTCCAAAAGCTCTCTGCAGATGATCGAGCCGTTCTTCGCGAGGAAGGCGTTTGCAAGCGCCTGCACGTTGGCGTAGTGGGCTTTCTTCGCTTCGGGATCGTGAAGGTCGTCGTAGCCTCTCAAAAGCCCATAGACCATCATCATGCCGGAGACCGCGCCGCAGACCTCGCGAAGGCGTCCGATGCCGCCGCCGAACGAGGAGGCGAGACGGGCGGCGGTCTTCTCGTCCATGCCGAGCTCTTCGGCATAGGCAAGTACGACCGCCTGCGCGCAGTTTGCGCCGTCCGTGAAATACCGTAAAGCCTTCTCTTCGTGCGTCATAGCGATTCGATCTTCGCGGTCAAAGCGTTCAGCCAATCTCCCTCATAGAGCTCGATGAGCCCCGCGTCGCAAGCTGCTGCAAGCTTCGGGTTGATCGGAATGCGGCATACGGTGTCGATGCCGTTTTCTGCCGCAACCTTTTCGATATGGCTTTCGCCGAACAGCTTATGCTGCTTTCCGCAGTCGGGGCATTCGAAATAGCTGTAGTTTTCGACGACGCCGAGCACGGGAATGTTCATCATGTTCGCCATGTTGACCGCCTTCTGCACGACCATGCCGACGAGCTCCTGCGGCGAGGTGACGACGACGACGCCGTCGATCGGCAGGGACTGGAATACGGTCAGCGGCACGTCGCCCGTTCCCGGAGGCATGTCGATGAACATCACATCGACGTCCTTCCAGATGACGTCGGTCCAGAACTGCTTGACGGTTCCGGCGATGATCGGTCCGCGCCAAACGACGGGGTCGGTTTCGTTTTCGAGCAGCAAATTGATCGACATCAGATCGACGCCGAGCTTCGACATGACGGGGAAGATGCCGATGTCGTTTCCGGTCGCCTTCTCATGGACGCCGAACACGTTCGGGATCGACGGTCCGGTGATGTCGGCGTCGAGGATCGCGGTATGATCGCCGTTGCGCATCGCGTTGACCGCCAGAAGCGAGGTGACAAGCGACTTGCCGACGCCGCCCTTGCCGGATAGCACGGCGATGACCTTCTTTACGGAGGAGAACGCGTTCAACTTTGCGCGGAAATCGACGGGCGCTTCGGTGCGCTCGGCGCAGGATTCCGAACAGCTGCTGCAGTCATGGGTACATTCGCTCATGGTTGAGTTCCTTTCCGGCGTCCTTAAGCCTTTGACGCCTTGGCTTTTTTACTGGATTTGGGGATCTCGCCGGCGGCGCCGAGCGCAAGCTTCGTCGCAACCGGTCCGACCAGTTCATATACGAGCGTCGCAAACAGCACGATCGCGATGATCTGGCTTGAAATGCCTGCGGCATGCAGCTCGGGATTCGCGGCAACGGACTGCGCCATGCCGATTGCAACGCCCGCCTGCGGCAAAAGCGTGATGCCGAGGTAGTTCCGCACCGTGCGCTCGGACTTTGAGAGCGCCGCGCCGAAGAACGCGCCGAAGTATTTTCCGAGCGAACGCGCAACAAGATAGACAACGCCCATGATCCCGACGATCGGGAGGATGGTAAGGTCCAGCTCCGCGCCGGAGAGCACGAAGAACAGCATAAACAGCGGCGGCGTCCACTGCTCGGTGCCGTCGAGGATCTCGACCGCGTCCTGACGGAGGTTCGCAAAGACCGCGCCGATCATCATGCAAACGAGCAGCGAGCTGAGATCGAGAAGATCCGAGAACGCCACGCCGAGAATGACCGCGGTAATCATAAGGCACAGGCGGTTCGCGCGCGAATGGAACCACTTCATGCAAAGCGCGAGGATCGCGCCGAGGATCGCGCCGATGCCGACGGACATCACGATCTCTAAAAGCGGCTTTAAGAGCGCTTCGTTGACGGTGATCGCCGCGCCGGTGCTCAGAGACTTCGCGAGCGAGAAGCAGATCGAGAAGATCATCAGACCGATCGCGTCGTCGAACGCGACGACCGGCAGCAGCGTATCGGTCACGGGACCTTTTGCGCGGTACTGCCGCACGACCATCAGCGTCGCCGCCGGAGCGGTCGCCGCGGAGATCGCGCCGAGAAGCAGCGCCATCGAAATGCGGTGCGTGTCGCTTTCGTTCGGAATCAGCAGCAGCGCGCCGATGACGAACAGCACGGTGGTAAACGCCTGCACAAGCGTGATGACCAAGATCCGCCCGCCGAGCTTTTTGATGTAGGAAAGCTTGAACTCGCCGCCGATCGAGAATGCGATAAAGCCGAGCGCGACATTGGTGATGCTCGAAAGCGACTGTACGGATTCATGGTTCAGAAGACAAACGCCGTCGCCGAAGATCAGCGGCAGCAGATACGGCCCGATCAGAAGACCGGCAAACAGATAGCCGGTAACGTTGGGTAGATGCAAAAGCTTCATAAGGCGCGAAAGAGCAAGCCCACCGATCATGGCAAGCCCGAGCGCCAGCAGCGCGGAAAGAGTCGGCATGTGAATTTATTCCTCGATTCCCTCAAACGAGCTGATCGGGATTGTAAACATGACGCCCTTCTTCCCGAGTCCGTTGGTATTGCGCCGAACGACGCGCTTTGCGTGTTCGATCTGATCGTCGTTCAAAAGCAGAAAAGCCGTATGGCTCGGTTCAAAATCGTGATGAACAAGCTTCGAAACGCCCGCAAAGATCGGTGCGGCGTTGATATCGCTTTCCAAAAGGGCATGCTTTAAGCTCGTGCTGTTGAACACGATGCCGTTCATGCCGTGCGCCCGAAGCCCCTCGAGCGTGCTCAGAAACTCATCACATTTGTCGATCGTGATGACCAGTAATTGCATGTGATCGCTCCTTTCGAAATCATTCTCCGAACAATCATTATAGCCGACTTTTCCGGAAAGTCAATCCAAAAGAAAGGATAACGCTTCGCCGATCTTTTCATGCACGCAGATCGTCGCTTCCCGATCGCGCGGGGTGGGGGAAAGGTTGATGACAATCAGGGTATCGCCGCGGAAGTAATCGATCAGTCCCGCCGCGGGATATACCGCAAGCGACGTGCCGCCGACGATCATCGTGTCGGCTTCGCGGATGCTTCTGATCGCATCGGTCACGACCGCGTTGTCGAGCCCTTCGCCGTACAGCACGACGTCCGGCTTGATGATCCCGCCGCATTCGCAGGTCGGCACGCCCTTCATCTGCATGATCTGATCGAGCGAATAGAACCTGCGGCACTTCGTACAGTGGTTTCTGTAAACGCTGCCGTGCAGCTCGCAGACGTGTTTGCTTCCCGCCGCCTGATGCAGACCGTCGATGTTCTGCGTCACGACCGCGTTCAGCTTGCCGATCTGTTCGAGCTTTGCAAGCGCCTTGTGCGCCTTGTTCGGCTTCGCGTCCGGATAGATCAGAAACTTCTTATAATAATCGTAGAAGATCTCCGGGTAGTCCTCGAAGAAGTCGATGGACAGCAGCGTTTCCGGCGGGACGCCGTATGCGCTGACCGCCTTGAATACGCCGTCGCTCGAACGGAAATCCGGGATGCCGCTTTCGGTGCTCAGTCCCGCGCCGCCTAAAAATACGATCTTTTTTGCGCTGTCGATATAATCGCGAAGCTCTTTCATAATTCCTCCGTTTGTTTGAATTGAAATATCGGTCAAAGCCTGTTATACTGCATATATGAACGACAGAAGACCGTGGTTCCATACGCGTCCGATGGCGGGCGCTGCGCTCGGCGCGATCCTCGCGGCGATCCTCGGATCGTTCGCGCCGGATTGGGCGCTCCTTTGTGTATGCGCTGTTTTGATCCCGATCTCGGCGTTCCTGTTCCGCAGAAGGAGCGCGTTCTTTCTGCTGCCGCTCGCAATGTTCCTCGTACTCGTCCGCACCGTTCTGCTGCCGACGGCGCTTTCGCCGTTTCCGTTCCTGACGAACCTTCGCGCAAACTTACGGGCGAACGCCGACGTGCTGTTCGGCGACGAAGCGGCGGAGGCTCGTGGGATCCTGCTCGGCGACACGAGCCTGATGACGGCGACGGAATACGTGCAGTACGCAAACAGCGGGCTTTTGCATCTGTTCGCCGTATCGGGTCTGCATGTCACCGTGCTGGTCGGCATGCTCGGCAGCGTCGTGCGAACGGAAAACAAGGCGCTGTCGCTCACGCTGCTGTCGGTCTTTCTGCTGTTTCTCAGCGCGGTTACCGGATTTTCTCCGTCCGTGCTGCGCGCCGCCTTTGCCTTGATCGCTTTACGGATCTGCAGCATGCGCGAGAGGCAGGAGGACATGCCGTCCGTGTTCTGCTTTGCGCTGTTTATGACGCTGCTTTGCGAGCCGTTTGCGTATCGAAGGATCGGCTTTCAGCTCTCGTTTGCTGCGATGGACGGGATGACGCTCTTTTCCGGCGCGTTCAAGCGTCCGCTTCCGGACGTCATGAAAAACTCCAAGATCGTGCAGACGCTCACGGGCGCCGTCGCGGCGACGGTCGGCATGCTCCCCGTTATGGCGTATGCCTTCGGCGAGGTCGCGTGGATCTCGATCCCGCTTTCGATCGTTCTGATCCCGACGATGCCGGTCGTCCTGCTGTTCGGCTTCCTTGCCGTGATGCTCTACGGCGCGGTCCCGCTTCTTTCGATCGCGCTGTCCTATCCCGCGTACGGGGCGATCAAGCTGATCTCGCTCGTTTCCGAATCGCTGCACACGCCGCTTCTTAAACTGCCTGCGCCGCATCCTGCGGTGATCGCGCTGTATTACGTCGCGCTGCTGTTCTGCTCGCCGCTGTTTTTATACAACCGTAAGCGTCCGCCGTGGATCGGACTCGGACTGCTTGCGGCGTCGGTCGCGCTGTGGTTTCTGCTGT
This sequence comes from uncultured Clostridia bacterium, assembly GCA_937915925.1. Lineage (GTDB taxonomy): Bacteria > Bacillota > Clostridia > Christensenellales > CAG-138 > UBA3792. The sequence continues at coordinate 8,360 of CALGGM010000039.1, read as the reverse complement.
AAATGATAAAAAGAAAAGAATCGGGCGGATGAACTGCATCCGCCCGGATTTGTTTTATTTACGCAGGAACGCGGGGATGTCCAGCTTGTTTGCGGGACGCTCGTTGTAGTCGCGGCGAAGTCCTGCGGAGGGATCGCGGTACAGCGGCTGTTCCTGTCTGGGCTCCGGCTCGTCCATCACGGGATCGGGCGCGGGCTCCGGATCCGCATAGGTGCGGGCGGAGAAGGCGTTCGCCGCGGAAGCGGGCGCCGCCTGCTGATTGAGACCGCCGAAGGAGGGACGCGTTTCCGCAAAGCTCCGTCTTGCCGGCGTGCCGCCCATCTGCAGATCGGACGTCTTGTCCGGATCGACGCGGTCGAAGCCGGTTGCGATAACGGTGATGCGGAGCGCATCGCCCATGCTCTCGTCGATGTCTGCGCCGAAGATGATGTTCGCGTCGGGATCCGCGTTCTCCGCGATGATCTCTGCAGCCTCGTTGACTTCGAGCAGCGACAGATCGCCGCCGCCGGTGATGTTCATCAAAATGCCTTTTGCGCCCTTGATGGAGGTTTCGAGGAGCGGGCTCTCGACCGCCTGACGCGCCGCTTCGCTTGCGCGCTTTTCGCCGACGGCAGAACCAATACCCATGTGCGCCATGCCCTTTTCCTTCATGATCGTCTTGACGTCCGCAAAGTCGAGGTTGATCATCGCGGGAACGGCGATCAGATCGGAAATGCCCTGGATGCCCTGACGGAGCACGTCGTCCGCAACGCGCAGCGCGTCGGGAAGGCTGGACTTGCCGACCAGCGAGATGAGCTTATCGTTCGGGATCGTGATAAGCGTGTCGACTGCGGGCTTCAGCTCGGAAATACCCTTTTCGGCGTTGCGCATACGGACGCGGCCCTCGAACGTGAACGGCTTCGTGACGACGCCGACGGTCAGGATGCCGAGCTCCTTCGCGCACTCCGCGATCACGGCAGCCGCGCCGGTGCCGGTGCCGCCGCCCATACCGGCGGTGATGAAGATCATGTCGCTGCCCTTCAGCGCTTCGATGATCGCGTCGCGGCTCTCGTCCGCCGCCTTGCGGCCGATCTCCGGATCCGCGCCCGCGCCGAGGCCCTTGGTCAGCTTTTCGCCGATCTGGATCTTTTTCTGTCCCGCGCTCAGAGCAAGCGCCTGCTTATCGGTGTTCACGGCGATAAATTCCACGCCCTGCAGACCGTACTGGACCATACGGTTGACTGCGTTGCAGCCCGCACCGCCGACGCCGACGACACGGATTTGAGCAAAGTTGGTGCTGTCTACATTGGTTTCAAACATGGATGGTGGTTCCCCCTTTGGTTATTTCGTGAAGAAGTCCTTCAATTTTTGCAGAAAGTTCTTTTCGTCCGGCTTTTGCTGCACGGGACGATCCTCGGCGCGGTTCGCGCGAAGGACAAAGTTCAGCGCGCCGAACGCGCTGCAGTAGTTGGGCGAGGACAGCCGCGGCGTCCACGGCATGTCGCGCTTGATCGGAAAGCCCAGAGCCTTCTTGATGAAGTCGAGCGATCCGCGCATCATCAGCAGTCCGCCGCCGGACAGGTACACGATCGGACGCGATTCCAGATTCACCTCAAGACGGTCCAGCGTTTCACGGATATGCGCCGCAAGGTCGCTCGCACGCGCCTCGATGATGTAGGCGATCGTGCTGTTCTCGACACGCTTTGACGCGGTCTCGGAACGGAGGATCTCCGTCTTGTCGCCGTAATCGAGCGAGAATACGAACCGCCGCTTTGCCTGCTCGGCGGATTGCTGCGTGACCTCGAGCCCGAACGAAAGGTCGGACGCGAACTGATAGCCGCCCATCGGGATCGACGCAATGCCGGTCAGCGCCGCGTTTTCGATCACGCAGATGTCCGTCTGCCGGTAGCCGACGTCGATGAGAACGGCGGGACGCACGCGTTCCTCCTCGGGGATCAGCATCGTCGCTTCGCCCAGGGCGGCGCTGATGCACATCGAGATCTCGACGCCGAGATCGTCCAGAACGTTCTGGATCGTTTCGATGTAGTCCTCGCGAACAAACATGTGCGCGATCAGTCCCGAGATCTCCTCGGTCACGATGCCCTGCGGCATCTCGGAGGAGGAAACCCCGTCGACCAGAAAGAACACCGGCGTGCTGTGCATCAGAACGTGTCCCGGAGGCGTTTCGATCTTCTGATACGAATGCTCGATCAGCCGATCGACGTCGGCGGGATCGACGACGCGCGCGCGTTCGCCGAGCGTCATCGTCATGTCCGAAAGCACCAGTTTCGAGAACGAAACCGGTACGGTAAGCGCGATGTCACGGATGCGCGTATGGGATTCCTGTTCGGCTTTCTGGATCGCGTCCACGATCGCGTCGTGCAGACTCTGCTTGTCCAAAAACCGATCTTCAAGGTATCCGTCGCAGCCGGAAACGCCGGCACCGTGCACGACGATGCCGCCTTTATCTAAAGCGCTGCCCAAAAGGCATACAACCTTTGAGCTGCCGATGTCCAATATCGCAGCAGGCTTCATGCTAATCCTCCGCAAAGATAACTATATTATAGCAAAGGATTTTCGAAGTCGCAACAGGTTTTATGCCGGATTCTTGATCGTTTTGAAAATTTTAACATGCAAATGTGACAGAAATGTATTATTTTTAAGTACATTCTCTCGATAACGAAGGAAAAGAACTTGTTTTTCCGTCGAAGAAACGGTACAATAACCGCATGTGGGTTTTGGATCTGGATCTGGATTTCTTTCTTGACGAATGCTGTCCGCTCGCGGGCATGGGCGAACGCCCCGACAAACGCTTTGCCGCGCCGTGGGACGGGGCGGCGGTCGTTTCATTTTTGGAAAACGGGCTCAGTTTATCCAAGGCGCATCCGATCGTCGGACGCGTCACCGAAACGCACGACGGCGCGCTCGCATTTTGGAAGGACTGCATGGACGAAGGGCGGCTTACGCGTCCGTTTTCGGTCGTGCATGTCGACGCGCACGCGGATCTCGGCATCGGAAAGCCCGGTCCCGGGTTTGTGCTGAATAACGTCCTCGGCATCCCGCCTGCGGAGCGGGACGACTTTTCCCGCTACTATGCGCAAAAGCAGCTAGACGAGGCGAACTATCTTCTGTTCGCGCTCGCGTTCCGCTGGATCGACGCGCTGGCGCTTGTGCGCGATCCGTTTTCAAGACCCGATCTTCCGACGTTCTGCGTCAAGAATGGGGAAGGGTATCGCCCGATCCGGCTCGAATCGTTCGTTTCGAAACTGTTTGAAACCCGCTATGGGCAGGAACCGGAGATCCCGCTGACCGTTTATAACGACCCTTCCGAGGTTTCCATCCGCGAGCCGTTTGTTTGCATGAACCTTGCGCATTCGCCGCGCTACGCGCCGAAGGAAGCGGACGCGCTGATCCCGCTGATCTCGCAATATATGACGCTTGTGTAACGGTCAAAAACATGTTATACTGAAAAGAAGAACCATTTTGGGGGAATGAACACGAATGAAATGGCTTGAGCTGACGGTTTATACCACGGATCAGGGGATCGACGCCGTCTGCGCCGCATTGAACGGCGCGGGCATTACGGGACTTTCCATCGAGGAAAGCCATGAAAAGGCGTACGCGTTTTTGCGAGAGGCGGCGATTTTCTGGGACTTTGCGGATATGGATAAGATCGGCACGGACACCCCGTGCGTCAAGGGTTATGTCGCGGACTGCCCGGAGAACCTTCCGACCGTCGAGGCGGCGAAGGCGGCGATCGAGCGGCTGAAAACGCTGGACCTTCCGGTCGATCTCGGCACGCTGCTCGTGACCGTCGTTTCGGTCGACGAGGAGGATTGGGCGAACAACTGGAAAAAGTATTATAAGCCGCTTGAGATCGGCAGCCGTCTGCTCGTTCTGCCCTCGTGGGAGCCGAAGCCCGAAACCGGGCGCATCGTATTGAAGCTCGATCCGGGCATGGCGTTCGGCACCGGCGCGCATCACACGACGCGGATGTGCCTTGAATTCCTCGAAAAGACCGTGAAGCCCGGCGACACGATGCTCGATCTCGGCTGCGGCAGCGGGATCCTTTCGATCGCGGCAAGGCTTTTGGGCGCGGTCGACGCGACCGCCGTGGACATCGATCCGATCGCGGAATCGATCGCGTATGAGAACGCCGAGATGAACGGGATCGGCAGGGAACATTATCATGTGCTGATCGGCAACGTTCTTTCCGATACGCGCCTGCAGAAGAAGATCGCGGGGCAGTATCCGGTCGTCGCGGCGAACATCGTCGCGGACGTCATCATCGCGCTTGCGCCGATCGCAAGACCGCTCGTTGCGCCCGGCGGTGTGTTCCTCGTTTCCGGCATCATCGACGAGCGCGTCGACGAGGTGGTCGCGGCGCTCGAAGCGAACGGCTTTACCGTTTCGGAACACAGCAAAGCGGAGGGCTGGAACGCGTTCCTTTGCAAGTAACATGCATCGCTTTTTTACCGACGAGATTCAACCGAATACCGCCGTGGTCCGCGGCGACGACGTGAAGCATATCGCAAAGGTTTTGCGCCTTCGCGCGGGCGACGCCGTGCAGCTTTGCGACGGACGCGGCAGCGAATGCGACGCCGTCATTACGGGCATTGCCGGCGACGCCGTTTCGTTCGAGACCGGACCGTGGCGCAGGGCAGAGAGCGAGCCGTCCGTTTCGGTCACGCTGTTTCAGTGCCTGCCCAAAGCCGGCAAGATGGAAACGATCATCCAAAAGTGTGTGGAGCTCGGCGCATGCGGGTTCGTGCCCGTGCAGTCGGAGCGCTGCGTGGTGGTATTGAAGCCGCCGTACGAGGGCAGGATCGAGCGCTGGCAGCGCGTGAGCGAGGAAGCGGCAAAGCAGAGCCGCCGCGGGATCATCCCGAAGGTCGCCTTGCCGATCGCCTTGGACAAGCTCGACTTTTCTGACTTTGACACGGTTCTGGTCGCGTACGAAAACGAACGCTCCGTTTCTCTGAAAACCGCTCTGCGCGCGCATTGCGGCGAGCGGATCGCGATCGTGATCGGACCGGAGGGCGGGTTCTCCGAAGCGGAGATCGAACAGCTCACAAAGAAGGGCGCGCGGTCCGTTTCGCTTGGCACGCGGATCCTGCGCACGGAGACCGCGGGCATGGCGATGACGGCGCAGATCCTATATGAGGTGGAGCCGTGAAAGTTGCATTTTATACGCTCGGCTGTAAGGTCAATCACTACGAGACGCAGGCGATGGAGGAGCTGTTTAAAAAGGCGGGACACGAGGTCGTCCCGTTCGAAGAACCTGCCGACGCCTACATCGTCAATACCTGCACGGTCACGAGCATCAGCGATAAGAAATCGCGTCAGGTCCTTTCGCAGGCGCACCGCAGAAATCCGGACGCGCTGCTCGCCGCCGTCGGCTGCTATGCCGAGGTCGCGAAGGAACAGGTCGCGGCGCTTCCGGGCGTTTCGCTCGTGCTCGGAACGGAGGGGCGAAAGGACATCGTCCGGCTTGTGGAAGCGGCTTTGGAACAGCGGGTCGATCCCGCGTATCCCGCGCCGTTCGATCGGCACGAGTTTGAGGAGCTTTCCGCGCAGCACGACAGCCGCACCAGAGCGATTTTGAAGGTGCAGGACGGCTGCAACAGCTTCTGCACGTACTGCATGATCCCGTTTGCGCGCGGCGCGCTGCGCTCGCGCACGGTCGAAAGCACGAAGAAGGAGCTCATTTCGCTTGCGGAAAACGGATACCGCGAGGTCGTTCTTACCGGCATTCAGCTGTCCGCGTACGGCGTCGATCTCGAGGACAAGCCCACGCTATCCGATTTGATCGTGCTTGCCGACAGCATCCCGGGATTGGAACGGCTTCGGCTCGGTTCGCTGGAACCGCGCGTGATCACCGATCGGTTTTTGGAGATCGCGAAAAACAGCCGCACGCTTTGCAGGCAGTTTCATCTTTCGATGCAAAGCGGCTCCGACACGGTTTTGAAACGCATGAACCGCCGCTATACGACGGTGGAATACCGCGACGCGGTCGAGCGCATCCGCGCGTGCATGCCGGACGCCGCGATCACCACGGACGTGATCGCAGGCTTTGTCGGCGAGACGGAGGAGGAGCATCGGGAGACGGTGCACTTTGTCGAGGAGATCGGCTTTGCGCGGATCCATGTGTTCCCGTACTCGCGCCGCAAGGGAACGAAGGCGGACGCGATGGAGGGGCATCTGCCGCGCGCCTTGAAGGAAGCGCGTACGCGCGAGCTCATCGCGCTCGGCGAACGGCTGGAGACGGCGTTTATCGACGCGCAGATCGGGAAAACGGTCGACGTCATCATGGAGGACGACGGGACCGGCTACACCGGAAACTACATCCGCGTTCGCTGCGACGGCGCATGCGGGGAAACGGTTCGGGTCAAATTAACCGGGCGGGACGGAACGACTGCGCTCGGTATCATCGAATAGGAGGCAAAGACTATGTGTTTGTTCTGTAAGATCGCCGCGGGTGAGATCCCGTCGAAAAAAGCGTACGAGGACGAGAGCGTTTACGCGTTTCATGACATCGCGCCGCAGGCGCCGGTGCATATCCTCGTGATCCCGAAAACGCATATCGAAAGCGCGCAGGCTCTGACGCGAGCGGACGACGCGCTTTTGGGACACATGTTCGAGGTCGCAAGAACGGTCGCGGCGGAGAACGGGCTTGACAAGACGGGCTATCGGCTGATCACCAACATCGGCGCGGACGCGGGACAGAGCGTGCCGCATCTGCATCTGCATCTGATCGGCGGCAAAACGCTGAAATGGGACAACTGATCGGTTGCAATTCCGACAGGATTCGCGTATAATGAGGCATACGCAGCGGGGAGAAACTATGACAGCATCATTGGACGAAGCAAAACGCATTCATTTTATCGGGATCGGCGGCTGCTCGATGAGCGGCATTGCGCGGATCCTGAACGCACAGGGGCATACGGTTACGGGCAGCGACCGCGACCGCACGCAGTTTACCGACCGTCTCGAACGGGACGGCATCACCGTGTATTACGGACATCGGGCGGAGCAGGCGAAGGACGCAGATCTGATCGTGTATTCCGCGGCGATCAAACCGGACAATCCCGAGCGCGTCTACGGGCGCGAGCATGGGATTCCGGAGCTTGAGAGAAGCGTCGCTCTGGGTCAGCTTTCCGCACGCTTTCACGAGGTTGTCGCGGTTGCGGGCTGTCACGGCAAGACCACGATCACGTCGATGCTCGCCTTTGTCAACGAGGAAGCGGACCTTGACGCGACGGTGCACGTCGGCGGGTTCATGGAGCTTTTGGGCGGCGGCGTGCGGCTCGGAAAGAGCGATCTTTTCATCACCGAGGCGTGCGAGTATGTCGAAAGCTTTCTGACGCTGAAGCCGACGATCGCGATCGTCAACAACATCGATAACGATCACTTGGACTACTACGGCGATATCGAGCACATCATCGCCGCGTTCCGCAAGTTCCTTGCGCTCGTGCCCGACAGCGGCAGGATCCTTGCCTGCATCGACGACGCGTATGTCCGCGATCTCTTAAAGGAGCTTGGCGGCAACGTGACTACGTATGGTCTATCCGAGGGCGATATCCACGCGGACGCGCTTGCGTTCGACGCGCTCGGGTTCCCGTCGTTCGATCTCTTCGATCACGGCGAGCGGATCGGAAGAGTGAAGCTGAACGTCCCCGGACAGCACAATGTGATCAACGCGCTTGCGGTCTATGCCGCGGCAAAGCTTTGCGGCGTTTCGTTTGAGCATTACGCGAACGCGATGGAGCGCTTCCGCAACACCAGCCGCCGCTTTGAGCTGCTCGGCGAGAAGAACGGCGTCAAGGTCTTCCACGATTACGGACATCATCCGAACGAGATCAAAGAGACGCTCGCCGCGGCGACGCATGTCCCGCACGGAAAGATCTTCTGCGTGTTCCAGTGCAACAGCTACACGCGCGCAAGAACGCTGTTCTGCGAAAACGTGACCTGCTTCAAGGACGCGGACGAAGTGCTTGTGCCGGACATTTACCCCGGACGCGAGGTCGACACCGGCGTCGTTCATGCGCGCGACATGGTGGCGGGGATTAACCGCGAAACGCACAATGCGCAGTATCTCGGCACGTTCGAGAACATCGCATCGTATCTCGACGCGCATGCCGTGCCGGGGGACATCGTGATCACCGTGGGCAGCGGCGACGTCTACCGGCAATCGAAGAAACTGCTGTAAAGAAATCGCAGCGGGGCGGTCGGTCGATCGCCCCGTTTTCATGATATATCATTTTTTTCAAAATCGGGGCTTGACAATTTACGGAAGAGCGGCTAAAATAACAAGGTACGCGAAAGAGTACATGCGCTTGTAGCTCAGTGGATAGAGTGCCCGGCTACGAACCGGTAGGTCG
>CALGGM010000038.1 GCA_937915925.1 uncultured Clostridia bacterium | reverse complement strand
TTCTATACTTATATTCCATGCAAAGAGGCTGCCTCACTAATGAGACAGCCCCTTGAAATTGGAGAGCATTCTTGCCTTCCCTGTGCAAGGGAAGGTGTCAGCCGAAGGCTGACGGAAGGGTTGTTCTATCGAAGCTCAGAACTCGGGCGGGGGAACGAGGTCGTCGTCGCCGCGGAGAGCGGCTTCGCGCGCGCGGCGCTTGGCTTCGGCGGCTTCGGCGTCCTTCTTGCGCTGCTCCTCGATCTGCGCGCGGATCTTGTTTTCGATCTCCTGACAGACTTCGGGGTTGTCCTTCAGGAACAGACGCGCGTTCTCGCGGCCCTGCGCCATGCGCATATCGCCGTAGGAGAACCACGAACCGGACTTGATGATGATCCTGCGATCGATCGCCATGTCCAGAATGCTGCCTTCCTTCGAAATGCCCTCGCCGTAGAGCATATCAAACTCCGCGATGCGGAAAGGCGGGGCAACCTTGTTCTTGACGATCTTTACGCGCGTACGCGAGCCAACCGCTTCGTTGCCCGCCTTGAGCGTTTCGATGCGGCGCACGTCCATGCGCACGGAGGCGTAGAATTTCAGCGCTTTGCCGCCGGTCGTGGTTTCGGGATTGCCGAACATGACGCCGACCTTTTCACGCAGCTGGTTGATGAAGATCACGACGGTGTTGGTCTTTGCCACGCACCCGGTAAGCTTTCTTAAAGCCTGCGACATCAGACGCGCCTGCAGGCCCACGTGTGAGTCGCCCATGTCGCCTTCGAGCTCTGCCTTCGGAACGAGCGCGGCAACCGAGTCGATAACGATGATGTCAACCGCGCCGCTTCTTGCGAGCGCTTCCGCAATGTCGAGCGCCTGTTCGCCGGTGTCCGGCTGAGAAACATAGAGGTCGTCGATCTGCACGCCGAGATGCTCCGCGTAGACCGGATCGAGCGCGTGCTCCGCGTCGATGAACGCGGCGGTGCCGCCCATTTTCTGCGCCTGCGCGACGATGTGCAGCGCGATCGTGGTTTTACCGGAGGACTCCGGTCCGAAGATCTCGATGACGCGGCCGCGCGGTACGCCGCCGACGCCGAGCGCGATATCCAGATCAAGGCAGCCGGTCGGGATCACGGAAACGGGAACGCGGGACGCGTCGCCCAGCTTCATGATCGCGCCTTTGCCGAAGCTTTTTTCGATTTGACTCAGTGCAATTTCCAGTGCTTTTTCTTTTTCCAACATATCGTGTTCCTCACTTTCAAGTCTTGCCTATATGGTATTATATCACATGTCCGTTATTTCGTACAGATGTTTCTTCTCAAAAGATCAAGCGCGTTGAGCATTGCGGAATGCCGGATGCGGTCGCGGTCGCCGAACAGGTTCAGCCGCTTCACGACCGTTTTATCCTCGCTTGCGAACGCAATGAATACCGTGCCGACGGGCTTTCCCGGCTCGCCGCCGTCGGGACCCGCGTAGCCCGTGGTGGACAGCGCGTAGTCCGTGCCCGCAGCCTTTCGAAGCCCTTCCGCCATTTCCTTTGCGCATTCCTCGGAGACCGCGCCGACCGTGTCGAGCGTTTCTTTTCTGACGCCGAGCCGCCGCATCTTCGCGTCGTTCGAGTAGGTGACGTCGCCCTCGATGAGATACGCGGAGCTGCCGGGCCAGTTGATGAATGCGTCCGCAAGCCGTCCGCCCGTGCAGCTCTCCGCTACGGCGAGCGTTTTGCCGCTTGCGATCAGCGCGCGGTGGCAGACCTCGGACAGCTCATGTCCGTCGGTGTCGTACACGACGTCGCCGAGCGTTTCCCGGATCGCTTCGATCATCGGCGTCACGAGCGCTTCGCCCTCTTCGTCGCTTTGGCAGCGCGCGGTGATGCGCAGAGTGACCTCGCTCGTCTTTGCGTACGGCGCGATCGTCGGGTTCGTCTGATGCTTGATGAGATCGTCGAGCCGATAGGTGACGTCCGATTCGCCCATGCCGAAGATGCGCACCTCGCGCGAATAGAGCCTGTGACCGCTCCGTTTCAGCAGGTAGGGCATGACGTGATTCAAAAACATCGGCTGCAGCTCGCGGGGCGGTCCGGGCATGAGGATCGCCGCCTTGCCGTCCGCTTCCATGATGCAGCCGGGCGCGGTGCCGTTCGGATTCGGGAGGATGATCGCGTCGATCGGAAACATCGCCTGCTTTTTGTTGTTCGGCGCAATGGTTCTGCCCTTGGACGTGAACCACGAAATGAGCTTTTTCCACTCGTCCTCAAACAGAACAAGTTCCTTGCCCATCGCCTCTGCAACGGTCTCCTTGGTGAGATCGTCGTCGGTCGGTCCGAGCCCGCCGGACAGCAGCACAACGTCTGCGCGGCGCAGAGCGGTTTGTACCGCCTCGGAAAGACGGGTCGGATTGTCGCCCACGACAACCTGGTGATACATGTCGATGCCGGACGGGGCAAGCTCTTTTGCAATAAAGTGCGCGTTGGTGTTGAGGATCTGTCCCATCAGAAGCTCGGTCCCGACGCAAATCAGTTCAGCGATCATTGAAATTGATAACTCCTTTGTTCTTGATCAGGTATTCGATCGCGGACACGACCGAAAGCGCAAGCGCAACATACACCAACGCCTCGATGAGGATCCGCAGATACGGATTCAGATAGTAAAACGGGAACTCGTCATACAGCAGCAGCGCGATTACGATGATGTCCTGAAAGGTCGTCTTCCACTTGCCGAGATTGCCGGCAGCAATCACAACGCCCTTCGCCGCGGCAAGCTGCCGAAAGCCGGAGATCAGAAACTCGCGCGCGATAAAGACGATCGTGACGACCGGATGCAGAAGGCATTTCGGATGCGCGGCGTCGGTTGTGCAGGAGAGCATCACGAACGCGGCGACGATCAGAACCTTGTCGGCGATCGGATCCATCAGCTTGCCGAAGTCGGTCACGACGTTGTGCTTACGCGCATATTTGCCGTCGAGAATATCGGTGATCGCGGCGGCAAGAAAGATCATCGCGGCGACCCAGTGCGAAAACGGCGCATAGCCTCTCCAAAGGTTCGGAAGCAGCAGCGCAAGGATGAACAGCGGAATCAGCAGGATGCGCAAAAGCGTCAGCTTGTTTGCGGGATTCATAAGCATTCTCCGATCATGTCATAGGCGTCGCCGCCGGTCAGCCGAATGGGGAGATACTGTCCGGGTTCGTGCCTGAAGCTCGGCGCAACGCAGACCATGCCGTCGGCATCCGGCGCTTCACGGACCGTTCTGCCGTAGGTGCCGTCCATGCCGGTTTCCTCGACGAGCATGGTAAGCTCGCGACCGATCCAGCGTTTATTGCGTTCCTCGGAAATCGATTGCTGTTGCTCCATCAAAGCGACAAGCCGCGCTTCCTTCACCTCGTCCGCGATCTGATCCGGCATCGTTTCGGCTTGGGTCCCTTCCTCGGGAGAGAACGCAAACGCCCCGACGCGGTCGAACGGATAGTCGCGCAGGAACTGCATGAGCTCCTCAAACTGCGCGTCCGTTTCGCCGGGGAAGCCCACCATCATCGTGGTGCGCAGCGTGAAGTCCGGATAGTGCTTGCGAATGTGATCGAGCACGCTTTCGATGTGCGCCTTTGTGCCGCGTCGATGCATGCGGCGTAAAATGTCGTCGTTGCAGTGCTGCAGCGGCATGTCGAGATACGGCACGAGCTTTTCACCCTCGGCGAGCGTATCCAGAAGCGCGGGCGTCACGGTGTCCGGGTAGGTGTAAAGGAGACGTACCCATTTAAGCCCGTCGATGCGGTCGAGCTCTTTCAAAAGAGGGATCAGCCGCGGCTCGCCGTACAGATCCTTTCCGTAACCGGACGTGTCCTGCGCAATGACGGAAAGCTCGGTCACGCCGAGATCCGCAAGCGCCTTCGCCTCGTCGATCAGCTGTTCGATCGGCGTGCTGACGAGGTTCCCGCGAATGATCGGGATCGCGCAGTACGCGCAGTGATTGTTGCAGCCGTCGCCGATGCGAAGATACGCGCGGTACGGCGGCGTCACCAAAAGCCTTTCGGGTTGAATGACGGGGGAGCAGGGGAGATTGAGCTTTTCCGCGATCAGCCGCGGAAGCTTTTCGTACTCGCGCACGCCGAGGAAGATGTCGACCTCCGGCATTTCGGGGGGAAGCTCCTTGCGGTAGCGCTCGGAAAGACAGCCGGTCACGACCAGAAGCTTGCAGTTTCCGGTCTCCTTATACTGCGCCATCTCAAAGATCGCCTCGATGGATTCCTCCTTGGCGGAGGTGATGAACCCACAGGTATTGACGATCAGAATGTCGGCTTCTTCGGGTTCGGGCGTAAACGTGTAGCCCGCCGATTTCAGATACCCCAGCATCGTCTGCGTATCGACCTGATTCTTTGCGCAGCCGAGGGAAATAACGCCGATCTTCATACATCTTCGTCCTCCATGAAATCGGTCTCGTCCGGTTCGACGGGCGCGGGCTCGTCGTCCGCTGCAGGCACGCCGCCGCCGAACACGCGGTTGAACTCCGCCTGCGTGATCAGCACCTGTCTCGGCTTGCTGCCGTCAAACGGCGAGACGTATTTCTTCTGCTCCATCATATCGACGAGCCTTGCCGCGCGCGCATAGCCGACGCGCAGTCTTCTCTGGATCATCGAGATGGAAGCCTGTCCGTTCTCCATGACGACGCGGACCGCCTCGCCCAAGAGTTCGTCCTCCTGCTTGCCCTCGCCGAAGACGCCGCCCTGCGCGCCGCCCTTTGCCTCGTCGTTGATTTCGGAAAGGACGTCCTCGGAGAACTGCGTTTCCTCCTTCTTGAAGCCGGACATGACGCGCTCGACCTCTTCGTCCGAAACGTATGCGCACTGGAGACGCGTGGGCTTGCCTGCACCGTTCGGGTGGAACAGCATGTCGCCGCGGCCCAGAAGCTTTTCCGCGCCGGTCGCGTCGAGAATGATGCGCGAGTCGATCGCGGAGCTGACCGCGAACGCACAGCGCGAAGGAATGTTTGCTTTGATGAGACCCGTGATGATGTCCGCGCTCGGACGCTGGGTCGCGACGATCAGATGGATGCCCGCCGCGCGGCCGAGCTGCGCGATGCGGCAGATCGAATCCTCGACGTCGTCGGGCGCGACCATCATCAGGTCGGCGAGCTCGTCGATGATGATGACCAGCTTCGGGATCTTTTTCTTCGGATCGTCCATCAGCGAGTTGTAGCGCGTCAGCTCGCGCGCGCCGACCTCGGTGAACTTCTTGTAGCGCATCGTCATCTCGTTGACCGCCCAGCGGAGCGCGCTCGCCGCCTTCTTCGGCTCGGTCACGACCGGGATCAGAAGGTGGGGGAGCGTGCCGAATACGGAGAGCTCAACCATCTTCGGGTCGACGAGGATCAGCTGCAGATCCTGCGGCGAGGACTTATAGATCATGGAGATGATCAGGTCGTTGATGCAGACGGACTTACCGGAACCGGTAGAGCCCGCGATCAGCATATGCGGCATCTTGCCGAGATCGGCGACGATGATCTTGCCCGCGATGTCCTTGCCGAGCGCCATCGTGACCGGCGACTTCGCGTTCGCAAACTCCTCACTGTCGATGATGTCGCGCAAAAGCACGGTCGCGGCGTCCTTGTTCGGCACCTCGATGCCGACGGCTGCCTTGCCGGGGATCGGCGCCTCGATACGGACGCGCGGCGCAGCCAAAGCGAGCGCGATGTCGTTGCTGAGCGTTGTAATGCGGTTTACGCGTACGCCCGGCGCGGGCTGCAGCTCGTAGCGGGTGACGACGGGACCGACGGAAATATTGATGACCTTTGCGGAAATGTTGAAGCTTGCGAGCGTTTCCTCGAGCAGATGCGCGATCGCGGTCGGATTCTCCGCACTCTTTGCGAAGGTCTCGCGCGGCTTGTTGAGACAGTCGATGGACGGCGGCTCGTACGCAGGCGCGGCGGGCGCGGGCGGAACGACCAGCGGGATGTCCTCTCCGCCGTCGTCGGGCTCGGGCGCGGGCGCGACGGGCTTTGCCGCAGGCTTAGTAGGCTTCTGCGGCTTTGCAGGCTCGGGCGTCGGGGCTGCGGGCTCGTCAAGATCCGACACGAGCGTCTCCGCCATATCGGAGAAGGACGGCGCTTTCTTGCCGGGCTTCTTTGCGGGCGCGACGGGGATCAAAAGCTCGTCCTCTTCGTCGGCGGACAGATCCGCGTCGGACTTCTTCTGCAGCCTGCCGCTCTTCGGCATCAGATCGTAATCGACGGGCGCAGCTGCTTTCGGCGTGCGCTTGCGGGTCGGCGCGGGCTCCGGATCGGGCTCCGGTACGTCGAACAGCTCGTCGAACGGGATCTCGCGCGGCTTCTTGCGCTCCGCAGGCTTTTTGCGAACGAGGGCAGGTTCTTCCTCTTCGATCGTGGTGGAGAAGCCCTTCTTCCACGGCTTGCGCGCCGGTTCGCTCTCCTGTACGTCGTCGTAGTCCTCGGTCACGGACTGCTCGTGCTCTGCGATCTTTTCACGCACTCTGGAGCCGAACGCGTCGGTGTATGCCTTGATCGAGATGCCGGTGCAGAGCAGCACGGAGATCAGAAATCCCGCGACGATCGCGACCCAGCACAAAAGCTTTCCGCCGATCACGTACAGCAGCGTCGGCAGGATCATGCCGAGCACGCCGCCGCCCGCGTGAAGGTGAACGCCCTCGATCCATGCGGCGGGGAACTGAGAGAAGAACTGCTTGAGGTAATCCGCGAAGTTCATGCCGGACGTGCCGAACATCTTCAGGTTTGTAAGCTCGGTGCTCGTCCACATATGCAGGGCGCACAAAATGAACCAGACCGCCAACAGTCCTGTGATCAGCGTGCTGCGCGCGGGCTTTTTTCTGCCGCCGAGGATCAGATAGAACCCGACGATTACGAACAGCACGGGAACGGCGTACGCAAAGCAGCCATGCATGCCGAGAAGATAATGGGAGATGACCGTACCGAGCGGGTCGTCCGAGCCGCTGTACAGGTAGACCGCAAACAATGCGCCGAGCGCGATCAGAACGATGCCGAAGATCTCGATACCGGCATGCGACGTGCGCTTTTTCTGATTGTCCTTTGCGGGCGCCGCCTTCGATCCGCCCTTGCCCGGCGTGCTCTTAGTAGGCGTTTTCTTTTTTGTTGCAGATTTATTTGCCATGGATATCCTCCGATAAACCGATTTCTTTCAATCTATATTATACACCGATTCTCGCCGCGGCGCAAGCATAAATAAGAACGGCTTGCGGGACGCGAAGCGGCGTGGTAAAATATCGAAAAATATGGGAGGAACCGGAATGCTGCCGAAGCTTTTGATCTGGGACTGGAACGGTACGATTCTTGACGACGCCGCGCTTTGTCTCGAGCTGGAAAACGAAGTGCTGCGGGAACGCAATATGCCCGAAATCACCGAGGCGTGGTACATGGCGCATTTTTCGTTTCCGATCCGCGCGTATTACGAAATGATGGGGTACACCTTCGAGCATGAAAGCTATGAAGCGGTCTCCGAGGTTTTCATGCGCCGCTACCGCGAACGGTATACGGAATGCAGCCTTCGCGAAGGCGTCGTCGACATATTGCGCGAAGCGAAGGCGCGAGGGACAACGCAGACGCTGCTTTCGGTAACGCAGCAGGACGATCTTGTCGAGCAGGCAAAACGGCTCGGCGTCACGCCGTATTTTTCCGAGATTCTCGGACAGGACGACATTCTCGGTGTTTCCAAGGTGGACCGCGCGAAGGCGTATCTGAAACGCCTTGGGATCGATCCGAAGGACGCGCTGTTTATCGGCGACACCGATCACGACGCGGAAGCGGCGAACGCGGTGGGCTGTCCTTGCGCGCTGCTGCTCGGCGGACATCAGTCGCGCGCGGTGCTTGAAAAAAGCTGCGCGAGGGTATACGATTGCGCAGACGCGCTGTATCGGGAGTTGTTCTAATAATGTCGGATTCGTTTTTTCAAAGGGTATATGCGATCGTGGAAACGGTCCCGTACGGGCAGGTCGTTTCCTACGGCGATATCGCAAGAGCGATCGGCTATCCGCGGCGCGCGCGGTTCGTGGGCTTTGCCATGCGCGCGTGTCCCGATACGCTGCCGTGGCATCGCGTGGTGATGGCGGACGGCTCAATCGCGGGCGGCGACTTCGCCCCGATCCGTGAAATGCTCTTAAAGCAGGAGGGCGTTCCGTTTCTTCCGGACGGATGCGTGGATATGAAAGCATGCAGCGCAAACCTACGCGGCATGTAAAGGTACAATCGGTTATTCGGCGGCTTCGGGCTTCGGCTCGCCTTCGGGCTGTTCTTCGGACTCCTCAGGCTCGAGCAACCGAAGCCCCGCGGTATCGGTCACAGGCAGGGAAAAGACGATCGCCTTCGCGTCGGTCTCAAGCCCTGCTTTTTTCATGATCGACTGCATGATGGCGTTCTTTTTGGCGGTCGCGGAAACGATCAGGATCAGCTCGCGCTCGGAGGAGAGGGAGATCCCGAAAAATTTCTCCGCGCGCTTCATGCCGGTGCCGTTTGCGTGGATAACTGTGCCGCCGGTCGCGCCTGCGTCGCGCGCCGCGTCCATGATCTGTTCGCTGTAGCCGCGGTTGCCGATGACGATCAAAAGCTCCTGTTTCGTGCCTTTCAATTCCGTTTCCTCCTCCGTACGTTCAAAGTTCAGATCTTCCGTAAAGTATGCAAGCTCCCTCGGTCCGCCGATGCTGGAGATCGGGACCGTGAATGCGATCCCCGTGCCCGGCACGTCGATGCGGATCGTGCGCTGCAGTCCGCGCTTGACCGTCTGCCAGACCGAAGCGGTCGTTACCGTCAGGATGACGGCTTTCTCGGCGTTTTCGAGACCGAAGGTGTTGAGAATCTCGCTTGCCGCGGTGCCGTGCGCGAGCATCACAAGGTGGCGGTCAAGATGCTCCTGATGATAGAGCGAGATGTAATCGGGAAGCTTTGCGCGGTTGCCGATCGTGATCATGAGATATAGCTTGCTCATAGGACCTCCTACAGTTCGATGATCGCGTACAGGTCTTCACGCTCCGGCTCATCGACGGCGGCGACGGAACGGCGCTTCGCGCGGAGCACGGAGGCAAGACCGAGGATCTGAATGGTGATGAGCGGCGTCATCGCAACCATTGCGACCACGCCGAACGCATCGGTAACGACGTTTCCGCCGAGCGCAAGGCACGCGCCCATCGCAAACGGCAGCAGGAACGTCGCGGTCATCGGACCGGAAACGACGCCGCCGGAGTCGAACGCGATCGCGGTGAACATCTTCGGCACAAAGAATGACAGCAGCAGCGCGATCCCGTAGCCCGGAACGAGCATCCAGAGGATCGAAATGCCGGTGAGCACGCGCAGCATCGCAAGCCCGATCGAAGCGGAGACGCCGATCGAGAGCGAGATGCGAAGCGCTCTGCCGGAGATCGAGCCGTTGGTGAGCTCTTCGACCTGCTTCATCAAGACGTAAACGGCAGGCTCGGCGGCGACGATGAAGTAGCCGATCAGCATGCCGAGCGGGATCATGATCCAGCGGTACGGAAGTACTGCGAGCGTTTGTCCGAGGTACGAGCCTGCGGGCATGAAGCCGATGTTGCTGCCGGTCAGGAATAGAACAAGCCCGATGTAGGAATAGATCAGCCCGACGCCGATGCGCTTTGCGGCGCGCAGGTTCAGCCGGATATGATGCAGGCGGGTGTGGATGATCCGATACAGCAGGAAGAACGCAATGATCGGCAGAACCGAGATCGCGATCTCCTTAAAATACGTCGGGAACGCGTCGGTGAACAGCGCGGCAAGGTGTTTGGAACTTGCAATGTCGGGCGTGACCGTCGGGGTATAGAGCGCGTTTTCCGGACGGTAGATTAGCGAAAGGATCAGCACGGTAAGAATCGGTCCGATCGAGCAGAGCGCGATGAGACCGAAGCTGTCCTCGGCTGCCTTGCGGTCGCTTCGGATCGCGGAAATGCCGATGCCGAACGCCATGATGAACGGAACGGTCATCGGACCGGTCGTGACGCCGCCGGCATCGAATGCGACGGCAAGGAAGTCCTTCGGCGCAAACAGGGTCAGAAGGAACGTGAGCCCGTAGCAGATCAGAAGAAGGATGCGCAGCGAAATGCCGAACAGCATACGCACAAGCGCGAGCACCAAAAACAGTCCGACGCCCGCGGCGACGCACCAGATGAGCACGCGCGACGGAATGGAGAGCACCTGATCGGCAAGCACCTGCAGATCGGGCTCGGACAGCGTGATGAGCGCGCCGAGCAGAAAACCGACCGGAAGCAGCAGCCAGATCTTGCGCGCCTTGGTGACGCCGGAGCCGAGCTGTTCGCCCATCGGCTGCATGGCAAGCTCCGCGCCGAGCGTGAAGAACATCATGCCGAGGATCAGCAGAAGTCCCCCGAACAGGTACGCAAGCAGGATGCTGGTCGGCAGCGGCGCGACCGTAAACGACAGCACAAGAACGATAATGATGATCGGAAGCACCGCCTTCAGCGCTTCGATCAGTTTTTCACGCAACCGTTCCCGATACATTTCGGCTCCCTTCGAATCGTTTTGCTTTCTTTAATATACCATACCGCGGTCGGAAAGGACAGACTTTTCGCTGTAATTTCATAATTTCTTGATAATTCTCCGAAATCGCGGAGATCGGAATCGTGAAATCGCTGTGAAGTGCATTGCAACGGACAGGAATCTGTGCTATATTATCGATGAAAGAAGAAAAGGGTACGAACTATGAAGCATACAAACATCGGCGGTCAGGCTGTGATCGAGGGCGTCATGATGCGCTCGGACAAGGGAACGGCGCTTGTCGTTCGCCGTAGCGACGGATCGCTTGCAAAGGAATTCCATCACCAGAGAAAACGCTATAAGAAGGGCTCGTTCCCGACGTGGCCCGTCGTGCGCGGCGTGTACGCGTTCGTGAAATCGATCTCCGACGGCATGAGCATCACCACCCGCGCGGCGGAAATGCTCGGCGAGGAAGAGGAGGAACCCTCGAAGTTCGAGCTGTGGCTTGCGAAGCGGTTCAATAAGTCCGCAATGGACGTCGTGAAATGGGTCGCGATCCTGCTTGCCGCGGCGCTTGCGATCGGGCTGTTCTTCCTGCTGCCGATCGGGATCATCTCACTGCTTGAGCTGATCTTCGGCAAGACGAGCCCGGTGCTCAGCGCGATCGTGCAGGGCGTGATCCGGCTGATCATCTTTTTGCTGTACATCTACGGGATCTCGCGGATCAAGGATATCCGGCGCGTGTTCATGTATCACGGCGCGGAGCACAAAACGATCGCTTGCTACGAAGCGGAGCTTCCGATGACGCCGGAGAACGCGGCAAAATGCACGCGCCTTCATCCGCGCTGCGGAACGAATTATCTCTTCTTGACGATGGCGGTCTCGATCATTGTGACCGCGATCGTGTCCGCGCTCTGCACGCTGATCCCGGGCTTTACCGAATGGCACGACGCAAGCGGGCTGAACAGCTTCCTGTTCCGCCTTGCGAGGATCGTCCTGATCCCGCTGATCGCAGGCGTGTCCTATGAGGTGCTGAAGGCGGCGGCAAAGCGGGACAACCTTGTTTGCCGCGTCGCGCGCGCGCCGGGTCTGGCGCTGCAGCACTTAACGACGCAGGAGCCGACCTTGGACATGCTCGAGGTGGCGATCGCTTCTTTCGAGCTTGCGCTGCATCCGCCGAAGGGCGATATCGAGTTTGACGAGAAAGCGGCGGACGCGAAAGAAGAGGCAGCGGCGGAAGCAAAGGAAGAACAGCCGCAAACCGAGGAACGAAAGGAAGAGAACGCATGATCGTCCGAAGGGCGGAACAGCGGATCGCGACGCTTCTCAGCCCGGTCGCCGGAGAGGACGCCCGGCTCGAGGCGTCGTTTTTGCTGCGCGCGACGGGATTCCGCTCCCCGTATCAGACGATCACCGAGGAACAGACGCAGGCGCTGTACCCTATGATCGAGCGAAGGCTCAGCGGCGAGCCGCTTCAGTATGTGCTCGGCGAATGGGAGTTTTACGGGCTGCCGTTCTATGTGGACCGATCCGTTCTGATCCCGCGTCCCGACACGGAATGTCTCGTCGAGACGGCGCTGAAGCTTCTCACGCCGGAGCGGAACGCGGTCCTCGATCTTTGCTGCGGCAGCGGCTGCATCGGGATCGCGCTTGCGGTTTACGGCGGCGCGCGCGTCACAGCGTCGGACGTCAGCCCGGAGGCGCTTTCGGTCACGGAACGCAACGCGAAGCGAAACGGCGTTTCGATCACGACCGTCGAGAGCGATCTGTTCGAGCGGATCGAGGGACGGTTCGATCTGATCGTCAGCAACCCGCCGTACCTTTCGGCGGAGGAGATGCGAACGCGCGACGCAAGCTTACGGTTCGAGCCGGCGCTTGCGCTTGACGGCGGGGCGGACGGGCTCGACTTTTACCGAAGGATCGCGGAGCGTTACCGGGAGTTTCTGAATCCCGGAGGAACGCTTCTTATGGAGATCGGCATGACGCAGGAAGCGGACGTTTCCGCGCTCTTTCAAAACAGCGAATGCAAAGCGGATTACGGCGGAAGACCGCGCGTGATCGTGGTGAAGAACGATGATTGAGAAACTGAAAAAATGCAAACAACGCTATGAACAGCTGACGGAAGCGCTCGCCGCGCCCGGCGCGACGGACGACCGCGAGGCGTTTACCGCGCTCTCAAAGGAACATGCGGAGCTGGGTGAGATCGTCGCGGCATACGACCGGTACGTGAAAACGGAGCAGGAGCGCGACGACTGCCTTGCGCTGCTATCGGAGCATCCGGACGCCGAGATGAAGGCGCTTGCCGAGGAGGAGCTTGCTTCGCTCGAGGCGTCGCTTTCCGAACAGGAAACCGAGCTCAAAACGCTGCTTCTGCCGAAGGACGAAAACGACGATCGCGGTGTGATTTTAGAGATCCGGGCGGGCACGGGCGGCGAGGAAGCGTCGCTGTTCGGCGCGGACCTTTTGCGCATGTACCTGCGCTACGCGGAGCGGCACGGCTTCAAGACCGAAACGATTTCCGAAAACGTCACCGAGCTCGGCGGCGTCAAGGAGATCATTCTGTCCGTCTCGGGCAGACGCGGCGCGTACGCAAGGCTTAAGTTCGAGGGCGGCGTACACCGCGTGCAGCGCGTGCCGGAGACCGAGTCGCAGGGACGCATCCACACGAGCGCGGCGACGGTCGCGGTCATGCCGGAGGTGGATGATATTCACATCGAGATCAAGGATTCCGACCTTCGCATCGATACCTATCGGTCGAGCGGCGCGGGCGGACAGCACGTCAACAAGACGTCGTCGGCGATCCGCATCACGCATATTCCGACCGGCATCGTGGTCGCGTGTCAGAACGAGCGCAGCCAACTGCAGAACAAGGAGCAGGCGATGCGGCTTTTGAAGAGCCGTCTTTACGAGCACTTCGCGTCGCAGCAGCACGCGGAGCTTGCGGACCAGAAAAAGAGCATGGTGGGATCGGGCGACCGCAGCGAGCGCATCCGCACCTACAATTTCCCGCAGAGCCGCGTCACGGACCACCGTATCGGGCTCACGCTCTATAAGCTGGAGCAGTTTTTGGACGGCGATATGGACGAGATGATTGACGCGCTGACGGTCGCGGAGCGCGCGGCAAAGCTATCCGGGGAGGCGGACGTATGAAGACGGAAGTGATTTCAACGGTCCGACGCGAGGACGCGGGCACGCAGCTCGGCGCGGAGCTGATCCGCGAGGGAGGACTTGTCGCGTTCCCGACGGAAACGGTCTACGGGCTCGGCGCAAACGGCATGGACGGGGAAGCGGTCAACCGCATCTTCGAGGCGAAGGGCAGACCGAATGACAACCCGCTGATCCTGCATATCGCGAAAAAGAGCGACGTCAAGCTTTTGTGGGCGCATGTGCCGAAGCTGGCGAACGTTTTGATGGACACCTTCTGGCCCGGTCCGCTCACGATGATCTTCAACAAGGCGGACGAGGTTCCCTATGAGGTCACCGCGGGACTGGAAACCGTCGCGGTGCGTATGCCTTCGGACAAGACGGCGCGGATGCTGATCCAGAAGGCGGGCGTGCCGATCGCGGCGCCGTCCGCGAACCGGTCCGGCAGACCGAGCCCCACGACGGCGGAGCACGTGCTTGCGGACATGGACGGGCGGATCCCGCTGATCCTGGACGGCGGTCCGTGCAAATACGGCGTCGAGTCGACCGTGCTGTCGCTTGTCGGCGAGCCGACGATCCTGCGTCCCGGCGCGGTCACGCGCGAGATGCTCGAAGCGGTGATCGGACCCGTCAAGCTTGCGCCGAGTATCTTAAACCCGCTCGGCGAGCGCGAGGTCGCGGCGTCGCCCGGCATGAAGTACAAGCACTATGCGCCGGACGCGGAGGTCCATGTCGTGGAGGGCGAGCCGAAGCTCGCGGCGAAGCGGATCCGCACGCTCTGCTACGCATATGAATCGGAGGGAAAGCGCGTCGCGATCCTCGGCACGGAGCAGACCATGCCAAGCTACCGGAATCTGAACGCGTATTCGCTCGGCGACCGTGACGAGCCGGAAACGCTCTGCGCGAATCTGTTCCGGCTGCTGCGCGACGTCGGCTCCGAGGTCGACGTCATCCTTGCGGAGGGCGTCGATCCGAAGGACACGGGGCTTGCGTTCATGAACCGGCTTTTACGGGCTGCCGGCTTTTCACACGAATCCGTGTAAGCCGAACGGCGCGGCAATTACAAAATCACAATTTTGCCTCTGTACAAACGGCGGAAAATTTGATATAATCTTTCAGAATGGGCGGGAGGAGAACGCATATGAAACTATCCATCGCATGCGACCACGGCGGCTACGAGTACAAGGAAGCCGTCAAAGAACACCTCATCAAGCAGGGACACGAAGTGACCGACTGCGGCTGCTTCGGCGTTGAAAGCGTTGATTATCCCGATTTCGGCATTCCGGCGGCGGAGCTCGTGCGCGACGGCAAGGTCGATCGCGGCATCGTGATCTGCACCACCGGCATCGGCATGTCCATCTCGGCGAACAAGGTTCGCGGCATTCGCTGCGCGCTTTGCTCCGATCTGAAATCCGCCGAGCTTACAAGAAGACACAACGACTCAAATGTTTTGGCAATGGGAGCGGGAATCATTCCGCTCTCTTTGGCATTGGAAATTACCGACGTTTGGCTGAACACCGAATTCGAAGGCGGACGCCATGCGCGGAGAATCGGAAAGATCGCCGCTTATGAAGCGGGAAAGGAGCAATTATGAAAGTAACCGTAATCGACCATCCTCTTGTACAGCACAAACTTTCGAGACTGCGCGACAAGAACACGAGCAACAAGGAATTCCGCGAGCTCGTCAGCGAGCTTGCCATGCTGATGTGCTATGAAGTCACGCGCGATCTGCCGCTCGTCGACGCGGAGATCGAAACGCCGATCTGCACGAGCACGTTCAAGGTGCTGGCAAACGAAAAGATCGCGATCGTCCCGATCCTTCGGGCAGGTCTCGGCATGGCGGACGGCATGATGAGCATGATCCCGAACGCAAAGATGGGACATATCGGCATGTACCGCAATCCCGACACGTTAAAGCCCACCAGCTACTACTGCAAGCTTCCGTACGACATCGAGGAGCGCGACGCGATCCTCGTCGATCCGATGCTGGCGACCGGCAATTCCGCGATCGAGGGCATCCGCGTGCTCAAGGAGGGCGGCGCGAAGAGCATTCGCCTCGTTAACCTGCTTGCGGCGCCCGAGGGGATCAAGGCGATCCAGGACGTTTACGACGACGTCGACATCTACGTTGCGTGCATCGATGAGAAGTTGAACGATCACGGCTATATCGTTCCGGGTCTCGGCGACGCGGGCGACCGTCTGTTCGGCACAAAATAATCTTTAAACGGAGAAACGTATGACGAGTATCATGGAACGGATCGCGGAAGCGGAGACCCGTGCCGATGCGATCCTCGAGGAAGCCAACCGTACCGCAAGGGAGCGCGTGGCAAAGGCGAGAACCGACGCGGACGACGCGATCGCAGAAGCCGCGGATCGGGAGCGGGAACTGACCGCCGAGCTTCTTCAGAAGGCGCAGACGGACGGCGAAGCCGCCGCGGCGGCGCTTTCCGAGCAGGCGAAGACCGAGACGGAAGCCCTGATCCGTGCGGCGGAACGGAACGTTCCGGAAGCGATCGCATATCTGATGGAAAGGATTGAAGCAACGGTATGATCGTATCGATGAAGCGCCTGTCATTGGTCGCGCTGAAATCGGATCAGGACGCCATCCTGAAAGCGCTTCAGGATGCGGGAACGGTCGAGATCATCAAGGTCGCCGACGGCGATGCGCCGGACACGGAAGCGGACGCGATCAACGCGCGTATCCAGCGGCTTTCCGAGTCCATCACAGCCGTCAAGCCGTTTGCGAAAAAGGCAGGTTTTCTGAGCCCGCAAAAGCGTGAAATGACGCTTTCGGGCATGCGGGAATATGTGCCGAAGGCGGTTGAGACGACCGATGAGATCGAGCAGCTCCTGCATGCGCAGACGCGCCTTCTTTCCGAACGGGAGAAGGCGGCGGCTACGCGCGCTTCACTGGAGCCGTGGGCGGCAATGGATGCGCCGATGGACTCCGTGAAGAACAGCGCGCGTGTGCGCTACTTCGTCGGGCTTTGCGCGTCGAAGGATGTTCAGCGGATCAAGGAACAGGAGTACCTCGAAGCCGAGTTTATCAGCGAGAGCGCGACGGTGCCGACGATCCTTGCCTGCCGCGAGGACGACGCGCGCGCCGCGCAGACGTTTTTGAAAACGATCGACTGGCAGGATTACGTCTTTCCGAAGCTGCAGGGCTCGCCGCGCGAGGCGATCGAAGCGCTGAACCGGCAGATCCGGGAGATCGACGAACAGTACGCGGAGCTGCAGAAACAGCTCGAAGCGCACGGCGAAACCATCGAAACGCTGCAGAACGCTTTGGACGCGGAGACGATCGACGCGGACAGGCTTTCCGCACGCGGCGATCTCACCTATACGGCAAGCGCGTTTGTGCTTGAGGGCTGGGTCCGCGAGGACGAGGTCGAAAAGACGGAGGAGACGGTCCGGACCGTAACCGACGCGTACAGCTTTGAAACGCGCGATCCGATCGAGGGCGAGGAGCCGCCGTCGGTGGTCAGGAACAATAAGTTCGTAAGACCGTTCGAGGAGGTGCAGACGCTGTATTCGCGTCCCGCCTACGGCACGATTGACGGTACGCCCTACATGACGCCGTTCTATATCCTGCTGTTCGGTCTGATGCTTTCCGATACCGGCTACGGCATTTTGCTGATGCTGGGCTCACTGCTCTATATTAAAAAGAAAAAGCCGACCGGCATGAGCGCGGGCATTTCGCGCGTGCTGTTCTGGGGCGGACTCTCCACGATCGTGTGGGGCGTTCTCACCGGTTCGTTTTTCGGCATCACCAGAACCGACACGTCCGGCGGCGTGTTCACGGCGATCGGGCAGTTCTTTGACAGGATCGGCATTTTCCCGGCTTGGATCGATCCGATGCAGAACTCCATGGCGATGCTCGGTCTGTGCTTCGGGCTCGGCATTCTGCACATCGTCGCGGGCTATATCGTCGGCGCGATGGACAAGTTCTCGAGAGGCGACTGGCAGAGCGCCGTGTTCGATCAGCTCTCGTGGGTGCTGATCACGCTCGGACTGGTCATCGGATTCCTTCCGGCGATCACGGGCATGGCGGGAACGCCGATCGCGCTTCCGAAAGCAGTCACCGTGCCCGCCCTGATCGCGGCGGCGGTCGGCGCGTTGATGGTCGTGCTGTTCAAGGGACGCGCGAAGAAGAACGTGTTCTCGCGGCTGACAAGCGGTCTCGGCGGCTTATACGACATCACGAGCGTGCTGTCCGACATTCTGTCCTATGCGCGACTGTTCGCGCTCGGCATTGCGACCGGCGTCATCGGACAGGTGTTCAACATGCTGAGCAACA
>CALGGM010000037.1 GCA_937915925.1 uncultured Clostridia bacterium | reverse complement strand
CGCGCGGCAGCGCCTCGAAGCGGGGATGACGATCGCGGTGGAGCCGATGATCACGCTCGGCTCGCGGGAGATCTGGCAGCTGGACGACGGCTGGACAATCACCACGCGGGACGGAAAACCGGCTGCGCATTACGAGAACACGATTGCGATCACCGACGGCGATCCGATCCTTCTGACCTGTTCGGAGGAGATCGTATGACGAAGGAACCGCTGCTTCCGGGCGAGATCGTTCGCTCGCGCGCAGGACGGGATCGCGGACGCGCGTTTGTCATCGTACAGCGCATCGACGGGGACTATGTGCTTCTCGTCGACGGCAGGCTTCGAACGCTGGAGCGTCCGAAGAAGAAGAAATGCAGGCACCTTTTGAAGGCTTCCGAAGCGCGGATGGAGCTTTCCGAACATTTGCTCAATGCAGATTTTCGAAAGTTCCTCGCTGCGCAAGGGTTCCAAAACGACCGTGAAGAATAAGGAGGGATATCGTTGTCCAAACAGGATGTCATTGAAGTGGAAGGCGTTGTGACCGAAGCGTATCCGAACGCCATGTTCGAAGTCAAGCTTCCGAACGATCACAAGATCCTCGCGACCATCTCGGGCAAGCTGCGCATGAATTACATTCGCATCCTTCCCGGCGACAAGGTCACCGTCGAGCTTTCGATGTATGATTTGACCCGCGGCCGCATTACGTGGCGCGCAAAGAACTGAGAAGTCAGAAAAGATTTAAAGGAGAAGAGCTATGAAAGTCAGACCGTCTGTAAAACCCATTTGCGAAAAGTGCAAGATCATCAAGCGCAAGGGTCGCGTCATGATCATTTGCGAGAATCCGAAGCACAAGCAGAAGCAGGGCTAAAACTTGCGGGGCGGCTGGCACGCAAGTGCAACCCGCAAGCCTATATAGATCCATTTTTTAAAATTTAACGGAGGTATAGAAACGATATGGCACGCATTGCTGGCGTAGACCTTCCGAGAGATAAGCGAGTCGAGATCGGCTTGACCTACATCTACGGTATCGGTCAAACAACCGCTTCCAAGATCCTCGCAGAGACCGGCATTGACCCGGACATCCGCGTTCGTGATCTGGAAGAGAACGATGTCAACAAGATCAGAGATTATATCGACCACAACCTCAAGGTTGAGGGCGATTTGAGACGTGAAACCTCGATGAACATCAAGCGGCTGGTGGAGATCGGCTGCTATCGCGGGGTTCGTCACCGCAAGGGCCTGCCCGTTCGCGGACAGTCCACGAAGCAGAACGCTCGTACCCGTAAGGGTCCGAAACGTACGCAGGGCGGCAAGAAGAAGTAAGGAGGAGCTTTAAAATGGCAGGAAAAGCTAAGGTTAAGAAAGCTGTTACGCGTAAGCGTCGCGAAAAGAAGAACATCGAGCGCGGTGCAGCGCACATTCGCTCCTCTTTCAACAACACGCTGGTGACCATCACCGACACGCAGGGCAACGCGATTTCGTGGTCCAGCGCAGGTTCCCACGGCTTCCGCGGGTCCCGCAAGAGCACGCCGTTTGCCGCGCAGGTCGCATCCGAAGCGGCGGCAGTCGCTGCGATGGAGCATGGTCTCAAGACGGTTGAAGTTTACGTAAAGGGGCCCGGCTCCGGCCGTGAGTCCGCGATCCGCGCGCTCCAGTCCGCAGGTCTGCAGATCGTCTCCATCAAGGACGTGACGCCGATCCCGCATAACGGCTGCCGTCCGCCGAAGCGCAGAAGAGTGTAAGGGAGGAAGAAACATGGCAAGATATACAGGTTCTGTTTGCAGACAGTGCCGCAGAGAAGGCACCAAGCTGTTTTTGAAGGGTGACAAGTGCTACACCGAAAAGTGCCCGATGACCCTTCGCCATACCCCTCCGGGAATGCACGGACAGGGCAGAAAGAAGCAGTCCGAGTACGGTCTGCAACTTCGTGAGAAGCAGAAGGTCCGCCGCGCATACGGCATCCTCGAATCCCAGTTCCGTAAGTACTACGACATGGCGTCCAACATGAAGGGCGTTACCGGTGAGAACATGCTGTCCCTCATCGAACGTCGTCTTGACAATGTCGCGTACCGCCTGAACTACGGCGAGTCCCGCCCGATGGCGCGCCAGATGGTCACCCACGGTCACATCCTTGTGAACGGCAAGAAGGTTGACATCGCGTCCTATCAGGTCAAGGTCGGCGACGAGATCACGATCCGTGAAAAGAGCCGCGACATCCCGTTCTTCAAGACGCTCCGCGAGGAAGGCGCAAAGCGCACGATCCCGCAGTGGCTCGAGCTGGATGCGGAAAACCTCAAGGGCCGCGTCGTTGCGCTGCCGAAGCGTGAGGACATCGACCTGACGATCGAAGAGCATAACATTGTCGAGTTCTACTCGAGATAAGTCGCATAGCGAACCGTAACGACATCACCGAAGGAGGGTATCATACATGATAGAAATGGAAAAGCCCAGACTCGAATGCGTGGAAAGCACAGCAAACTACGGCAGATTCGTCGTGGAGCCGCTTGAGCGCGGATTCGGTACCACCTTGGGCAACTCGATGCGTCGAGTTTTGTTAAGCAGTCTTCCCGGTGTTGCTGCAACGTCCATTCGCATTGACGGAGTACTGCATGAGTTCTCTACGATCGAAGGCGTCAAGGAAGACGTGACGGAGATCATCCTGAACCTCAAGCAGCTCATCTGCAAGCTGCATTCGGAGGAACCGAAGAAGGTCATCATTGACGCGGTCGGTCCCTGCGAGGTCACGGCGGGCGACATCCTTCCGGACGCCGAAGTCGAGATCATCAATCCGGATCTGCATCTTGCAACGATCGACGCGAACGGCCGTCTCCACATGGAGATCATTCTGGATCACGGCAGAGGATACGTGGTATCCGATCGCAATAAGCGGCCCGACATGCCGATCGGCGAGATCGCGGTCGACTCCATCTTTACCCCGATCACGAAGGTCAACTTCACGGTTGAAAACACCCGCGTCGGTCAGATCACGGACTTTGACAAGCTCACGCTTGAGG
The DNA here is from genome assembly GCA_937915925.1 of uncultured Clostridia bacterium. GTDB lineage: Bacteria > Bacillota > Clostridia > Christensenellales > CAG-138 > UBA3792. The sequence continues at coordinate 1,344 of CALGGM010000037.1, read as the reverse complement.
TCTGGACGGACGGAAGCATTCAGCCGGAAGAGGCGGCGTCGCTCGCGGCGAAGATTCTGACCGAGCACCTGCTCCTGTTCATCAATCTGACGGATCATGTGCAGGATGTCGAGATCCTGAAGGAAAAGGACGACAAGAAGAAGGAAAAGATCCTTGAGATGAACATCGAAGATCTGGACCTCTCCGTCCGTTCCTACAACTGCCTCAAGCGCGCAGGCATCAACACGGTTGAAGAGCTCGTGCAGCGCGATGAGGACGAGATGATGAAGGTTCGCAATCTCGGACGGAAGTCTCTCGAGGAAGTACAGCAAAAATTGGCGCAGTTGGGACTGTCCCTGCGCACGAACGAAGATTAAGGAGGAAGCACAATGGCAAACCGTAAATTGGGGAAACCCTCTGACCAGCGTGTTGCATTGCTCAGAAATCAGACCACGGCGCTTCTCTGGAACGGCAAGATCATCACGACCGAAACGCGCGCGAAGGAAATTCGCAGCATTGCCGAAAAGCTCATCACCCTCGCAGTGAACGAGTATCAGAACACCGAGACCGTCGAGAAGGAAACGTACAACGAGAAGGACCAGATCGTGAAGGTCGAAAAGCAGCAGGATCTTCCCAGCAAGCTCCATGCCCGCCGTCAGATCATGGCTTACCTGTACGACGTCCAGGAGCCCAAGAAGCAGGACGAGAGCAAGAGCGATTACAAAGAGCGCACCAAGGACAACCGTCATCCCGTCGTGGAGAAGCTGTTCCGTGAGTACGCGCCGAAGTATGACGCACGCGCCAAGGAAGGCAAGAAGGGCGGCTACACCCGCATCACCAAGCTCGGACCGCGCCGCGGCGACGCAGCCGAGATGGTCGTGTTGGAGCTCATCTGACCAAGACACAAAGAAAGCCTGTCGGATTACCGGCAGGCTTTTTGTGTGGACAAACGCCAAGGTCGGCGTCTTCTGCAATCTATTTCCTCAATCGCTTGCGGCGCAACCAAAAGGCTTCTCCTCGAGGAGAAGCTGTCGCGGCAGCGACTGATGAGGTGTATCTTGAATCGCGCGATACTTGACGGGCGGATAATATCCGCCCCTACGGGTAGGTAATGACAGTCGGATAAAGATAAACCGTAGGGGAAGATATCATCTTCCCGTTCCGCTGTCTTGAACTGCATGTTGCTTGACGGGTCGTCGAGGACGACGACCCCTACGATCCGTTTGTCAATTACGGAACGAGATTTGCATAAGGAAACCATGATCGCAACAACGAATCGTAGGGGGGTCCTCTCGGACGCCCCGAAAAAAAGGGGCTGTTAAAAAAGTCCCAATAAAAAACAGCAAGACTCTCGGAAAAAGTCTC
>CALGGM010000036.1 GCA_937915925.1 uncultured Clostridia bacterium | reverse complement strand
ACCTCGTCATAGCTGCCCTCCGCCGTGCAGGTTGCCGGAACCTCGTTCTCGCGGACCGCTTCGCCCGGCGTGTGTCCGAGCGCGTCCACATAATCGCCAACGTAGCTGTCGCCGCAGCGCGAGCAAGTATGCGTCGTATAGCCCTGTTCGGTACAGGTCGGCGCAGTCACGACCGCGACATAATCATGACCAAGCGCGTCGACCGCGCGCGTCTCGGTTGCATCGCAACGCGAGCAGGTGCGGGTTTCTTCGCCTGCTGCCGTGCAGGTCGGTTCCGTCGTTACGGTCCAGTCACCCCAGTTGTGACCGAGCGCGTCCGTTTCGTCTGCTATATAGGAATCGCCGCAGCGCGAGCAGGTATATGTTGTATAGCCGCGTTCGGTACAGGTCGGCTCTGTTACGACCGCTTCATAGTTGTGTCCGAGCGCTTCCGTTTCGTCTGCCGTATAGGAATCGCCGCAGCGCGAACAGGTATATGTCGTATAGCCGCCCTCTGTACAAGTCGGTGCGGTTACGACCGCAACATAGTTATGTCCAAGCGCTTCAATCGCGCGCGTTTCGGTTGCATCACAGCGCGAGCAGGTGCGGGTTTCAACACCGCCCTCGGTACAAGCCGCCGGTGTCGTTACGGTCCATTCGCCGAAGTCATGTCCGAGCGCGTCCACATAGGTATCGACGTAGCTGTCGCCGCAGCGCGAGCAGGTATGCGTCGTATAGCCCTGTTCGGTGCAGGTCGGCGCAGTCACGACCGCGACATAATCATGACCAAGCGCAGGAAGCACCGCTTCCTTGATCTCGTCGTCATACCATGCAGAGTTGACTTGGCTGCAATGGCAAACCAGATGCGCAAGTCCCGTTTCAGTACAGGTCGGCGCCTTGATGATTTCCACGAGCTGATAAGTATGCTCATGCACCGGGCGATGGTTCGAATTCGTATACAGCGAATTGTTCGTGTTGAACGCAGAATCTGGGTTCTCAAGCAGCGCTGTCTGGATCAGGTAGTAGTTTTCCATGTAGTGCGGATCGATGATCTTCGTCGCATAGCTTGTAATTAAACTCGTCTTGCCGAAGTCGAACCGGTCCGCAAGCTTATAGGACGTCAAAAAGTCCCATCCGGCGGAAAGACCAAGATTGCCCATCGTAATCGCAAGGATCTGCATGGCATAGGCAGGCGTCTGGCAGCACGCATATTTGTTAATCCAACCATTATTATCCTTTACGCAATAGCTGTATTTCTTGGTATGCTCGTTATATCCGTTCCAGTTGCTGTCCGTAAAGAAATCCATCCAGGAATCGGAGCGATATTCGCCGATGGTCTCGCCCGAGTGATTATGATACGAAGCTGTTGACGAACCATCGTTTTTACAGTGATACATATACACATCGATCCAGCCGTCATTTCCGCCCGCATTGTTCTTCGTCATTCTGACGAATTTTTCGATCAGCGTCTGCAGATCGGACGAATATGAATACGACGTCGAATTGAGAATGCTGCTGCGCTGACTATTGCTCGCGTTATGCGCATACAGCGTCGCGGTTCTGCCGTAGCGCGTAAAGCCCCATTCGGGCATCGGCAGCATCGGAACGAAGTCGTCGCCGTTGACGAGGTTGAAGATACAGTCGTATTTCTCCGCGGACGCCTCGGTGTTCGCCGTGGTATTCGGCGCAGCATAGGTATAAGCAAATACCTTTTCGCCTTCATCCACATAGGTAGAACTGACAATATTGGAAATCGCCGCACCGCGAGAGTGTCCTGTCAACCAGAAAACCGGCGTTGCATCCGGATCAACATATTTCTCCATATAGATTGCAAGCGCCTTATAGATACGCGTTGCGCACACATCGAAGCCGCGGTGGTTCGATTTACGATTCCAGCTTCCGTTCAACTGACGGGGTGATTTGCCGACGACACTGTCGTATTCATCGGTAAAGCGGTGCAGATCCCCGATATCAAAGTTACTGCACCATTCCTTTTCCGTGCCGTTCGTTCCGCGCACGAAGACGGAGATAACCTCAATCGTCTCATCGCCTACCGTCTCTTTATGATGCCCGAAGAATACTTCTGTGATATCGTCATCGGAATATGCACCGAGGCTGATTCCGTCCGCAAAGTAACCGTTTTCGAGCTGATAATCGATAACATTCTCCATGCCGTGCGCGCGCATGAGCTGATCGATGCGATACACCTTTGAGATCGTGCTGCCGTCGCTGTCATAGAGTGTTTCATTCGGCGTATAGCTTACGGAGTTATCGCTGTTTTCATAGCAGAGCTGCGCCGCCCAGACAGAGAAGCTTGCGATCCCGGGGTTGTATACCTTATTGTCGTCAAAGAAGCTTTGATAGTTCATCGTATACGACAAATTGATCGTAAAATTCTCGCTCTTGTACTGACCGGAGAAGGAATTGCTTCTCGGCAGCGCGTCGCGGCTGTCCAAAATGCCGTCATAATCGGAGTCCGCAAGCGTCGGGTCGGAGACATACCCGTACACAGTCGCTGAATAGCCGTTGCCGAGATCGAGAGCATACTGTTCACCGATTTCCTCATAGTCCGGAATACCGTCGCCGTCTGTATCAACGTCGCTACCCGTAGTCAGCGGAGCACTTAATGTAATATAACGAAAATCCTCAAGGAGGTAGGAATTCTTCGGCAGGCTCTGTGTGGACGCACCTTCAAAGCCGAGCAGGACATTCAGCTTCTTCAGGTCCATCACATAGTAAACGCCATTCTCTGAAAGCGCGACAGAGTACGTTTTGCCGCTCTTTGCCGCGTCGAGTCGGACCGTGCCGTTATCGTTCATTCGGAACAGCGCAATATCCTTTGCGGTGCTGTCGACCGTAAAGCGCAGGGTGAGATCGCCGCCGTCCGGCAGACGGATCTCAACCGGCTTGCCGATCAATGCCGGATTCTTCAGGAATGAATCCACCCCGTAAGGCATAATGACCCCCTCGCGGAACACGACGAACGGCGCGTAGCCCTCGACCGTGGGCGCAGCCGCGTTGTCCGTAATCAGCGCGCCGTCGATCAGACCCGCGCCGATCGACTGGAACACGTTCATCAGGTTCTCGGGCGTTGTCGGGTCCATGCCGAGGATCAGCTCGTCGCCGTCGACCACGCCGTCGCCGTCGGTGTCCGGATTCAACGGATCGGTTCCGTACACGTTCAGCTCATCGCCGTCCAAGATGCCGTCGCTGTCCGTGTCGCCGACGGTCGGGTCGGTGCCGTACACGTTCAGCTCGTCGGAATCCGATAGCCCGTCGCAGTCCGAATCCACGTCGCCCGGCGCGGTGTAATACACGTACAGCTCGTCATAATCCGAAAGCCCGTCGTGATCGGTATCCGCATCCTCGGGGTCGGTGCCGAAGATATCGATCTCGTCGACGTCAAGAATCCCGTCGCCGTCGGTGTCGGCTTCCGGGTCGATCTCGACCGGTTCCTCTTCGAGGGGTTCTTCGTCGAGAGACTCCTCGTCGATCGGCTCCTCCGCGTCCTCCGAAGGCGCTTCGGGCGCTTCGCCCTCGTTTGCGGGTTCTTCGGAATCGTCGAATTCGAGCAGGTCCTCGTTCTCATAATGCACATGCACATGCGCATGCGCATCGTCCGCAACCGCAGGCGCGATCCCGGTGCACAGGGTCGTGAACAGCATCAATGCCGCCACGAGCATGGAAAAGATTCTTTTCCGCTGAGACATGGTTTTCGGTTTCCCCTTTCGGATCAGTTCACAGTACGCCAAAATAAAACATACCTTATATATTATATTGTAAAGAATGGTATAAAACAATAGAATTAGTGGTATATATGCAGGTTTTCAGAATATATTATCGTTATTTCGCAGGCGGGTTTGGGGGTGCGGACGGGCAGTGCCGCCTCTACCGGTAAGGTGATATCCTGCGAATGAACCTATGCCGTAGAGGAAGGTATCACCTTCCCTTTCCGCTGTCACGGCGGGCGGATGATATCCGCCCCTACCGGGTAAAATTCGAGCTCCCCTTGTCAGTGGGGCGCAGAGCTGAGCGCCCGCAGTGCGGGAAGAAGCGAGGCGGAAGCGCGGGTCGAATAGGGAGCAGAAGGAAGCGAACAGCGACGCGCTGCGACCATATGAGACCATTGCTGTCACCGATAGGTGACTGAGGGGTAGCCTTTTACACTGCAAGTCTTTTGACGGGACGCCGGGGTCGGCGTCCCCTACGATCCGTTGGCAAGTTTCTTGCCTTCCCTGTGCAAGGGGAGAGAAGGCGACGCGCGAGAAACGCGCGACGGCACCGCTGAAACGAAGCGAAGCGGAGTGTGATACGGCAGCCGTAGGCTGACGGAAGGGTTGTCACTTGAACCGCAAGTCTTTTGACGGGGCGCCGAGGTCGTCGCCCCCTACTATTATGTAACATCTATTACTTTACATATGGTTAAAAATGTGGTATACTGAAGAT
>CALGGM010000035.1 GCA_937915925.1 uncultured Clostridia bacterium | reverse complement strand
CCCCGGCAAAGCGCTCGTTAAAGCCAAGCCTTTGCCACTGTGCGTCTTTATAGACACACAGATCGCCATCCTCGGCAAGCGTGAGCTTTCGCCCTGTGACCGGATTTTCGCTAATTCTGTTCATGGCCTGCTTCTTTCGTCAAAACGTCCTTCCCGGCCTATTTGAGCATCGTGACAGCTGCTGCGCAAAAACCGCACAGATCTGGGTTGTCCGCGCAGCACGCAGCGGCGGCGGCAGCCTTTCCCTGGGTCCTGAGGATCTCTTTGTATTCGGGGGCTTTTCCGGAATTTACGATCCTGTTGATAAGGTCTTGCAGAAGGCCGCCTCCGCTGACCTGCTCAAGCTTGTCGAAGTCCAGTTCCACGTCCATTTCTGTTTTTTTGATCTCTTCGCTCATGGTTTTGTTCTCCTTTTCAATAATTATTATTTAGCTCGGTCTCATGACCGCTCTATTCTTATCCGTTGACGATCCTTTTAATCTTTTCTACGACACCGTTCACATAGTCATCCCGGCCAAGCTCTGTTGACAGGCCAAAACCGTTTTTGAGATAACTCGCGCATGTAGAACAATACGCCGACATGCAACCATTTGTGTTTGACCAGCTTGCTTATAAACTATTATCCTTCCGGCTTTGCCACCAAGAAACACATATCGTTCAGTTCGTCGTCCTCGAAAAAATTATAGAACGTAAAGTTATACAGGAACCGCTCTGCGCCGTATACGCCATATCCATCCTGATTGTGGTCCGTGGTGTCGTATGGATCCGCCACGATAATCACGTCATCCTGTGTCGTCTCTGTGCCCATAGTGTCATAGCCGATGATCACCTGCCAGTGACCGCCCCAGTCGTTCCAGCCGATCAGGATGGGATCTCCTGCGGCCAGCGTATCCCGGATGAAGTCGAAAGTGAAAATGTCATACACGTCCTCGCCCGCGTCGATCGCTGAGTAGCACTTAAACCCGCCGACGCCGTCGAACATGGCGACCATCTCGCTCAGGCTGGTGGCGCCCGGCTCCAATCCCTGCGGACGCAATTCGGCCAGCGTCTCCTCGTTATAGTCCCCGCGCAGACCGTACCATTCCAGTACCATGAGAGCCGAGGCCACGCCGCAGCTCCACTCGCTGGACTGCTGGATCGTTTTGAAATGCGATAGGATCGTCAGGGTTTCCGTTGATTCCAAGTTGAAGTAATCCGGGTGCTTGAAATAGGGGCTATCGGTATGATCTCCCTCGCGTTCCACGTCAGGGAACGGATCCCGAACGTCTCGCGCCGCTCATCCGCTGCGGTTTTGACGACGCAGGTATACAGATGCGGCTGCTCCGCGCTCCAAAGATTTGCGTTCGGAATCGAAATGGGTCCCGGTTTGCCGGAAGTGACCAGCGCTTCGCCGTCATAGATTTCTACTGTTTCGGCGTCCGTGTCCACACGGATCACCGCCGGATCGATCGAAACCGTTTGGATGCGGAGAGATCGGATATGCGCCCGCTCCCGCACGATCAGCGTCACCGGGCGATAGATGCCGCTGCCCGAATACCAGCGGCAGTTGGGCTCCAGAGAATTGTCCACAGTGACCGCGATCGTGTTTTCACCCGCATGAACGAGATCGGAAATGTCTGCGTCGAAAGGGGTGTAGCCGTAGCGGTGGCGGCACGCTTCCGTTCCGTTCACCGTCACGGCCGCGTTCTGATAGACGCCCTCGAAGTGGACGAGGATGCTTTTTCCGACCGTCGCCGCATCGAGTGCAAAGCGTTTTTCATACCGGTATTTCCCGCCGGGAAAATATCCGCTGTTCACTCCGTTGCGGCAGTTTGCACGACGCGGCTCAAAGAGCATTGCGTCGTGCGGAAGCGTCACGGGAACCGGCGCATCGCCGATCTTGCAGAAGGTCCAGTTTTGGTTCCAGTCGATTCTCATTTCTTTTTCGCCTGCTTCTTTGCAAGCTTTGCGAGATACTTTGCGTTCTCGGTCTCGAAGTCCAGGCCCTTCTTCTCGCAAAGCTCCTTCAGATCATGGATGCGGTTCTCCTCGGCTTCCCGCTCGAGGCGCTCCTTTTCACGCTGTTCCGCTTCCTCCGGGTCTATCCATTCCTCGCCCTTTGCAAGGACCGCTTCCTTCTTGCGGCGCAACAGCTCCGCGTTGATCTCTGGCAGATGCTTTTCCACGTCCACGAACGGCAGCAGCACGAGCACGGTCACGGAGAGGATGATATCGAACAGATAGAAAGCAAGCGACATGAACCGGATGACCTCCTCGCTTGGTACGACGCCCTCGACGTCCACAAAGCCGAGCCGCAGGATCGTGGATTCAAAACCGCCCGCAAATGGCGCGTAGATCGCCGCCTGAACCGCCGCAATGATTGCCACGCCCAAAAGGCCTTCCAGCCGCAGGTGGGACTTAAATTCCACGCTATCGAATGCAAAGCACAGAAGCGTTGCAAAAATATACGCATTCGGGATCCAACCGATATTACGGAGCAATCCTCCGATGACCGCCGGAACCAGCTGATCCGGAAACATCCAACCGATGATGCTTCCGATCAAAAGCAGCGCATAGCCCGCAAGCGTCATGTTCCGGATGCCGACCTTCTTTGCGATCGGGTACGCAATGATCGCCCCAACCCCCATCGGAATGCCTGTGACGATCTGATAGATCGTGTACATCATCGGATTCTCTGCGCCGCCGAGCAGAAATTTGATATAGAAATACTGGACGTTTCCGCCCTTGAAATTGTCGACAATGCCGCTGACGGTGGCGATGATCGTCAAAATCACAAAGTATTTGTTGGTGAACAGTGCTTTCATCTGCTCGCGCAGCGGAATGCTGTTTTCATGTTCAACGCCATATTCGGTCGCGATGTCCTCGGTGATGCGCTCGCGGGTGTAGAAGTATTCGAGGAGCAGCAGCGGGATTGCAACGACCGACAGGGACACCATCAGGATCGCATAGCCGTTGATGTCCTTTTCGAGCCACATCGGAAGCAGCACCATATTGATAATCATGCCGATGATCACGCCGGAGATCAGCGTCCAGCTCATCTTGCGGATGAACTGCACCTGCGTCTTTGCGCCCGGGTCGCGCGTGGTCAGGGAGCAGATATTGTCGCGGAACAGATAAAAGAACGACGAACCGACGGTATGGTACGCGATCAGCAGGAAGAAGAAATAATACCAGTAGCTTTCGCCGAGCGTGTTGCCCGGAAACAGGAAGATCAGCCCGCCGATGATGATCGACACAAAGCCGAAAATGAGATGCCACGGACGCATACGCCCCTGCCGCGATTCAGTGTGCTGAATAAGCCAACCGGTCAGAAGTCCCATGCCGACCGCAAGGATCTTTGCAACCGTCATGACGACCTCATAGCGACCGCCCATCACCTTGACCATTTCGACGTTTTCCACGCCGTACATCGCGCCGGTCTGCTGCGTGAAGAATTTCTCGACAAGCGCCGCGATCGTGTTGACGACAAAGATCAGTCCCAAAGGTCCGACCAGGTGTCCCCAAATCTTTTCCACCTTCGAAACCGTTCGCGTCTTCACACGCGAATCCATAAACGGCTTTTCAAACAACCCCTTGTGCAAAAGCTCGATCTTTTTTGCCACGTTCCGATCCTCCGTTTTATACTCTTCTTATCTTTTATTGTAAAAGAAAAGCCTTGTAATGTATTTCAATAAAGGGTATAATATTATAAATTTGGATCTGGGACACAATTTATGAGCACAAAGCTGGAACAATACGAACAGAAAAGAAAAAAGGTTCGCAGCAAGCTCGAAAAGAGCCATGCCGAAACCTCTCTTTCGAGCAAGGAAAACGAGCAGATCCACGGCACGTATCAATTTGAAAACCTGATGCTGAGCTACATCCGTGATGGGGAGACGGAAAAGCTGCGTTCCCTTCTCGCAGGCGTTGCAGAGCAGGGCGAACTGCCGCAGGGCAAGTTGGCGTCCGATCCGCTGCGGCAGGCGAAGAATCTGTTGATCGGGTTTGTGGCGGTCGTTGGAAAGGTTGCTGGCATCGGCGGCGGCATGGACGTCGAGGACGCATACCGTCTGATCGATCTCTATACGCAGGAATGCGAAAAGGCACAGTCCGTCGAGGAAGTGTACCTTCTGCAATACAATATGGTATTGGATTTCACTGAAAAAGTGGCGCAGGCCAAGCTGCCGCAGGGCATATCAAAAGAGATTTTTACAGCAATCCAGTTCATTCAAAACCATACCAATACCCAGATCGGCGTGGACGACATCGCCGCCGCCATCGGCAAAAGCCGGTCGACCTTGACGCGGCAATTCAAAAAGGAAACCGGGAAAACAGTCAATGAGTTCATAACCGAGTCCAAACTTCGCGATGCAAAACGTCTCTTGCGCTATTCCGACATGACGCTCTCCGAGATTGCCTCGTACCTCGCCTTTTCTAACCAGGCATATTTTCAAACGGTATTCAAACAGCACACCGATATGACGCCGATGCAATACCGGAAAAAGTATAACCCCCTATGACGTCTTTATCGAAAGAGTCATAAGTACAATCGCAACTCTCTGCCCAGCAGAAACGGGAAGTTTTCATCGGTGTACCGAATGAAAATCTCCCCCGCAACCAAAAAAGTGTCCTAATTTAGGGCATTTTTCCTTTTTGGCACATGGACAAAACGGAGATTTTCGGATTTTGACGACACTTTGACGACACCTTGACGACACGGACATCAGAAAAGCCAGACGTTGTCTGGCTTTTCAGGTATTAGACGATACGAAAACGGCGGCGCACCGTGTTCGATACGCCGCCGAATATGTCTTTATACTGTAACGACGATTTTGCCGTTGATCTTGCCTTCGTCCTGTGCCGTGATGGCTTCTCGAATATTCACAAAGTCAAAGACCTTACCGATCGGCGGAACGAGGTTCTTTTCATTCAGGAAAGCAAAGATTTCGTCCATGATCACCTGCGTCGGGAAGTTCGAGAAGAAGCCGGTCAAATACACGCCGTTCGGGATGTCCTTGATCGGATCGAAGCTGTTCAGCGCATAGACGCCGCCCAACAGCCCCGTCTGGCAGACAATGCCGCCCTTCTCTACTGCGGTCAGTGTATCTTTGAGATTTCGCGGACCGATCAGATCGAGCGCTTTGGTTACGTCATGGAGTTTACCAGTCAGCTTGCCGTCGTCGAGCACCGCCTCGTCCACTTCGGCGATCAAGGCGAGCTTGCCCTCCCGATGCGTCGTGGCGATCACGCGACAGCCGAGCGCCTTACTTATCTGCATGGCGGCATAGCCAAGCGCGCAGGTCGCGCCGCGAATCAGCAGCGTGTCGGATGGGTCAAGATGCAGGCATTCAAAAAGACTGCCCCACGCGGTAAAGTAAGTTTCGGGGACTGCGCCGAGCGCTTCCCAAGGAAGATCGCTCTCCACGGGGAAAACGATCCGGCGCGGAAGCAGCGCGTACTCGGCATAGCTGCCGTTGAACGAACGTCCCATGCCGCCCATCAGCGCGACGACTGTTTGACCGACGGCAAGATCGGAGTCGGACGGATCGACGACCTCGCCCACGCATTCGATGCCGGGAATGATCGGCTTTCGGATATAGTCCGCGCGGATTTCGTTAAGGCGAAGGATCTGCTCGGAATGGTTCAAACCAAATGCTTTAACCCTGACGAGCACCCACCCGGGACGCACTTCGGGGATCGGGACTTCAGAAAGAACGACATCCTTTGCTTCAGTGATTTGGTCGAGTACGACGGCTTTCATGATCAATACCTCTCAATCGCCTGTACAGGGCAGTTTTCAAAGCAGTTTCCGCACTGCAGGCAGTGGTTTTCCTGAATGCGGAACGGGCTGCCTTCCTCGATGCAGCCCTGCGGGCAGACCGTCTGACACGTTCCGCAGCCGATGCAGTCCTCGCCGATATGATAGCCCTTTCGGATCGGCTCAGCGCTGCCGACCGTGAAGTATTCGCGCGTAATCGGGCGGGTGGAAAGACAGAAGTATTCGATAGCGTAATCTTTCAGCATAAACATAGTGTCGATGTTTTTTGTTTCGCCGGGATATACGTTCTCAAGATACGGCTGCTCCCGATAGAGCACATCGCGCCACTTGCGCTGCTCGGTCTCCGGTACTTCCACGGCTCTGCCGGAAAGACGAATCGTCTCCTTATACTTCGTATAGCCCAGAATCTGCACCCTTCCGTCCGCTTTGAGCTGACGCGCAAACGACTTGCCCCGCGCGGTCAGGAAATACAGCGTCGTACCCTCGTAGTGGATCGCGCTGATGTTGCGCACCTGCGGCGCTCCGTTCTCATCCACGGAGGCGAAATCCAATACGCCGACATACCCCAACTTTTTCAAACAGGTTTCAATATCCATTACCCGATCTTCCTTTCTTCTTCCGGTGCAATCAGTCCGTTTTCTTCACTCGCCCAGCATTGCGGATCGTCGCCGTAAAAATCGCCGGTATAGCCCTTTGCAACCGCCGGACAGCCACGACAGAACTGACGAAGCTTACAGCGGGCGCACTTGGAAAACGCATCGTATTTCCGATATGCCTCCATGCTCGTGATCCATACGTCCGCCAGCCGATCCTCAAAGATGTTGCCGACCCTGCTGTCCGCAACCCTGCGGCAGGCGAAGACGTCGCCGTTCGGAAGGATCGTCATGTGGCAGTTGCCGCAGTTGCAGCCGCCGTAGATTCTGCCGTCGCAGGCATAAACGGGAATTCTGAACGCTCCGGTTTCGTATTCGTACAGCGTCCAAAGATGATCCTTTTTGTTGAAATACGTCTTGCATCCTTCGGCTTCGTATTCTTGAAACTTCCTGTCACAGATTTCGAGCAGATTCCGGTATTCCTGCGGCGTCATGCTCGTATCGAGCTCGCCGCCCGAAGGAACGTAGCGGGAAAAGGCAAAGATATTGACGTCAGATTTTACCACTGCGTCGATGATGCCCGAAACCTCCATGTAATTCTGCTTGGATACGGTGGTCATGATTACGCTTTTGATGCCTGCACGGTTGATGCAACCGATCTTTTCGAGCGTACAATCGAAACTGCCGGGTTTGCGGAACCAGTCGTGAGTCTTTTTGAGACCGTCCAAAGAAAGCTGATACTTTTGGCAGCCGAAATATTTCAGCTCGCGGCAAACCTGATCGTTCAGATGGAACGGATTTCCCATGATTGTGAACGGAATCTCATGCGCGTGGAACAGTTCCAAAAGCCGCCAGAAATCCGAATGCAGGATCGGATCGCCACCTGTCAGATAGAAATAGGGCAAGCGATCATACATCTCACAAAAGTCGAGGCAGTTATAGAAGGTCTCCTCCATCTGCTCCCATGTCATGGAATCCGGTTTGCGGCACGGATCGCCGGAGAAGATATAGCAATGCTTGCAGCGCTGATCGCATTCGTCCGTGATATGCCATTGAAAAGAAAAATACTGTTTCATATCGATGATTCGGCAGCTGCCGAGAATATGCAAGGGTGATCCGGCAGACGCTTCGCCTGCCGGAAACTTGGTTTGCCGCTTACTTGTCGGCTGCACCGCAGGCAGTGCCGCATGCTGCGGTCTTTTCTTCCGGCTTGTCCGCCGCGCCGCACGCCGCAGGCTTCTCCTCCGGCTTGTCGGCTGCGCCGCATGCCGTTCCGCACGCTGCGGGCTTTTCTTCCGGCTTGTCCGCTGCGCCGCATGCCGTGCCGCATGCTGCGGTCGCTACCGTGTTCCATCCGAACAGATCCTTGAGTGCCATTGTCAGTTCCTCCTTATGATCGTCAGAGCTTGTCTCTGCGTTTTCATTGTAACAAATCGGACGGTCTCACGAAAGTACGCACCTTTTTATGGGATACTTACCTTTTTGTAACCGATTGACAGGGCAGCGTCCATACAGTATGATTTGTATATAACATTCAAAGCGAAAGTATTGGAGGCCTTTATGAAAACCAAAGAAGAACTCCCGGATTGCCCGGTTGCCACAACGGTGCAGCTGATCGGCAACAAATGGAAACTGCTGATTATTCGTAACCTGTTGGTGCGTCCGTGGCGGTTCAACGAGCTGCATAAAAGTCTCGAAGGGATCAGCCAGAAGGTGCTGACCGATTCTCTGCGTCAGATGGAAGCGGACGGTATTATCACGCGAACCGTTTACCCCGAAGTTCCGCCTCGCGTGGAATATGCGCTCTCTCCTCTCGGCAAAAGCATGCACCCGATTCTCGATTCCATGCAGGCATGGGGCGAAGCCTATAAGGCGCAGATGAAAAACTGAAATGGCGGATTTTGAGAAATAAAATCGGCGGCGTTCCTTATCGGATGCGCCGCCGTTCTGCTTATTTACAAGACCGCCGGGAGGGCGGTCTTGTGCGTTCTGAATGGTCAGTCGTGAAGAGGATCAAAGGTACTGCTTGCAGACGGGTTCGTTCTTCGCGGCGGAGTCGGCGTCGTACCAGATCAGGTTGTTGCCAGTCTCCTTGTCGAAGAGTTGAATCAGCTCCGGCTGCGTGTTGAAGTTTACCGTTGCGCCCATCGAGACGTCGGTTTCCAAGCCCACCGTCGGGATGACCATGACGACCTCGTCCTCGCCGGACTTCGCGTGGATGTTGTACTCGCTGCCCATCATCTCGGAGACTTCAACGACTGCCTTGAGCTCGCCGTCGCCGACCGTGATGTGCTGCGGACGGATGCCCGCGACAATCGCGCAGGGCTGCACGCCGTTTTCTTTCAGCGCCTTCTGCTGGAACGCGGAAAGCTCGAAACGGACGCCGCGGATCTCCGCATAGTACACGCCGTTCTCGAGAAGCAGCTTGCAGCTGTCGAAGAAGTTCATGACCGGCATGCCGATGAAGCCCGCGACGAACAGGTTGACCGGCTTATTGAACACCTCCTGCGGGGTGCCGATCTGATTCACAAAGCCGTCCTTCATGATGACGATGCGATCACCCAAGGTCATAGCTTCGGTCTGATCGTGCGTGACATACATGAACGTCGTGTTGATGCGCTGTCTAAGCTTGATGATCTCGGCACGCATCTGGTTACGAAGCTTTGCGTCGAGGTTCGAAAGAGGTTCGTCCATCAGGAAGACCTTCGGATCGCGGACCATGGCACGGCCGATCGCGACGCGCTGACGCTGACCGCCGGAAAGCGCCTTCGGCTTGCGGTTCAGGTACTGCGTGATGTCGAGGATCGCGGCGACCTCCTTGACCTTTCTGTCGATCTCCGCCTTCGGGGTCTTGCGAAGCTTCAGCGCGAACGCCATGTTTTCATAGACCGTCATATGCGGATAGAGCGCGTAGCTCTGGAAGACCATCGCGATGTCGCGATCTTTCGGCGCGACGTCATTGACGAGCTTGCCGTCGATGTACAGTTCGCCATCCGAGATCTCCTCGAGGCCTGCGACCATACGGAGCGTCGTGGATTTGCCGCAGCCGGACGGACCGACGAGCACGATGAATTCCTTGTCCTTGATCTCGATATTGACATCATGGACAGCGGTTACCTTGTTGTCATAGATTTTCTTGAGATTTTTGATTACGACTTCCGACATATTGTTTTGCTCCGATCGAAGGGACTCCTCCCCGCGACCTCATGCGCGTCCGCAAAGGGACGCCGCACATTACGACAGGTCTCCACACTGCCGCACCGCGAGCAAGCGGCAATAACCTCCTTTTTTGCATGTACGAAACGGCATATCGTGGAGTGCCGCTCCGCCATTGTTTGGATGTTTTTTGGTTCAGCCGATCCAGCGCTTCATCGCTGCATCGATCAGGGAAACCGCATGCGCGACCGCCGCGTCGTCTGCGTCGGTGTATGCGGCAAGCGGCGGACGGACGCCGCCGACGTCAATGCCCTCTCTGCGGCGCAGGACCTCTTTGATCGAGGCGTACATGTTGCACTTCGCCGCGCAGAGCGCATAGATGATGTTGTCAAGATCGTACTGGAGCGCACGCGCCTGTTCGCGTTCGCCCGCATAGAACAGCTCAAACAGCTTGACGTAGAGCTCCGGCATTGCGCCGTAGGTTCCGCCGATGCCGCCGTCCGCGCCCATCATGAGCCCGGAGATCAGCTGCTCGTCCGGTCCGTTGAACACGACGAACGGTCTGTCGCCCTTCGTGCCCTCGTCCTTGAACATCTGAATGTCCTGTACTGGCATCGACGAGTTCTTGACGCCGATCACGTTCAGGTTCTTCAGCATTTCACGGAGCAGCGGGATCGTCAGCGCAACGCCGGCGAGCTGCGGAATGTTGTAAATGATGAAGTCCGTGTTCGGCGCGGCGGAGCTGATGTCGTTCCAATACTGCGCGATCGAGCGCTCCGGCAGGCGGAAGTAGATCGGCGGGATCGACGCGATCGCGTCGACGCCCAGAGATTCCGCGTGCCTTGCGAGCTCCATGCTGTCGCGCGTGTTGTTGCATGCGACATGCGCGATAACGGTCAGCTTGCCTTCGGCGGCTTCCATGACGTTCTCCAGAAGCAGTTTGCGCTCGGCGACGCCCTGATAGATGCACTCGCCGGAGGATCCGCCGACATAGACGCCCTTGACGCCCTTTTCGATGAAGTATTTTGTCAGTGCTCTGACAGCGTTCGGATCGATCTCACCGTTCGCGTCATAGCAGGCGTAGAACGCCGGAAAAATACCCTGATACTTCGTAATGTCTTTCATCTCGTTTCTCCTTTACTCTTCATATACCAGCAGCTTGAAAACCACCTTGGCAACCTTCTTTGGACCGTTCACCTGCATCTTGATGCGGTGCGCGTCGTCCGGAAACACAACGAGGAACATTCCGGGACGGAGAATGCAGCTGTGTTCCGCTTCCCCGCGGTACGCATAGAAATCGTCCTTATGCTCAAAGAGCGTCAGCCCTTCGGGCGATGCGATCTCCACGCGCTCCTCGCCCTCGACCATGACGTGTACGTCGAGATAGCGCTTGTGCGCTTCAAAGAAGGTCTCTTCCTCCGGCAGCGTCTCGTAGCCGAACCGCGTGACGTAAAGCTTGTCGCCTTCGATTTTCTGCGTCTCGGTCCCGACCGATTCGAGAAACGCGTCGTTGAGCCGGTCCAGCACTTCGTCGAGCCGCGGGTGGATGCCGCGATAGCAGGCTGCCTGTTCGTTCTTCGCAAGGATCATGGCATTAACCCTTTACAGCGCCCATCGTGATGCCCTTGGTGAAGTACTTCTGGAAGAGCAGGAACACGATGATGATCGGGATCGCCGCCAGCGCAGCGCCCGCCATGATCAGACCGAAGTCCGTGGAGTTCTCCGCCTGCATCGTTGCGATACCGAGGGAGATCGTGAGCTTGCTGCTTGAGGTCAGCATGATCAACTGCATGAAGTAGTCGTTCCACGAATTGATGAACGTGAAGATCGCGAGTGCTCCGATGCCCGGCTTGATCAGCGGCGTGACCACGCTCGTGAAGGTGCGAAGCTCGCTTGCGCCGTCGATGCGGGCGGCTTCGAGCATTTCGCCCGGGATGCCCTCGGAGAACTGCTTCATCAGGAACACGCCGAACGGCCAGCCGACCGTCGGGAAGATGACCGCCCAGATGTTGTCATACAATCCGAGCGCGGAGATCTCGCGCACCAACGGAACGAGGATAACCTGCTTCGGAAGCGCCATTGCCGCGACGATCAGACTGAACAGCAGTCCGCGTCCGAAGAAGCGCTTCTTCGCAAGCGCATAGCCTGCCATTGCCGCGGTGACGCAGGTGAGCACCATCGCCATGACCGCCATAAAGACGGTGTTGATCATCCAGCGCACAGCGCCCGGAACCTTGATCGGAATGTTGCCGAACAGCGGCGCCGAACGGCGCGAGAACAGCTCCTTGATGTTGCGCAGCGTCCACTCCTGCGGGAACCACTGCGGCGTCGGAGAATTGATCGCCGCCGGCGTCTTGAACATGCCGGTCACGATCCAGTACAGCGGGAAGATGAAGAGGATCGCAAGGATGATCAGAATGATAAAGGATACGACCCTATATGCTACGGTTCGTTTACTCATGCTTGCACCCCCTTACTTCTCACGCGCAAGACGGAACTGGATCGCGCTCAGGATACCGATGAAGATCGCGAGGATGACGCCCATCGCGTTTCCGTAGCCGAAGCGATACAGTTTGAATGCGGTGTAGTAGATATAGTACATGACGGTTTCCGTCGCATAATTCGGTCCCCCGCTTGTCAGCAGCTGTATCAGCGCGAAGCACTGGAACGAGTTGATCGTGGTGATGACCAGAATGTACAGCGTGGTCGGCATGATCTGCGGCCACTTGATGCGCCAGAATACCTGCAGATTCGTCGCGCCGTCGACCTCCGCCGCTTCCACCAGCGACTGATCCACGTTGCTCAGCGCCGATACGTACAGAACGATCGGCTGACCGACGGACGTGGTGAGCAAAATGATGATGATGCAGGCGAGCGCGAACCGCGGATCGCCCAGCCAGTTGATGTTCTGGTCGATCAGTCCGACGTTCTTAAAGAGATAGTTGAAAATGCCGTAGTAATTGTTGTACATCCACTTCCAGACGACCGTGACGGCAACGCTGCCCGTGACGACCGGAAGATAGAATACAATGCGGAAGAAGCTCAAAAGCCCTTCTTTCATCTTATAGATCGCGGACGCGACCCAAAGCGAAAAGATACACACGAACGGAACGCTGACCAGCACGATGATAAACGTATTGACCAACGCCTTCAAGAACACCGGATCCTTCCACAGCTCCACATAGTTTGCAAAGCCGATAAACTTATCCGGCGTGTTCATGTTCATGTTGGCATCGAAGAAGCTGGTCACGACGCACATGATCATCGGGACCACGACAAATCCGATGAAGAAGATCAGACTCGGCAGCAGGAAGAGATACCCGGAGATATTCTCTCTGCGGCGAAGCTGAGGGCTCATCGTTGTTCGAGTCACAACATTACCTCCCTTTTTCCGAATGATTCAATAAAACGCGCCCCATCCCGCCATTTGCGCGGGAAGGGGCGCGCACCCAGTGATTTGACCGCTTCCTCAGAGGGAAGCTATGATGGCATTAGTTGCCGTTTGCCTCTGCGCAGCCTGCCGCAACCGCTGCCGCGATCGCATCCTCGCTGCCGTCGCTTGCGCCGACCTTCTGCAGCATGTTCCACCATGCGGTACGTGCGGGCGCCCAGTTCACGGTGACCTGATAGTAGTCGCCGAGGAACGGCATCAGCTTGGTGTACTCAGCCATGATCTCGTTGTCGGACCAGACGTCAAGCGCCTCGCCTGCAACCGCAGAACGCGCCGCGAAGAAGTTGGAAGCGCGAACCGCATCATAGGTGTGCTCGCTGTCCGCCATGTACTTGATGAACTTCTTGGCTGCTTCGATGCGTGCTTCGTCGCCGTTGTTGACGATGCCGAAGCCCCAGATGCCGCCCTGCAGCTTTGCTTCGCCGGTCTCGGACGGGAACGCCATGAAGACGATCTCATCGCCGTTCGCGGTCAGACCCGCGCCGGTGCCTGCAGAGTTCGGGTTGAGCTGCTGTGCAATGTTCCAGCAGAACGCCATCTTGAAGATGCCGTTGTAGAAGTTCGCGATCTCGTCGCCGCCGACGATGGAAGCGTCGTAGTTGATGCCGTCCAGATCATAGAGCGTCTTCAGAGCCTGAATGTTCTTCGGATCGTCCCAGGTGTACTTGGTGTGCGCCGCATCGGTGAAGGTGCCGCCGTAGAGGTTGTTGACGAGAGCACGGGTGCCCTGGTCGCCGCCCTGGCCGTTGCAGAAGACTGCACCGACGGTGTCGCCGTACTTCGCATACAGCTTGTTGACGGTGTCAAGGAACTGCTCGGTGGTCCAGGTGTGGGTCTCGGTGTTGATGTTCGCTTCCGCGCCCGCTTCTCTCACAGCGTTCATGTTGACTGCCATGCAGTGTGCGGTCATGACGAGCGGATACTCATATGCCGTGTTCGCATCCGCATAGCACGCTGCAAGCGCCGCTGCGTTGATCTCGGCTTTGTCCTGATCGTCAAACAGATCTGCGATGTTGACCATGTAGCCGTTCGCACCCCAGTTGGAAACGAGACGTTCCGGTCCTTCCATGATCAGGTCGGGACCCGCATTCGCGGTGAGCGCGGTGTTGACCTTGTCGTCGCCGTCCGCATAGGTCAGGTATTCGACCTTGACCTTGATGCCGGTCTCCGCGGTGAACGCGTCGGTCAGCGCCGTAACGGTCGCTTCATCGCCCCAGTTGCCGATCGGATAGGTCCAAAGCGTGATCTCAGTCGCATCTGCGCTCTGGTTGTTCTGTCCGTTGCCGCTGCACGCTGCAAGTGCGAGAATCATCACCAGTGCCAGCGCGATGGAAAGTACTTTCTTCATGTTTTCCCTCCTATAGAAAATAGATGTCATGTGAGAAGCATCCGGACATCCTTTCCCTGATGTGTTCCGAACGGCATACATCACAAGCGGGGGGCTTTGCCCTCCGTGGCATAATTATACGAAAAGCGTGCATGTTTGTCAATACAAAAATTCATTTTTATATATCATACCGGCTTGACATGCGCGCGGGCAATTGGTAAACTGAACCCATCAAAAAAACAGGAGATCATACTATGAAACGGCAGGTTCTTTGCTTTGGAGATTCCAACACATTCGGCTACTGCGCCGATCCCAACGACTGCGCCGACGGAACGCACCGCTACAGCGAGGACGAGCGCTGGACGTGCTTGCTCGGAGGGCTTTTAGGCGACGGGTATCACGTCATTGAGGAGGGGCTTTCGGGACGCACGACGGTGTTTTCCGATCCGCTGCACGAAAGCATGGACGCGCTCGGCGCCGCCTACGCGACGCTGATGAGCCATGAGCCGCTCGATCTTCTGATCATCATGCTCGGCACGAATGACACCAAGGAACGCTTTGCCGCCAACGCCGCGGCGATCGCCGTCGGCATGGAACGCCTGCTCAAAAAATGCAAGAGCATCGAATGCTGGGGCGGCAGGCAGCCGAACATTCTGGTCGTGTGTCCTCCCCCGATCGGCGACGGATTCCGCGACGAGGTGATGGGCGAAGGCTGCGTCGAAAAATCAAGAGCGCTTCCCGCGTATCTCAAGCCCGTTGCCGAACGGAACGGCGCGCACTTCTTCGACGCAAGGGACTGCGAATTCAATCCCGTCGATCACATGCATCTGTCCCGCAAGGGGCACGCGCAGCTTGCCGAAGCGCTCGCGGCGCTCGTACCGACCCTCATCTGAACGAAGATAAACGAAAAACTCTCCCTCAGCAAAGGGAGAGTTTTTTACCTATTTTATTCTTCGTCGTCCTCGACGGGCGTTTCGCTGGTCAGCTTCATGAGCTTTTGATCCTCCTCGGAGAGATACTTCGGGAAGATGCGCTCAAAGAACAGGCTGACCAAAAGCTCGCAGACCGCCGGCAGAAAGAACACCGGCCACCAATACTGCGCAAGCGCGATGGCGACCTCCACGGTCAGAAGCGTCACGACGACCGTGCTCGGCAGGTGCCGGAACGCCAGCTGCCCCGCCGTCTTGAACGCGTCCTTCAGCTTGAAATCGAACCGTCCCAGGAGCGGGAACAGCCAGCACGCGATCCCGATCGGGATCACCAGCGCGATGTCGTATGCGACGAACATGACCTGCCCCATCGTGCTTCCCCAGTTCGCCCGCATCACACTGTAGCCGAAGGCGAACGCGACGGCAAACGGAATGCAGATCAGCGTCGCGAGGACCCCTTTTTTGAGGCAGCCGCAAAACGAATCCCAGAAGATGCGGAAGGTCCGCTTCTCCTTCTGCCGGAAGCATTTCACGACCGTGTAATACAGCGCGGCGGTCGCGGGTCCGAATGTGACGATCCCCAGGGACAGAAACGCCCACGCAAGGCTCAGCCCCACGACGTCGACGCCGCGGCTCACGATGGACCACAGCAGATTGTCCGGACTGAATACTTTTTGCAGGCGATCTTTCATAGGTTTCCTTTATGCTTGTTCGACCTCGTCCATCAGCTTGTCGACGATGATCAGGCTTCTCGGTACATGGAACGGTCCCTTGAAGGTGCTGCCCTTGCAGGGCGGCTCGGTGGGAAGACCGTCGCGGCGCAGATAACCGTACCACTCGCCGTACGCAGGATCGGCGAAATGCTTTTGACAGTAATCGACGGTCTCATAGAACCGATCGAGATAGTACGGATCCTTCGTATCACGATAGAACATCATCGAGGCGATCAGGATCTCATTGTGCGGCCACCAGAGCTTCATGTCGTGCTCGTACGCTTCCGGGGGCTTCCCCATGCAGTCGATGAAATAGAGCAGACCGCCGTACTGCTTGTCCCATCCCGCTTCGAACGCGTTGCGGAAGATGTTCTCTGCGATCGCGTGAAGCTCCCTGTCGCCGGTCAGGTTCGCCTGCTCGGCAAGGAACCAGCTGCCTTCGATGTCGTGACCGGGATTGACGACGCGGCCCGCCGTCGTTTCGGTCTGCAGCTCGCCGTTCGGACCGACCGTTTCGAGCACGCACTTGAGTTCCGGCTTATAATGATAGCGAAGGATCTCGTCGACGCATTCCTTGGCGCGCGCGTCGTACAGCTCCCTGCGCTCCGGATCGCACCGACGCATGACCGCCGTCACGTTCAGATAGATCATTGGATCGCCGAACGCGCGCCCGGTGCGGGTCTCGGGGATCGTCTTGGGACCTAAGCCCGTCGGGTCCTTGATCCGTCCGTGCCGCAGATCGTAGGTCAGCTCATACGCGCGTCTTGCGCGTTCGAGCGACGCCGTGTCCCCGGTGTTCGCATAATACTCTGCGTTCGCCATCGTGTAGAAATCCTCGGAGAAGCAGTAGCGGCGCTGACGCAGCGGTCTTCCGTCGCCGGTCACCGTGAAGTACAGCCGCCCGCCCGCGTCACGGTTGACGCAATGCTCCTCGAGAAAATCGATGCAGCTCTTCGACGCTTCGAGCCATTCTTTGCGCACGCCGTAGTTCGTACAGAGGAAGGAATAGATCCATCCGCAGCGTCCCTGCATCCACACGCTCTTGTCGGTGGAGAAGATTTCGCCCTTGCGGTCGAGGCAGGTGTACACGCCGCCGTGCTCGCGGTCGAGCCCGTGTTCGAGCCAGAAGTTCGCGGAGCTGTTCAGCTCGTCTTTGATCCATTGATGCGTTTTTTGAAATTTCTGTAGATCCATATCGCCCATCCCTATTCTTTCAGATTAAAAGTTATTGTACCACAGCGCGTTTTTTTATGCAAGACCCCTTGCAAACTTGCGCATTTTTATGTATGATGAAACAAACATCATCGGAGAGGTATGACTATGAATCGTTATGGCATTACGGTCACCGTGGCTAATCGCCCGCTGCTCGATCTCGACTTTCTCCCGATCGGACGCTTCAACCGCGAATTTCTGAAAACGGCGCAGAAGCCCGTCGGCGTCGCCGTTGAACGCGCGGACGGACAGATCGCCGCGGTGCGCACGCGCATCCACGGCACGCCGGAAATGGCGGACGCGGACAACTATTATATCGAACGGCTCGTCAAAACGCTGCTCTGGATGAAGGGCGGCTTCTGCGTATACGTCGAGGGCGACCGGAACATCTTCGAATCGCTCAAGGCGGCGTATGCCGAAGGCGGCGCGCAGGAATTCGATTTCCATTTCATGTCGCAGGTCTATGAGCGCCCGTTCGAGGTGGTCTATACGGACGCGCTTCCCTCGGAAAAGGACGCGCCGCAGGCGATCGGCGGACACCTTGAGGGCTGCCGCATCGGCTTCGACGCGGGCGGAAGCGACCGCAAGGTCAGCGCGGTCATCGACGGCGTAAGCGTCTATGACGAGGAGGTCGTATGGTTCCCGAAGACGACCGCCGATCCGCAGTATCATTACGACGGCATCGTCGCGGCGTTGAAGAGCGCGGCGGCGCATCTGCCGCGCGTCGACGCGGTGGGCGTTTCTTCCGCGGGCATCTATATCAACAACCGCACCATGCGCGCTTCGCTCTTTTTGAAGGTTCCAGAGGACCTGTTCGATCAGAAGGTCAAGGATATCTATATCCGCGCCATCACCGATACGTTCGGCGATATCCCCTTTGAGGTCGCCAACGACGGCGACGTCTCCGCGCTCGCGGGCATGCTCAGCATCGGCGAGCCGAACGTGCTCGGCATCGCGATGGGTACGAGCGAGGCGGTCGGCTTTGTCGACGAAAAGGGCCGCATCACGGGATGGCTCAACGAGCTCGCATTCGTGCCGGTCGACGCGGCGGTGAACGCCATGCGCGACGAGTGGAGCGGCGATATCGGCTGCGGCGTCAAGTATTTCTCGCAGGACGGCGTCATCAAGCTCGCGCCGCACGCGGGGATCGATCTCGACGAATCCCTGTCCCCCGCCGAGAAGCTCAAGGTCGTGCAGCGCATGATGGAGCGCGACGATCCGCGCGCCGCCGCCGTGTACAACAGCATCGGCGTGTACCTCGGACACACGCTTGCGTACTATTACGAGCTTTATCACATGCACCATGTGCTGCTGCTCGGCCGCGTCATGAGCGGCAAGGGCGGCGATCTCATCCTTGCGACGGCAAAGCGCGTTTTAAAGGAGGAGTACCCGGAGGTCACGGAGCGCATCGTTCCCGCGCTGCCGGATGAAAAGTTCCGCCGCGTCGGACAGTCCGCGGCAGCGGCAAGCCTGCCCGCGCTCAAATGAGGCAAAGCATGAAGATCACAAACGCAAAGGTATTTGTAAACGGTAAATTCGAAACGGGCGGGATCGCCTTTTCCGACCGCATCGAGGCGATCGGTCAAGCGGTTTCGGACGGCGTCGACGCGCAGGGCTGTTACCTGATCCCCGGTCTCATCGACGTGCACACGCACGCCGCGCTCGGCGCGGACGCAAGCGATGGTGACCCCGCGGGGTTGATCACGATGTCGCGCTACTATGCGGCGGAAGGCGTAACGAGCTGGTGTCCGACGACCATGACGCTGAAGGAGCCGGAGCTGACAAACGCGATGCACGCGATCCGCGATTTCGAACGCCCGTCTGACGGCGCGAAGATCGCGGGCGTCCATCTCGAAGGACCGTTTCTGAGCCTCAAAAAATGCGGCGCGCAGAATCCGGACAATCTGCATGTGCCGGACGTCGATCTCTTTACCCGGCTGAACCGCGCTTCGGGCGGACGCGTGCGGCTTGTGACCGTCGCGCCCGAGGAGCCGAACGCCATGGAATTCATCCGCGAGGTTTCAAAGGTCTGCACCGTTTCGATCGGACACACCACCGCGTCATACGACGTCGCAAGCAAAGCCTATGCCGCGGGCGCGTCGCACGCGACGCATCTGTTCAACGCCATGCCGCCGCTTGCGCATCGCGAGCCGGGCGTGGTCGCCGCCGCTATGGACGCGGGCGCAACGGTGGAGCTGATCACGGACGGACTGCATATCCACCCCGCCGTCGTGCGGCTTGTGCATCGGCTGTTCGGAGAAAAGCTCGTGCTGATCTCCGACTCGCTGCGCTGCGCGGGCATGCCGGACGGCGATTATGAGCTCGGCGGTCAGCCGATCACCATGAAAAACGGCAAGGCGACGCTGACGGGGACCGACACGCTCGCGGGCAGCTCGATCCATCTGATGGAGGGACTTCGCCGCGCGGTGCGCTTCGGCGTGCCTCTGGAAGCCGCCATCCTCGCCGCAACGCGCACGCCCGCAAAGGCGATCGGCGCCGCGGACAGGATCGGTTCGCTTGAGCCCGGCATGGCTGCGGACTTCGTTCTGCTCGATCCCGACCTTCGCGTGAAGGCGGTTTACATCGACGGCGCGGCGATCTCCTGACGCCCGCGCCGCAAGATCTGTATACAAAAAGGCGCTGTTGAAATTATTTTAACAGCGCCGATGAATTCTCGCTTCGCTCCATGAATTGTCCAAAGGACATGAATTGTTAAACGGGGCGCCGAGGTCGTCGCCCCCTACAACGGCACATATCATGGCAACCGTAGGGGAAGATATCATCTTCCCGCAGGCTGTCGCAAAAGGGGTCAGACCATTTGCGGCGAGATGATTCAAATGAA
>CALGGM010000034.1 GCA_937915925.1 uncultured Clostridia bacterium | reverse complement strand
GTCATGTACGAGGGCGAGATCGTCGGCGAGCTCGATCCCAAGAAGACCACCGTGCAGGAGCTCGGTCTCTACATGGCGGGCGCCAAGCGTGAAAACGCGGAAAATGAGGAGGCGAAGGCATGAGCGAATTTTTCAAGAAAAACGGTACGCGCTCCGTTCTCGCGACCATCATTTCGATTTTGGTCGGTCTGATCGCCGGCGCGGTCCTCGTTCTGATCGTGGGTCTTTCAAGCAAGGAGATCGGACTTTCCGGCGCGTGGGAGGGCATTCGCCTGATCGTTGCCGGTACGTTCAGCACCGGCAGAAACGCAACCGGCGCGCTGGCCTTCGGCTTCAACCCGCAGATCATCGGCAATATGCTGTTCCGTGCGGTCCCGCTGATCCTGTGCGGCCTCTCCGTTGCGCTTGCATATAAGACGGGTCTGTTCAACATCGGCGCATCCGGTCAGTACCTTGCGGGCACCTGCGCAACGCTGTATGTCGCGCTGTCGATCCCGGCAGGCGCGATGCCGCAGTTTGTGATCTGGATCCTCGCATTCTTAGCCGGCATTCTTGCAGGCGCGCTGTGGGGCGCGATCCCCGGCATGCTGAAAGCGTTTCTGAACATCAACGAGGTTCTCGCCTGCATCATGACCAACTGGATCGCGGCAAACCTCGTGACATGGCTGTTCGACATCAGCAACCTCAAGAACGCGGTCGAGGGCACCAAGACCGGCTACATCTACAAGACCACCTACGGTCTCATCAATGTGGACGGCGCGTGGACCTACAAGGACGGTCTCGGCGTAGCAACCCCGAAGCTCGGACTGAATCAGATCTTCCCGGGCTCGCAGGCGAACGCCGGTATCTTCATCGCGATCATCATTGCGATTCTCGTTTACATCATCCTCACGAAGACGACCTTCGGTTACGAGCTGAAGGCTTGCGGCGCGAACCGCCATGCGGCGCGCTACGCGGGCATCCGCGACAAGCGCAGCATCGTTCTTTCGATGGCGATCGCGGGCGCGCTTGCGGGCGCGGCGGCGTCGCTCTACTACCTCTCGGGCAACACCGAGCTGTACTGGTCGGTTTATCAGAAGCTTCCGGCGGAGGGCTTCAACGGCATCGCGGTCGCAATGCTCGCGAGCTGCAACCCGATCGCCTGCATCTTCACCGGTCTGTTCATGTCCGCAATCGACCTGCACGGTCTGCAGCTTGCGAACCTGACGGCGTATAACGAGTACATCACCGACGTTATCATCGCGGTCATCGTGTACCTTTCCGCGTTCTCGCTCCTGATCAAGACGTGGATCAGCGGCCGCAAGAAGACCGAAAAGCCGAAACTCAACAAAACCGCTTCGGGAAAGGGGGTCGCGAAATAATGTCATTCTTGATCAGCAAAACTCTGATTTACGCAATCCCGCTGATGATCGTTGCGCTCGCAGGCGTGTTCGCCGAGCGAAGCGGCGTCATCAACCTCGCGCTGGAAGGCATCATGATCTTCGGCGCGTTCGTGGGCGCTCTGACCATCAATCTGATGCAGAAGGGCAACGCGTTCGGGATCATCGATCTCGCGAAGGACATGACCGCAAACTGGGGCAATCTCCAGCTCTTCCTGCTGATGGTCATGCTGATCACGGCGGTCGCCGGCGCGATATTCTCATTGCTGTTGGCGTTCGCGGCGATCAATCTGAAGGCGGATCAGACGATCGGCGGTACGGCGCTCAACATGCTGTCTCCGGCACTCGTTTGCTTCTTCATTCGTCTCATTGCACAGCAGAGCGAATTGAGAATGTTCAAGGGCGACGCGGCGAGCTGGTTCATGATCAAAAAGACCATGCTCGGCTTCGACAAGGCGCAGGAGCTCGGATTCCTCGGCGAGACCTTCCTGAACAAGGTCTACTTCACCACCTACTTCTGCATCATCCTGTTCGTGCTGCTGTCCATCTTCCTGTACAAGACCCGCTTCGGTCTGCGTCTCCGCGCGTGCGGTGAAAACCCGCAGGCGGCGGCGTCGTTGGGCATCAACGTCTACAAGATGCGCTACAGCGGCGTTGTGATCTCCGGCGCGCTCGCCGGCATGGGCGGCTTCGTCTACACGCTGACCACCGCGAACTGCGTCGCGAACGGCGACGTCGCGGGCTTCGGCTTCCTCGCTCTGGCGGTTATGATCTTCGGTAACTGGAAGCCGCTGAGCATCGCAGGCGCGGCTCTGCTGTTTGGTCTGTTCAAGTGCATCGCGGCGTCTTACTCCACGCTCGATATCAACAACGACGGCGTCTTCCTGCTGCTGAACCTCAGCAAGGATCCGACGTGGGGCAAGATCCTGAATCCGCATATGTACCGCCTGATCCCGTACGTGATCTCGCTTCTGGTGCTCGCGTTCACTTCCAAGAAGTCCCGTGCGCCGAAGGCGGAAGGTATTCCGTACGACAAGGGCATGCGATAAAACACAACGGAAAGGAGTCGGGAAACCGGCTCCTTTTT
>CALGGM010000033.1 GCA_937915925.1 uncultured Clostridia bacterium | reverse complement strand
TGATGTCCGCCGATCGTCTCCATCCACCAGATCTCGTTCTCGTCGTTGAACGCGATGCCGTTGGATTCATACGTGCCGTACTGCTCCAAAAGCGCCGCAAGCCGTAAAACGCCCTCGCGCGCGGTGCGGATGTACGGCAGCACGAGCACCACATAATCCTCCTCGCCGAGCCCGCCCGGCACGTCCTTCTCCCGGCGCGTCTTTGCCTTTTGATACGTTACGAACGGATCCGCCGCAAGCACGCGCGGGTTCGAGGTGATCGTTTCCGTCGCCGTCATGCCGACGTTCACCTCGTTGACGCCGGTCGCCGCCCACACGCCGTCCTTCGGATCGACGTTCGGGCAGGCGGTATAGCGCATCGGATTGTCGGGCAGTGTGAGCGTCAGATGCCCTCCCACCGAGGTGTAGGTTTTTTTCTGTTCCTTCGGGGAAACGACGATCAGCTTTTTCACGTCAAAGTGTCCGTCGTCGGTTCTCGCGATCAGCGTGGAGCCGTTGTTCGAAGCCTTTTTGCCGACCAAAAGCGTTGTGCATGCCATAAAATCTTCTCCTCTTTTCCCTTGATTTCTTTCCTTCAATATACGCAAAAATTCCGAAAAAGTCAATCGTGCCGTACCAATCTGCGCCATCCCGTTTCGTCCATTTCTAAAAACCAAAATTATTTTCTTTCGACAGATTTCTTCCGCAATATTTTCTGTTTTTTGAAAAAAGCTGTTTACTTTTTCCTGTACAGGCACTATCATAGAGATATCGGAAGAGGGGGTCTCGGAATTGGATAATACCGATATTAAGATCATCAACGCACTGTCCGAAAACGCGCGTGTTTCCGCAAGCGACCTTTCTGAAAAGGTCAATCTGTCCGTGTCCGCAGTCATCGAGCGGATCCGGAAGTTAGAGAACGCCGGCGTGATCCGGCAGTACACCACCATTTTGGACGAAAAGAAGTTCGGGCTTGACGTCACCGCCTTCATCTGCATCCTGATGGATCATCCGCGGTTCAACGAAGGCTTCATCGATTTCGCGAAGAAGCGCAGCTCGATCGTGGAATGCAATTATGTCGCGGGAGACTACGACTACCTCATCAAGATCCGCACGGATTCGACGCGGTCGTTGGAGCGCCTTCTCGATGAAGTCAAGAGCATTCCGGGCGTCGGGCGCACGAAAACGCTGCTCGTTCTGTCCACCGCAAAGCAGGTACATTCCCCGAAGATTCGGGAGAAATAAAAATCAAAGGAGAAGTCAAATCATGATTATCGGTGTCCCCAAAGAGATTATGCACGATGAAAATCGTGTCGCAGCAACTCCGGAAACCATCAAGAAGTTCGTCGCAGACGGCCATACCATGCTCGTTGAGAAGGGCGCAGGCGCAGGCGCGTTCTTTATGGACGCCGCATATGCGGAAGCAGGCGCGGAGATCGTTGACGACGTTCGCGACATCTACAACCGTGCGGACCTGATCCTGAAGGTCAAGGAGCCGCTGTTCAACGAGAAGTACGGCATGCACGAAGTCGACATGATGAAGCGCGGTCAGTACCTCATCACGTTCATCCATCCGGCGTCCCCCGTCAATCATGAGATGGTCAAGAAGATGGCGGCAAACGGCATCATCGGTCTGACGCTGGACGGCATCCCGCGTATATCCCGCGCACAGAACATGGACGCTCTGACCTCCATGAGCACCTGCGCAGGCTACCGCGGCATCGTCATGGCGGCGGAAAAGCTCGCAAAGTTCATCCCGAACATCTTCTGCGCGGTCGGCTCCATCAAGCCCGCGAAGGTCATGGTCATCGGCGTCGGCGTTGCGGGTCTGCAGGCACTTGCTACCGCAAAGCGTCTCGGCGCAGTCGTGTATGCGGCGGATATCCGCTCCGCAGCGCGTGAACAGGCACAGTCCCTCGGCGCAAAGGTCGTCGATCTCGGCATCCCGGATGAGGTCTCCGTTGCGGCAGGCGGCTATGCAAACGCCATCACCGGCGAATGGCTGGAGAAGGAGCGCGAAGCGCTGCGTCCGGTCATCAAGGATATGGACATCGTATTCCTTTCCGCACTCGTTCCCGGCAGACTCGCGCCCGTCATGGTCACCGAAGACATGGTCAAGTCCATGGCGCCCGGCTCCGTCATCGTCGATATCGCGATCGACCAGGGCGGCAACTGCGAGATCACCACGCCCGGCGACACCGAGGTCAAGCACGGCGTCACGATCTTCGGCGTCAAGAACATCCCCGGCTTCCTGCCCACGAGCTCGACCTGGATGTTTGCGCATAACGTCTATAACCTCACCAAGCACCTGACCCATGACGGCAAGATCGTTCTCGACATGAACGACCCGATCGACGCATCCATCCTCGTCACCGACGGCGAAAAGCTCGTCCACAAGGGCGCGATGGAAGCAATGGGCCTTCTGTAATCCGGAGGAATAATGAACATTCTGTTCTCAATGTTCGCTGAAACGGAGCCGCTTCATGAAGCGGCTCCCGCAGCATCTAACGTTCTTCAGCACCCGGTCTGGGGACCGATCATTCTGGTCGCGGTCTTTGCCGTGGCTTCCGTGCTCGGCTACATCATCATCAAGAAGGTCCCGAGCCTTCTGCACACGCCGCTGATGTCCGGCATGAACGCGCTGTCCGGCGTGACCGTGCTCGGCGCGCTGCTCGCGGGCATCGTCTGCGCGATCGGCGGACGCTTTATCATGATGGCGATCGCATTTTTAGCCGCGGCGCTTGCCATGATCAACGTCGCAGGCGGCTTTGCGGTCACGCATAAGATGCTCCGCATGTTCAACAAAAAGAACAAGGAGGGCGACAACGAATGAGTATCACGCTGTTTTTCGTCCTCTCCGCCGTTCTCTCGGCGTTCGTGCTCGTCGGTCTTTCGATGCAGAGCAAGGTCCGCTCCGCGGTCGCGGGCAACCTCGTCTGCACCTGCGTGATGGCGCTTGCGATCGTGCTGACCGCATGGAACGCGCTGACGGTCTTTAAGTTCTGGATCCTGCTTGCCGCGCTGGGCGCAATGGCAGTCGGTCTTGTCATCGGTCTCGTCTGGGCAAAGAAGGTCAAGATGATCGAAATGCCACAGACCGTCGCGCTTTTGAACGGCATCGGCGGTCTCGCAAGCGCGTTCGTCGGCGCGATCGAGCTTGTGAATGCAGAAAGCACCGTCTTTGCAAACGTCACTGCGGCGCTCGCGCTCGTCATCGGCGCGATCACCTTCACCGGCTCGCTCATCGCCGCGCTGAAGCTTGCACGTAAGATCGACAGCCGCCCGAAGAAGTTCAAAGGGCACAGCCTCGTGTCCGTGCTGCTGCTCGTCGCGTGCCTCGTCGGCGTCGTGCTTGCGGCGTTCAACGGACTTCAGATCGTTTCGCTCGTGATCTGCGCGGTTGCGGCGCTGCTGTTCGGCTGGCTGTTCGCAATGCGCGTCGGCGGTGCGGATATGCCCGTCGCGATCTCTCTCTTGAACTCGCTGTCCGGCGTTGCGGGCGCGATCGCAGGTATGGCGATTTCGAACGTCCTACTCGTTGCGGTCGGCGGTATCGTCGGATCCTCAGGACTGCTGCTCACGCAAATCATGTGCCGCGCGATGAACCGTCATCTGATGGACATCCTGCTCGGCAAGACCGTGAAGCTCGACAAGCCCGGCGAAAAGAAGGAGGAAGCCCCCGCTCCCGAACCGGAGCCCGAACCCGAGCCCGAGCCCGAAGAAACGTTCTCCCTGAAGGACGCGAAGAACGTGATCATCGTTCCGGGCTACGGCATGGCGCTTTCGCAGGCGCAGCATAAGGTCAAGTCGCTCTGCGACAAGCTTGAAGCAAACGGCGCGACGGTGCGCTTCGCGATCCATCCGGTCGCGGGTCGCATGCCCGGTCACATGAACGTGCTGCTTGCCGAAGCGGACGTCGATTACGAGCACCTTTATGAGCTTGACGCGATCAACGACGATTTTAAGACCTGTGACGCGGTCGTGGTCGTCGGTGCAAGCGACGTCATGAATCCCGCCGCGCGTGAAGCGGAAGGCACGCCGATCTACGGTATGCCGATCCTGAACGTCGACGAGGCGCCGGAAGTCATCGTTTGCAACTTCGACCTGAAGCCCGGCTACGCGGGCGTTGAGAATCCGCTCTACTCGCGTAAGCACGGTTTACGCCTGCTGCTCGGCGATGCGAAGGATTCCCTCGATACGTTGATTGCCGAGCTTTCGGAGACCAAACCGAAGCAGGAGGCAGCCGAAGCGCCCGCGTTCTCCTTAAAAGACGCAAAGAACGTCATCATCGTTCCGGGCTACGGCATGGCGCTTTCGCAGGCGCAGCACAAGGTCAAGGAGCTTTGCGACAAGCTTGAAGCAAACGGCGCGACGGTGCGCTTTGCGATCCATCCGGTCGCGGGACGCATGCCCGGTCACATGAACGTGCTGCTTGCCGAAGCGGACGTCGATTACGAGCACCTTTATGAGCTTGACGCGATCAACGACGATTTTAAGACCTGTGACGCGGTCGTGGTCGTCGGTGCAAGCGACGTCATGAATCCCGCCGCGCGTGAAGCGGAAGGCACGCCGATCTACGGTATGCCGATCCTGAACGTCGACGAGGCGCCGGAAGTCATCGTTTGCAACTTCGACCTGAAGCCCGGCTACGCGGGCGTTGAGAATCCGCTCTACTCGCGTAAGCACGGTTTACGCCTGCTGCTCGGCGACGCGAAGGATTCTCTCGATACGCTGATTGCCGAGCTGTAATCAAAACGCATAAAGAGCGGTCGCTTGACCGCTCTTTCTTTTATCCATATAATCCAACCATTGGTTGTAAATTCTCCAAATACGTTCATATGGACTTTTGAAGATAAATCCGTTATGCTCCTATCGAACCGGTTACAAGAACCCTCAAGAAGAATATTACCCGTAGGGGCGGATATCATCCGACCGTTCAGTTTCGCACGGTTCAAAACAGCGGAACGGGAAACAACCCTTCCGTCTCGCTTCGCGATCCACCTCCCCTTGCACAGGGGAGGCAAGAAAGAACGCGATTACCCGTAGGGGCGGATATTATCCGCCCGCCTGCCGCATAACAGCGGCGCGTGCTTTGCCGCGCACCTCCGTTGTGTCATCATCCTTCCGCCGCTGCGCGCCTCTGGTGACAAGACGTCGCATGGACGACCTGTTTCTCTATTCTTCAGGCGCGTCGGAAACCTTTCTTAGCCCGGTGTTATCATATACCGTGACGCCGCAAATCACGACCTCTGTCCCGCCAAGCTCCCACCATTCGCCGGGTTTGGCTTTGACGCGTTCGCTGCCATTCGCAAACCAGACGTCGCCGTTCTCGTCCGTTCCTTCCCAAGCATATTGATGGTAAAGCGTGATCCGATACAGCACCGCCGCATACAAGATCGACCCGCCGTCCTTATACTCAAGTCGAATCGGAACGCACAGCACCGCAAGCACGATCACGCATACGATTATGACTGTTTTGACCCATTTCTTTTTCATAGCTCACCCTGCCATATTGAGATTGTCGAAGTACGTTTCCGCGTCGATGCCGTCGATCAGATACGCTCTCACGTAGGTCGTGCCGTCCAAATACCGATCGTACTCCGGCGTAAATGTCAGCGTTGCGATCCTGCCGTCCTCGGTCATGACCTTCGCAAAATCATCCGTGTCCTTCCAACGCAGGAGATACACCCACGTGCCGGGCTCGATCACGGCAGGCTTGCCGTCGATCGTGCAGGGCAGGTCGCGGACCACTTTGAACAGGTAGTTAAACTCAATCTGCTTCTCCCGCGTCCAATCCTTCACTCTGTCGAGAACGCCGGTTTCATACCATTCCGACTCCGGCTTCAATTCTGTTCCTGAGTACGCGCGACTGCCGTAATACGTCCCCATCAGCCAGCATCGGGCGGTAATGCGCAGTGATCCATCCTGCAGATAAGCATATGCGTCGTTGTATTCTCCCTTGATTTCCCGTACTTCCCTGCCGTGCAGCAAAAGGATCGCGGTTTCGTTCCAGTCCGCATAAAGGTCTTCCGTTGTCAGCACAAGTGCAAGATCCTCCGACGCGGGATCCGGCTTCAGCAGGATCGCCTGTCTGACTTTATCCCTCGGATCCAACTCCGCAAGCGGATATTCGCGTTCGTCGATGGAAATGATGACGGGCGTATCGCCGTCGTCCGGGCTCTGCCGGAACGAGATCGTTTCCGCCGTGCCGTCCCCGTCAAGGTCATACCGGAACAGGATCCCCTCGATCGGCTCTTTCGCGCTTGTCCCGAGTGCATACGCCGGACAGACGGCCGGGAGCATGGCAGTGTTTCGTGTCCTGTCCGTATCCGACGCGCGCAGCGGCAGCACGACGCCCTCTGCCCGTGTCGCCTCGACGGTACTGCCGTCCGCAAGCGTCAGCGTCATGGCGTCCGTATTGATATGCAGCTCTGCCGTACTGACAACGGTCTGATCGGAAAAAGTGATCCTGAAGCAATCTCTGTTATAGTCCCATGCATAGTGCGCCCGGATATCTGCGTCTTCGAACCTTTCAAGGATGCGCGCCGTTCCGTCGTCAAGCAGCTCCAGATACAGGAACGGAACATCGTCCGTCTCCCAGACGCCGGTTTCCCGTCCAAACGCATAGCTTGCATTATAATAGTACGGCGCTTTCTGCCAGCAGATCGTATAGACGCCCCATGCACCGTCTTCATACACCGGTTCCAGCGTTGAGCCGCCTTTTTCGGACATCATGTTTACGATTCTCTGCCCGTCTTCCGCGAAAACAAGTTCAGTCGAATAATACCCGCTGTCGTTCGTCCATTGCAGAGAGACGTGAAAGATCGAATCATTCCAGAAGAGGACATAGTCCACACTGTCCGGAAGGTCCAGAAATGCCCTGATCGCATCCGTCATCGACGCATACGGATGGTCCCAGTCCACAAAGCCGTCGTCCTTGATTGGATATACAACGCCGTTTTTGATCTCGACGTGCTCCGGCACTTTCAGATCCTCAGCTACCGCCATCAGCAGCGTGCGATTTTCCTCATAAAAGCGCATCATGGAGGTGCTTGCCGCAGTTTTGTCCGCAAAGGTCGCGCTCGCAAACGGCAGCGGTTCTCCGAGTTCCTGTTCACCCGGCGCTCCCGGCGCGGCGGTGGTCTCCGTCTGCATGAGCGGTTGCTCCGTGGGCATGACCGCGTCCTTTACCGATTTCGTTCCGAGAAGACCGCCCGTGCCGATGAGAAACACGGCGACAAGGACCACAGCGGCAGCCGAGGCCGCGGTAAGCACGTAGGTAAGCCGACGCTGCGCAAGCTTTTTCGGCTGTTCCGAAGATGCGTCGGAAGCGGTCCGCTTCGGTTCCTTCCGCTTTCCGTTCAGCACCGCGTCCAAACGCGCCTGTGCAACAAGCGGCGCCGGCTCGACGGGCTCGCGATCCAGGCGGGTCCCACGCTCCTCCGCCGCCAGAACGATCGCATCTTTCAGCAGCTTTTCAAACGATTTATTCCGCATAGCCGTTCTCCCTGTAGATCCGAAGTATCGCTCTTTTCGCGCGCATCAGGTACACGCGCACCGACGCTTTGGAAACGCCGAGCGCCTTTGCGATCTCGCCGTCCTTCAGCTCCAGAAGATATTTATAATTGAGCACGTCCTGCTGACTTTCGGAAAGCTTACAAAACGCCTCCTTCACCTTCTGTACGGTGAGGCTTTTCATCACACGTTCCTCCACCGAAGCGCTTTCGTCCGAAAGCTCGATCTCCTCGATCGGAACGCTCGGATGCGCCGCGCGCTTTCGAAGCTTATCCAGCGAGGTATGCCGGACCGCGGCGAGAAGATACACCGACCTCGCGTGCGCCGGAAGGTCTCGGAGCGTGTCGATCTTCTTAATACAGCGCACAAACGTATCCTGCACGGCGTCCTCTGCCGTGCTTTCTTCGTGTAGAATGCACATCGCCTCGCGCTTCATGCGAGAAAAGTTCAGTGTGAACAGCTCGCCGATCAGCACGCGGTCCGATTCGCTGTCCAACATCAGCAGCAACAACAGCATTCGGCAGTCTCCCTCCTTGCCCTCTCTACTGTATAGACGATTTCAAGCCCGAAAGTGTTACACCTTTTGATAAAAAAAGTATACCACAGGATCGCTTTTCTGTGGGATGTGTTTTGGGGTCGTGGAAGGAAAGAGTAATGACAACCCTTCCGCCTCGCTTCGCGATCCACCAATGGTCTCATATGGTCGCAGCGCGTCGCTGAACCACTTCGTTACAGCGGTAGATCGCGCGCTTCCCGCGCGTACCATGCTTCCTTCT
>CALGGM010000032.1 GCA_937915925.1 uncultured Clostridia bacterium | reverse complement strand
TGCCGGAGCCGTTTTCGCCGATCAGCCCGCGGATCTCGCCGGGGTATACGTCAAAGGACACGTCGCCCAGTGCAACGGTGCTCGCAAATGTTTTTCGAATGTGCTTCATTTCCAGAATGGGCGTTTTCATATTCTCACCTCTCTGCCGTCATGTTACGGCATTTTCCAAAATTCAGCCACCGCAGGCTTATCGTTTTTTCATTT
Source organism: uncultured Clostridia bacterium (assembly GCA_937915925.1). GTDB lineage: Bacteria > Bacillota > Clostridia > Christensenellales > CAG-138 > UBA3792. The sequence goes on along the minus strand of CALGGM010000032.1, from coordinate 19,370 downwards.
CGTTTTTTCTTTCTTTCGGTTAATTTTTAAATGTTTTTATGCCGACCTTTGATTTTTAATCTTTTATCGCTTGATTTTTGCCGCAGACGTGGTATAATCATGCACGGAGGTGGAATGGTTATGCCGGACGTCAAGACGATCGCAAGCTATGCCTGCGGAAAACATATGTATTGCGCCATCCGAAGGATCGACGCCGACGCTTCGCTGGAATCGGATCTGTTCACCGTCTATATGCTTTTGACCGGAAGTCTGCAGGTCACAATGGGCAAGGAGCTGTTCATCGCGCATGCGGACGACGTCTTTTCCGTGGAGTCGCAGACGCCCTGCACCTGCCTCGGCACCGATTGCGCCGTCGTCTCCATCTCGTTTGATCAGCACTTTTTTGAGCGGACGCTGCCCGCGCCCCGTCACCCGGACTTTCTCTGCAACAGCGCCATGTTCGGCGACGACGCCTCCTACGATTCCCTGCGCCGTCTGATCGCGCGCATCGTGAAGAACAACGCCGACGGGCATTTGGGCTATGAGCTTCGCAACTGGTCGCTGATCTATTCCCTGATGGACGCCATGTACCTGAGCTTTAAGGTGGAGGATTCGGAGGCGCGGCACCGCAACGCGCACCGCTACACCGAGCGCATGGCGGAGATCAGCGCGATCATCCATCAGGACTTTCAAAGCAACCTCACGCTTTCCGAGCTTGCGAACCGCGTGCATCTTTCCGCGCCGTATCTGTCCAAATTCATCGAAAAGCAGTTCGGCATGACGTTCTTAAACTATCTGCAGCGGGTGCGTCTGAACCATGCGACCAACGAGCTTTTGAAAACCAGCGACACCATCGAGACGATCTCCGCAAACGCGGGCTTTCCGAACAGCTACGCCTTCGTGCAGGCGTTTAAAAAGGAATACGGCATTCTTCCGAGCCTGTACCGCAAGCAATCCGAGGAGAAGCCGCAGATGGACGCCGCGACCCGTCCGATCGAACAGCACGACTATATGAGCGGGTTGAAGAAATACCTCGAAAAGCAGGGCGACGACGCGGCGCTGCAAACCGTTTCCTGCCGCGCTGCCGTGCATGCGGACAACACGCTTGCGCATCTCAAACACACATGGCGCGATCTATGCGGCGTCACGCGCGCAAGCGCACTTCTGTCCGCCGAGGTGCAGGCGCTGCTTACACGCATACAGCGGGATATCGGGTTTTCCTATGTGAAATTCAACGGGATCTTCTCCGACGATATGCATGTGTACGCGGAGGACGCCATCGGGAAGCCGGTGTTCAGCTTTGCATATGTCGATAAGGCGCTCGACTTTCTGCGCTCGATTTCCCTGAAGCCGATGATTCAGCTCGGCTTCATGCCGGAGGCGCTTGCGCGATCGAAAAAACAGATCTTCGGATATGCGGTCGGCGAACCCGCGTCGCTCGAAAAATGGTCCGCGCTGGTCGACGCGTTTTTCGCGCATATCATCCGGCGGTACGGGCTCGACGAGATCCGGACGTGGCGCTTCTCCCTCTGGCATCAGCCGGACACGCCGGAAAGCATGTACGGCTTTTCGAGCAGCGAGGCGTTTTACCGCTTCTGGAAGGCGACCTATACGACGGTAAAGCGGCGCGATCCGTCGACCGTCCTTGCCATGCCGCCGACCTTCTATGTTTTGGAGGAGCATTACGAGAACTGGTATATCCCGTTTCTGAAATGGTGCCGCAAAAACGATTGCCTTCCCGATGCGCTGTGCTTCCATTATTATGATACGGTGTTTGCCGACGAGCTCAGCGGGAATCAATCGTTCGGCTTTGCGCGGCCGATGGCGCTGCGCGAATCCGCGGACGGGCTCGGCAGGTTCATTCTGCAGGCGCAAAGCGAGCGCCGCGGCTTGCAGTGCGAGGCGCTGCCGATCTATCTGACCGAATGGAACAACACGCCGAGCCAGCAGGACCTTCTGAACGATACCTGCTTCAAATCCTGCTATATCGTAAAGGGGATCGCCGAAAACTACGACCGCCTCGCGAGCTTCGGCTATTGGTCCCTGACCGACTGGATGGGCGAAGCGCCGCAGCCGGAGCAGCTGTATTTCGGCGGGCTCGGGCTGTTTACCGCAAACGGCATTCCGAAGGCAAGCTACTACGCGTTTACGCTGCTTCGGGAACTCGGCGATACGCTTCTCGGCAAGGGCGACGGATGGATCGCGACGAAGCAAAACGCGGACTGTATCCTCCTGCTTTATAACTACCGTCACTTCTCGCAGCTGTACGCGCGCGGCGAACGGTTCGATATGACCTTTACCGATCGCTATACGCCCTTCTCCCCGGAGCAGCAGTTGGACGTCCACATCGCCCTGCGCGGCTTACCGAACGGCGAATACACCGTCACCGAGACGGTCGTCAACCGGCACAGCGGCAGCTCCTTTGATACGTGGCTTTCGATGGGCGCGACGGATCGGCTGACCCTTGCGGAGCTGAACACGCTTGCGGCGCGCTCCGTCCCGGCGATCGGTAAATACGCCGCTTCGACCAAAAACGGCGAGCTGGAGATCGACGCGCTCCTGGATCTGCTCGAGGTCCGTCTGATCCGGATCTCGCCCTGCGAACGGACGGATCCCCGCATCTGACCCCATCAGATTCCGTATACGACCGGTGCAAAAGCCGGTCTTTTTTCTTTGCCGTTTCCGTCCGTAAGAAAGGAAGGCAAACAGTGCAAAAGATTGCGCGACGGTCCGTTTGTTCGCTTTTCCTCGAATTTTAATCTGTTTTGACAAAAGTGCTTCGCGGAAACCGATTCTTCCCAAAAACAGGGCGAATAGTACCGATAGAATAAACAAAAAAGCGATGGCGTTCCCGTTCGATATTTCGATACAATAATATAGAAAATGAAGCTTGTATCTCAGAACGTATGCAGGCATTCGGAAAGGATCGGAATTATGAAAAAACGCGTCGTTTCACTCTTTCTGGCACTGCTGTTGACGGCAGCGCTGCTCCCGGCGACGGCAATGGCGGACTATGCTCCCGCAGACAGTCTCGACGTCAGCAAGACCTATTATCTCTCCGCAAGCTCCGGTGCGACAGATTTCGCGTATACACTTGTCAACGAAAGCAACGGTTGGCGGATCAAGCGCATCAGCGACGGACAGTATTTAAAATTTGACTTCTATGTCTCTTGGGTATCGGGCGTCTCCTCGGCTGCCTCTGTCAACGTCGGAAATCTCAGTTCCGGACAGGCGCAGCTTTCCACTGTCGCAAGCGGACGAACCTGCGCCTTGTATCTGAGAGGCGATTCTCTGGAAGCGCAGCAAGGCGGCAGTCAGAAGGTTTACATCTATGAAAACACCGACAGCGGAGAAACAGGCGGAAGCGGCACGGTTGTGTATCACCGGATCAAGGCGCTGAGCGAGATTCAAAGCGGTCATTCCTATGTGATCGTCGGACATGCATATCGGGCATCCAATAACGTCAGAAATCACCCTGACAATATCGCTTCCGAAGGCGGTCAGGCGTTTGCGCTCGGCGCGAACGCAAGCGGCGGCTTCACCGCGAAGGTGGATTATATGCGCACCGATCGGTCGAGCCTCAGCTGCTTTGATTATTACATCTGCAACGCGGGGCAATCAACAAACGCGATCGCCGACGGCACATACACCTGGACAATCACCGTCAGCGGGTCGGACTATTATATCAAGAATGACGGTACAAGAAAGTTTCTGGATCTGAGCAGCGGCACGCTGGCGTGGTCGGATACGCGCGTTCCGCTTCGTATTCCGGAAAAGGATCCGTCCTACTATGGATATTCGACCGAATACGCCACGGACAACATTTATAAGTTCAACATCAAAGACGGCGCAAACAATTATTATTGGCATCTCGAAGGCACCAATCAGGTCGTCGACAATGCGGACGATCACGATTGGTTTGCCATCTTCGACGCGGGCGAATCCATCTCCGACGTCGCGCAGTTCCACGGCTTCAACCTGCATCTGAAAGGCAGGATCACACTGAACGCATGGCTGTACATCCCGCCTGCCGTCGTAGAAGCGGATTCCGACCTCTATGTTACGCTCAGCGGCGAGCCTTATAAGGTGGCGGATGCGGCGACGAGCGTCGTCGACGGCCAGACGCTTTACATCTTCCCCGTGGAGAAAGCCGCCACGCAGTACAACGACGCCGTGACACTGCGTCTGTATTCCGGCGACAGAACCCGTTTGCCGCTCTATTATCATGAGCAAGACGTTACGGACACCGGTTGGGCATACTCGGTACAGCACTATCTCAACAAGGCGCGCGAGCTGATGGGGTCGGATACAAACCTCTATAAGGTCGCCACCGCCATGAATGACTTCGGAAGCTACGCACAGCAGTTCTTCGGGCACAATACGGACAACCGTGCGAACATTCTGCAAAGCGAAGCCGTAGCGGCTGTCGATGCGAACACGCTGAAGGACTATGAAGCAAAGATTTCCGGTACCTTAGACGGCATCACGTACAGCGGCAGCAGTCTGCTTCTGAACTCCGGCACGGTCATCCGGCATTACTTTGTTCTGGACAGCGGCAGCAGCATCGAGGATTACACCTTTAAGGTGAACGGAATGGAAGCCACGCCCACACAGCAGAGCGATTCGAAGTATTACATCGATATTCCCGACGTCTATGCGCTGTTCCTCTGCAATACCTACACGACCGCGGTCGAAGATGCAAACGGACAGGTTCTTAAGGTCGAATACAGCGCGCTGAGCTATGCGTATAAGGTGCTGAGCATGACGGAGGAACAGCAGGCCGCTTTCGACAGCGATGAAGACAACGCGGCGAACCAATGGACGTACGCAAATCTGAAGCCGCTCGTCCAGGCGATGTACCTGTACAATCAAGCTGCGGTTGCATATTTCAATGAAGTAAACAGCATGGAGGGCTGATAAAATGGAACAGTACACAAACGTCGAAATGGAAGTCATCCGTTTTGAAATGTCCGATATCGCAACAAACAACAGCTACGAGCTGCCTTTTCTGCCTGCAATCGAGGACGGTTCCGCAGATCATTAAGTTCTTTTCCCTCCCGATGCACAGTTCAATTGTGCGCGATCGAACCCTGTTGTTTTTTCGGAAACGACAGGGTTCTTTCTTTTCGGCGATCCGTGATACCGTTCCGCTCGGAGACGGGATTTGTGAAAAAAACGGTTGCGCCGCTTTACAGGGTTTCGGATCTCAGTCCCGGCGCTCCTTTGCGATGATCAGCGAGAAATATCCGGCGTCGTATGCAATCCCCTTCATATTCCATTCCTCCTGTTTGTTTCGCTTTGCTTTCACCGAGAATCTGTTCCGTGATCATTATACCGATTTCGGCGCCGTTCAACAAGAGCCTTGCCGCAGCAGATCCGATCCCGCACGTTCCCGCGCGTTCGTCCGTAATCTGACATTTTCGCGTTTTTGTTCGGTATCTTACAGATGCGGCGTTCTGTTCTTGACGGAGATCAAGCGGATGGATATACTTTTACCGAACAATCTGTTCGTTTATGAATAGCTTGTTTGATTACGAAAGACGGGTTCGGAGGCGGAGCATGGACAGACGGCAGGCAAAAACGGAGCAGGCGGTGTACGAGGCGTTTGTACGGCTGTTGGAAAAGAAGTCCTATTCCTCGATCTCGATTCAGGAGATCATCGACGAAGCGAACATCGGCAGAAGCACGTTCTACGCCCATTTTGAGACGAAGGACGATCTTTTACGGACGCTCTGCACAAGGATCTTCGACCATGTCTTTTCCTCGCATCTTATGAAGGAGCCCACCCACGATTTTTCCGCCGAGACCGGAGATATCTCGGAAAAGCTCACGCACATCCTTTACCATCTGCAGGACAGCCGCTCGTATCTGCGCGGCTTGCTGTCCTGTGAAAGCGGCGAGATCTTCATGCGGTATCTCAAGGAATATCTCACGCAGGTGTTCGACGGCTGTCTCGCCGCGTCCGACGGCAGGACGCCCCGCGAATATCTGCTCGATCAGACGGTCTGCAGCTTTGCGGAGACCGTGCGCTGGTGGTTTGAGCATGACGCGTACACGCCGGAGCAGATCGCCGGGTTCTTCCTTTCGACGGCGCCGCATCTCGGCTGACGCGTAAGCGAGGGCGTTCCCATGAAAAGTACGCATGACCGGGGCAGGGCGATCCTTCTCGCATTCTCGGCAGCCGCGTTCTATGCGGTGAATTTTCCCTTTTCAAAACTGCTTTTAAAAGACATCGCGCCGACGATGCTTGCGGCGCTTCTGTATCTCGGCGCGGGAATCGGCGTCGGGATCCTGTCGCTGTTTGTGCGTAAGGACAGGAGAAACTATGAACGGTTGGGCAAAAGCGATCTCCCGTATGTGATCGGCATGATCGTGCTCGATATCGCTGCGCCGATCTTCCTGATGATCGGCGTGCGCCGCGGCACAAGCGCTTCGGCGTCGCTGCTCGGCAATTTCGAGATCGTCGCGACGACCATCATTGCGCTTGCCGTCTTCAAGGAAGCGGTATCGAAGCGGCTCTGGCTTGCGATCGTCCTGATCACCCTTGCAAGCGCGATCCTGTCCTTTGAGGGCGCGGAAAGCTTCCGGCTCTCGTCCGGCTCGCTGTTTGTCCTGCTCGCGGCGTCTTGCTGGGGCTTCGAAAACAACTGCACGCGAAAGCTCTCCGCAAAAAATACCTATCAAATCGTGATCCTGAAAGGGCTTGGCTCCGGGCTCGGCGCGCTTCTCATTGCGCTGCTTCTTCGTGAACCGTTTCCCGACATTTGGCAGATCGCCGCATCGCTCATGCTCGGCTTTGTCGCGTACGGGCTCAGCATCTTTCTTTACATCCGCGCGCAGAACACGCTCGGCGCCGCAAAGACCAGCGCGTATTACGCCGCCGCGCCCTTTATCGGCGCGATCCTTTCCTTTCTCATCCTGAAAGAATCCCTGACATGGCTCTACCTTCTTGCCCTCGCCGTCATGATCGCCGGCACCCTGCTCGTCGTTTCAGACACGGTCCGCCGTCAGCCGTCTTGAAAAGCGCGTTTGCCCTTTCCGACAAACCGACAAAGCACCTTCCGAACGTCGACCGTTCGGCAGGGGATCGGTCGAAGGACGGCACTTTGTCAGACTTCCGTCTTGAAAAATAACTTGCCATGGCGTATAATAGTTAGCAGATGCTAACTTATTCGTTTCGCCCATCCTGCAATGCGTCGAAGATGGACGGTTGTGTGGTGGGCAGTCTTTTCGTCGGCAAGTTAGACAACGCTAACGCCGGTCAGGCAAGGAGGAACAAAAGAGGATCGATGATGCAAGGGAATCGAAAATATTGGATATCGGGACTTGTCGGCTGTGCGCTGTTCGGCGTCGGTGACTGGCTTTTAGGCTATGTCGATCCGCAGCCGGTCAGCGAGGTGTTTTCCGTTCTGAAAGCGGGGCACGGCGCGGACTACTCCTTATGGAAAATTGCGCTGACGCTGCTTTTAGGGGTGATCGGCGTCCCTTTTCTGATGGCGGGCTGTGTACGCACGGCGGAGCTTGTGACGGAGGAGAAGCGCAAATCCGTCCTGCGATATTCCATGATGCTGCTGCCGGTGGGGTGGCTTTTGATCCACTTCACCGTTTCCTGCGGGATCTATGCCTACGCGTGGAACATGCGAAAAGGCGATCCGTCCGCTGCGCTTTCCATGTCGGAGGATGTGATACGGATGTTTCAGGGGACGCAGATCGCTGCCGATCTGCTTGCGGTGATCCCGCTGTTTCTGCTCGTAACGTTTACTCTGCGGAACAAAACGGCGCTGAAAAAGACATCGCTGCTGTTTACGCCGTTTCTGTGGATGGCGCTTTTCTCGGCGGTGAAGTTTCTCGTGCCTGCAACGCCCTTTTCCAACGGGATCGATACGTTCTGCATGAACGCGGGGATGATGGTGTGGTTTGGGTATCTGTCGGTGAAAAAGACAGAAGGAGGCGCGAAATGAATCCGATCGTATCGATGATGGCAAACGGCGCGAAAAGCGATTTCTCAAAGCAGGAGCTCCGAAAGATCAAGTCGGAAGCAAACCGGCGCTTTCGCCGACTGACGGAGGAAAACAAGGGAATTCCAAAGGCATTGCAGCAGCATACGCAGACGAACATCTTTCCGGCGATCGCCGTATACAAAACGCTGACGGAGCACGTCCTTCTGCACAAGAACCTCAAATGGGCGAGAACGGGAACCATCGGCAACGGCGCGCCCTGCTGCGATTTTCGGATCATCGATACCTTGCGCTGCCCGGATTATCGGGACTGACTGTATGAGCTTATTGGGAAGGAGCAGGCGGACTATGAAGGTTTTGGTTTACGGCGCGGGCGTGATCGGCGGACAGCTTGCGCATGCGCTGATGAAGGGCGACAACGACGTGACGGTGATCGCCCGCGGCGCATGGAAGGAAACGCTCGAACGGGACGGGCTGCGCATTCATCATTACATCCAAAGGAACGATACGGTCGATCATCCGCATGTGCTGGAAAAGCCGGACGACACGCGATACGACGCCGTCTTTGCCGTCATGCAGTATCGGCAGATGGAGGCGATCCTCGACGATCTGGCGCGTATCAACAGCCCGATCGTTGTGCTCGTCGGCAATAACCTGTCGGCTTCGGAAATGGAACAGCGTATTCTGAACGCATCCGCGTCGCCGAAAAGCGTTCTCTTCGGCTTCGGTTCCACTGCCGGAACGCGGGAAAACGGAATGCTCACCGCGGTCCATACCGGCGACGGCAGGCTGACCGTCGGCAAAGCGCATTCGGACGCGTCGGACGAGGAAAAAGCACTGCTGACAAGCCTGTTTCAAGGCAGCAGGCTCTCGATCGTCTTCTGCGACAACATGGACGCATGGCTGAAATACCATGCGGCGTTCATCCTGCCGGTGGTGTATCTCTGCTACAAAACGGGCTGCGATCTGAAAAAATCCACAAAAGCGGAACGAAAGCTCCTGCTCGACGCCGTGCGAGACGCCTATCGTCTGTTGATGGATCTCGGCTATCCCGTTCGACCGGTCGGCGACGAAAAATCTCTTGAACCGGGACTGACAAACAAGCTTCTTCAGCTTGTCATCTACTGGATGTCGAGAACGCGCCTCGGCGCGCTCTGCACAACCGAACACTGCCGTCACGCGCCGGGCGAAATGGAAGACCTGGACAAAGCGTTCCGAACGCTCAAAGGTCAAAAGCCGGATTTTCCGACGCCGCACTTTGACGCACTGTATCAATCTATGCCATCATGGGAGCAGATTCAAAACACCTATTGCCCGATCGACGCGCGCAAGGGATGATCACGCTGCCGTTTGAAAGACGAAACCAAAGGGAGCTGCCCGGATACGCAAGCGTATCGCAGGACAGCTCCTTTTCTGATCTGTGATCAAGATGTCAGATGCTCCACGCCGCGCCGCCGGTCTGCAGCTCCGCCATATGACGGAACAAGCCGTCCTTCCTTGCAAGAAGCTCCTTCGGGCTTCCTTCCTCCGCGACCTGTCCGTCTTTCAGGACCACGATCTTGTCTGCAGCCTCCACGGTCCGCATGCGGTGGGCGATGACCAGTACCGTTTTTCCCTGCAGCAAACGCGACAGCGCGCCCTGCACCTTCGTTTCGTTCTCCACGTCGAGGGAGGCGGTCGCCTCGTCGAGCAGGACGATCGGCGCGTTTTTCAGAAGCGCACGGGCAATGGAGATGCGCTGCCGCTCGCCGCCGGAGAGCTTGGCTCCGTTTTCGCCGATCTGCGTCGCATACCCGTTCGGCATCTTTTCCACGAACTCGTCGCAGTTTGCCGCCTTTGCCGCGGCGAGCACCTCCTCGTCGCCTGCGCCGTGCTTGCCGAGCCGGATATTCTCCATCACCGTGTCGTCAAAGAGCACCACGTCCTGAAACACCATCGAATAATCGGTCAGCAGCACCTCCGGATCCACGGATGCGATATTCACGCCGCCGACCTCAATGCTCCCGCGGTCGATGTCCCAAAGCCGCGCAGCAAGCCGCGCGCAGGTGCTTTTGCCCGAACCGGACGGTCCGACCAGCGCGGTGACCTCGCCCTCCTTGGCGGTGAAGCTGACGCCGTTTAAGACCTGATGTTCGTCATAGGCAAAGTCCACGTTCCGGAACACGATATCGTGTCCCTTCGGCGCGAACCGATCCGCGCCCTCCGACGTCTTCGCCTCATAGATCTCGGTGATGCGGTCGGCGGACACCTGCGAAAGGAACATCTCCGCGATCAGCGCCAGCGCCTGATCGAACGGCGCGTAGACGCGGGTGATGACGAGCAGGAACAGAAACAGCAGCATAAAGTCGATCTGCCCGGAAAGGATCATGCCCGTTCCCGCAAGGATCGTCGTCGCCACGCCGAGCCGCATGATGACGCTTGCGGCGTTGACGAAAATGCCGGTGGACAGCTCGCCCTTGACCATGGTCGCCTCATGTCGGTCGATCTTCCCGTTCAGCGACTGTAAAAAGCGATCCTCCTGATTGGTCGCACGGATCTCCCGCACGTTTTCCAGCGTTTCCTGAATGCCGTCGGAAACTGCGATCCCCGCCGCCTTGGTGATACGCGCGTGCCGGTCGGCAAGCTTTCGGCTTCCGAACAGCAGCAAAAACGCCACGGGCACGCCCCACAGGCACGCGATCGCAAGCTTCCAGTTGTAGGCAAACAGCGCGACCGCGATGATCGCCGTGGAGATATACGACCCGTAAAGATACCCGAGGCAGTGCGACCAGACGTGCTCCAGCCGGTTCACGTCTCCCATGACGGTTTCCGTGAGATCCGCAAGGTCCCGCTTGCCGAAATAGCCCAGCGGGAGCTTACGGAGCCGCTCCGCCAGGCGGATGCGCGTGTTCTTGACTTCTCCGTACACCAGACCGTACGTTGCCTGATACTGTTTGAGATGCGTCAGCACGGACAGGATCAGAAACGCGAGCACCAGCCCGATGTACAGAAGCGCATTGGGAAGCTTCGTCCCGTTTGTCAGGGTGTCCATATAGCGTTCCGTCATCAGATACAGAATGCCCATGCCGCCCATGACGACCAAGTTGACGATCACCGTCCAAAGCGCGCCGTGCTTTACGTTCTTGACGCCCTGATCGGTCAGCGCATATTTCCGTTGAAACTTCTTTCCGAACATGTTATTGTACCTCCTCTGCCGTCGAGATGCGCCATTGCACGGCACGGTTGTATTCCTCCCACATGCGCGCGTACAAGCCGCCCGCCTTCAGAAGCGCTTCGTGCGTTCCCTGCTCCGCGACCTTGCCTGCGTCGAGCACAATGATCCGATCCGCGCCGACGACGGTCGACAGCCGATGTGCGATCATGATCACCGTGCGTCCCTCCGTCAGTCTGGTAAACGCCTTTTGGATCATCGCCTCGTTTTCCGGATCGGCAAAGGCGGTCGCTTCGTCTAAAACCACGATCGGCGCGTCCTTCAGGATCGCCCTTGCGAGCGCGACCCGCTGCTGCTCGCCGCCGGAAAGATAGGTCCCCTCCGTGCCGATCACCGTATCCATCCCGTCCGGCAGCTTTTCAAGGATGTCCCTGCACTGCGCGGCGTCAAGCGCCGCTTCCGTCTCCTCCCGCGATGCGTTCGGCCGCGCCGAGCGCACATTGTCAAGGATGGACGCCTTGAACAGGCGGTTGTTCTGGAACACAAACGCGACCTGATCCATCAGCACATGCGGATCGGTGTTTCGCACATCCACGCCGCCGACCTCCACCGCGCCCAAGTTCACGTCCCAGAACCGCGGGATCAGGCTTGCCGCCGTGGTCTTGCCGCCGCCCGACGGTCCGACAAGCGCTATCGTTTGTCCCGGTTCCACGCGGAAGGAAACATGATCGAGCGCAGGCAGCGCCGACCCGTCATAGGTAAAGCTCACATCCTTGAATTCCACGCTGTTGTCGCGGGGCTTTTCGGGATGCTCGGCGATCTTTAGCGTCGGCGCTTTCATGACCTGATCGATGCGTCCCAACGCCGTCTTAGCAAGCATGGTGCCGCTTGCCGCGAACATGATCTTCGCGAGCGCCGTGGAAATGATCGCCGAGAACACCGCATAGAACGCGAAGTTGGTCACAAACGCGCCGAAGCTTCCGCTTTGCAGCGCGGCAGGCGCGATCAAAAGCGCGACAGGCACGAGAAAGATGAATGCGCCTTCGGTGAACGTCAGATTGACGGATTGGGGCAGGCGGCAGACGTCGCCCTGATAGCGCTCCGCCTTGCTGCTGTACTCCTCGATCGCCTGCTTGAACGCCTTGAAGGAATAGACCGTCTGCTGAAAGACCTTGACCACCGGGATGCCGCGCACATATTCCGTGCCGGCTTTGCTCATGGCGTCCTGCGCCGCCTGATATTCCGCCATCAGACCCGCATTTTTGCCGCCCATCATGGCAAACATGGAGAGAACGGAAACGACCGCCGCCAGCAGGCACGCCGCGCCCATGCGCCAGTCGAATACAAACATCAGCACGATCATCGCGATAAACATGGCAACCGTGCCGACGATGTCCGCTAAATTATGCGCGAGCAGGGTTTCCGTTTCGGAGGCGGCGCCGTCCAGGCGGTTGCGCAGCAAGCCCGAGGCGTTGGAATCGAAAAATCCGAGGGGCGTTTTCATCAGGTGCGCCATACCGGCTTTTCGGATATTGCTCGCCGTGCGGAACGCCGCAAGATGGGTGCACATCAGCGCCGCAAAATAAACCGCAATGCCCGCGACCGAGAAGATAAACGCCATCCACCCGTAGCGGGAGATGCCTGCCGCCTCCGTCCAGTTCGGCGCGACGGCGATCAGATCCCGCGCAACCAGCCAGATACAGATGTACGGCAGCATTCCCAGAATCATAGCGACTGCGGACAGCCCCAGTCCCAGATACGTCAGCCCCTTATAATTCCCTGCATAGTTCAGCAGGACGGCTATTTCATTTTGTTTCTTTTCCTTCATACAAGCTCCTTCCGCGGTCGCCGCCCATCCTCACGGTTTTCCCTTATGAAAGCGCATGCCCTCGATAAAAGTACATACCGATCCCGACGAGTTAGCCGCCGCTAACTCATATTAGCATACTTTCCCGGTTTCGTCAATTCCCGGAATTCTGTTCTGTTTCGGTATGCCCGTGGCTTTGACCGTTTACGGAAGGAAGATCTGTATAAGCAAAATTGCCCCGCTCTGCCAATGCAAAGCGGGGCAGCTGTAAAGGCTGAGATTTATCCGAAGAGAATGCTGTTGACGACGCTTTCAAGATACTCCTGTCTGCCGCTTGAAGGAAGCGCGGGCGCGCCCATCTGCTCGGCAATGGCGGAGAGCTCCAAAAGCGTAGTTTCGTGCTTGCGGATCTTTGCGCCGACGCCGGTGCGGAAGCTTGCGTAACGCTCGGCAAGGAATGCGTCAAGCCGTCCGTCCTCGATCAGCGCCGCGGCTTTCAGAAGGCCCAAGGCGAAGGTGTCCATGCCGAGAATATAAGCGTGGAACATATCCTCATCGGTATTGGAGGGACGGCGCGTCTTGGAATCGAAGTTGAAGCCGCCGGTCAGACCGCCGTTTTTCAGCACCTCATACATGCACATGGTCGCATCATAGACGTTGAACGGGAACTCGTCCGTGTCCCAGCCTAAAAGCAGATCGCCCTGATTCGCGTCGATGGAACCCAGCATGCCGTTGATCGCGGAGATACGGAGATCGTGCTGGAAGGTGTGTCCCGCAAGCGTCGCGTGGTTCGCTTCGATGTTCAGCTTGAAATCCTTGTCGAGCCCATACTGACGCAGGAATCCGATCGCTGTCGCCGCATCGAAATCGTATTGGTGCTTCATCGGCTCTTTCGGCTTCGGCTCGATGTAGAAATCGCCGGTAAACCCGATGCTTCTGCCGTAATCGACCGCCATATGCATGAGGTTTGCGATGTTCTCCTGCTCAAACTTGACGTCGGTGTTTAATAGCGTTTCATAGCCCTCTCTGCCGCCCCAGAACACATAGCCTCTGCCGCCTAACTTCACGGTGAGATCGAGTGCCTTTTTGATCTGCGCCGCCGCAAAGCAGAACACCTCCGCGGAGTTCGTGCTGCCCGCGCCGTTCATGTAGCGCGGATTAGAGAACATATTCGCCGTACCCCACAGGCATCGGATATCAGTGCCCTGCATCTTTTCGAGGATGTAGTCGGAGATTTCGTCGAGGCGGCGGTTCGTCTCCTTGATGTCGTCGGCTTCGGGAACGAGATCGACGTCATGGAAGCAGAAATAGCGGATGCCTAACTTCTGCATAAACGCGAAGCCCGCGTCAACCTTTGCCTTTGCGTGCTCCATGGTTCCTTTTTCCGCGCCGAACGACTTGTCGGCGGTGTCGCGTCCGAACATGTCCGTGCCTGCGGCGCAGAGATTGTGCCACCATGCCATGGCAAACGGCAGATGCTCGCGCATGGGCTTGCCCATCACGACGCGAGCGGGATCATAGAACTTGAACGCGAGCGGATTCTTGCTTGTCGGTCCTTCGTAGCGGATCACGGGGATGTTTTCAAAATGCTGCATATCAAACCTCCTGTTGTAAGCTCTTATAAAAATCCTTTACTGCGGGATAAATCCGTTTGAACTGTTGATAGCGCCGCTCGTACTTTGCCGCAAGCGCCGGATCGGGGAAGACCGTTTCCCTGACCTGCACCAATGCGTCGGCACAGTCCCTGACGCTTGCATATAAGCCTGTTCCGACCATCGCGAGCATCGCGCCGCCCATTCCCGGGCCCTGCTCGGTCTTCGGAGAATCGAGCGGGATATTCAGAATGTTGCAAAGCATCTTGCGCCACACCGGGCTCTTCGCGCCGCCGCCGCAAAGCTTGCTGCGTTCGATCCGTACGCCGATCGCCTTTGCGACCTCGAAGCTGTCACGAATCGCAAACGCCACGCCCTCCATCACCGCCTGCACCATGTCCCGGCGCGTCGTGTCAAGCGAAAGATTGACAAACGTCCCTCTGGCGTCGACGTCGTTGATCGGGCTGCGCTCGCCCATCAGATACGGAAGGAAGAACACGCGGTTGTCACCGAGGTTCGCTTCCATGCCAACTTGTTCGTTTGCAAAATCGGTTGTTTTGAGGATCTCCTCGCAGAACCACTTGTTGCAGCTTGCCGCGGAGAGCATACAGCCCATCAGGTGCCAGTGCCCGTCCGCGTGCGCAAAGGCGTGCAAGCCGTTCAAGGGATCGACGCCGAACGCATCGGAAGAAATAAAGATCGTGCCGGATGTGCCGAGCGAGATATTGCAGGCGCCGTTTCCGACGGTTCCGGTGCCGACCGCTGCCGCCGCGTTGTCGCCCGCGCCCGCAACGACCTTGACCGAAGCGGGAATACCGAGCGTCTTTGCGACCTCGGGCAGCACTGTGCCGATCACTTCGTAGCTTTCAAAGAGCTTCGGCATCAGCGATTCGTTCACGCCGCAGATATCGAGCATTTCCTTTGACCACCGCTTGTTCTTGACGTTCAGCAGCAGCATGCCGCTTGCGTCCGAATAATCGCAGGCGTGCACGCCGGTGAGCCGGTAGTTCAGATAATCCTTCGGCAGCATGATCTTGCTGATCTGCGCGAAGCTTTCCGGCTCATGCTTCTGCATCCAAAGAAGCTTCGGCGCGGTGAATCCCGCAAAGGCGATATTGCCGGTGTATTCCGAAAGCTTCTCCTTGCCGATCGCGGTATTGAGCCACGCGGTTTCCTCTGCCGTGCGTCCGTCGTTCCAGAGGATCGCGGGGCGGATGACCTTGTCGGTTTCATCCAACGCGACCAGCCCGTGCATCTGTCCGCCGACGCCGATGCCGACGACCTCGTTTGCGTCAAAGCCAATCAAAAGCTCGGTGACGCCCGAAAGCAGCGCGTCCCACCACTCGGACGGATCCTGTTCCGACCAACCGGGATGCGGAAAGCGCAGCGGATATTCCTTTGTGGTGCTGTTTACGATCGCGCCGTCATTTTTGACCAGCAGAAGCTTCATCGCAGACGTGCCGAGATCGACGCCGATATAATACATGCCGCCTATCCTTTCGGGGTTCAGCGTGTGCAGCTTCCTAAAACCGTAAGGCTTTCCTTCGGGGTGCGCTCCAGCGTTTCGCGATCGACGGCGATCAGACCGAACGTCATCGAAAAGCCCTTCTGCCACTCGAAATTGTCCATGAGGCTCCAATACAGATAGCCTTTTACAGGGATCTCGTCCGCAAGGCAATTCCGAACGCCCGCCATTGCGCGGCGGATGAATTCGACGCGGCGGCTGTCGTCCGAAACGGCGATCCCGTTTTCGGTCACGAGCAGATCCCCCGTGAAGTCCTTGCGCACGCGGCGGATCACATGCTCCAATGCCTCCGGATAAAACTCATACTGCATCTGCGTCAGCTCTGCGCCCTCCTGCGCGGGAAGCTGTCCCTGCGGACCGTACTGCGTGCGCGTATAATTCTGTACGCCGAGGAAATCGTCGTCCTCGATATAGGGCAGATAGTGACGGAACTCCTCGTCCCATGCCGCGTCGGCAAACGCTTCGCCGCCCGGCAGCGCCTGCAGATCGTGCAGGGACAGGGTAAGCCCGACCCGAAGCTCGGGGCAGACCGCATGGATCGCTTCCTTTGCCGCCCGATGCGCCCGCATGACCAGTTCGTCGCCCTGCGGCGTGCGCGCGCTGACAAAGATCTGCGGCTGCGGCGTTCCGAACGCCTGCGCGTTTTCCATGGCGGCAAATTTCATGTTCTCCATCATCTTTTCAAAGTTCATGCCCACCTGCACGGTGCCTTCCGCCTGCTTCGCGCCGGATGCGGCGGCTTTTTTCGCCTGCTCCGCCATGAGCATAAACCGCTTGGAGATCGCGGCGAGCTGCAGTCCCATGTTCGCCTCGTTGATTGTGCAGATGTAGCGAAGCTCATTCCCGAGTTGTTGTGCAACATACGCGGCATAGCGGCGGAAATATTCGACCGTACCTTCCGCTTCCCATCCGCCCTTTCGGATCAGCCACGCGGGACTTGTGAAATGCATCAGCGTAACGATCGGCTCCACGCCGTGCGCTTTGCAGCAGCGGATCACGGAACGGTAGTGTTCGATCTCGGCTTCGTCGAACCGACCCTCCTCCGGCTCGATGCGCGCCCATTCGACGGAGAAGCGATAGGCGTTCAGCCCTGCGTCTGCGAGCAGACGGATATCCTCCTCGTAGCGGTGATAGTGATCGCAGGCGATCCCGCTCGGTTCGGTGAAGCTTGAATGCGGCATCTGCTCCTGCAGCCAGTAATCGCTGTTTGTGTTGTTGCCTTCCACCTGATGCGCTGCCGTCGCCGCGCCGATCAGAAAGTTGTTCGGTAAATCCATCTTGCCGTCCTCCTATGCTAATTTGATGCAAGCGCCTTCCGTGACGCCGTTCTCGTTGAACGCGTCCACGCGGACGCAATAGGTTCTGTCCTTGATCAGCGCGCCGATCCGTTTCTCGCCGGATCGGAACACCGTGCAGCTGTGATACAGCTTTTCGGGACTGTCGCCAAACAGAATGTTGAAGCCGAGCGCGTCCTTTTGCGGCGCGATCGAGACGAGCATATCCGTATCACCGCTGCGGTTTGCCGTAAATGTCGGCGCCGCGGGCTTTGCGCCGCTACCTTTCCCGAACACGCGAAGCCCGGAAACGCACGGATTCTGCCCATACGGGACCTCTGTCTCGGAAAGACGCAGATAACGCGCTGAAATCCCATCCTCCCGCACGGTCAGATCGTGGGAAAGATCGGTCTGCGCCTGCCGCTTGTCCTCGATCGCAAACCAGTGTTCGCCGTCCTCGGAGCCCTCCAAAAGCCAGCGGGTAAACAGGGCTCGTTCCTCGATGTACTGTGCCTGCGAGCCCGGACGGATCTCGCCGGGGCAGGGAACGTCAAGCCGATCGTCCGCAAAATTGATCTGCACGGCGCGGACGTCGAAGGCCTTGCCGAGATCCACGCACAGCCATTCGTCGGGACGGTTGGTCGCCGCCTTCCACCACGTCTGCACATTCTCCTCCGTCGCATGTTCCGGTTCGCATCCGGGAACGAAGGACGAGGCAAACGCGCGTTTCCCTGCGCTCAGCAGCATCCAATCCGGTGTTTCAAAGGGCTTGCCGTCCAAGGGCTGTACCCAGTCGCCGAAGCGCTGATCGCAGAAGAGCTCTCCGTCCGCGTCAAATCCCGCCTTCCAAAGTCCGAGACGCCGTTCAAAGTCGTGGTTTTTGGAAATGCGCATTCGGCGCTAATTTCCGGCAGTAAAAATTCGTGCCATGTTGGCCAATGTCATTAAGTTAAGAAAATCGCAGAAAAAGCAGCAAAAAGCACTTGACAAACGGTCGAAATTGTGCGGTCGCTTTCGTTCCGATCTATAAAAGCGGATACGAAAGCGACCCCTTGGATGAAAGCATATCTTCGTTCCAAGGAGTCGCCCATGAAACCCAAGGCTGTAAAACAGATTCTGTCCTCCGTTATCCGCGACGTCGCGGCAGACCGCAGCTTCCTCGTCCGACCCGATTCCGATTTTACCCGCAGCCGAAAGCTGTCTCTCCTGCAAATGCTTCGCCTCATCCTGTCCATGGGCGGCAGCACGATCAGCCGGGAATTGCTTGGTTTCTTCCGGACGTCGCCCCATGTCGCGTCTTCCTCCGCGTTTGTGCAAAGCAGAGCCAAGATATCCCATACGGCTTTTGAAGCGATTTTCCAACAGTTTACCGCGAAAACAGATACGAAATGTTTATACCGCGGATACCGCCTGCTGGCAGCGGACGGCTCCGGCGTCCACTTTCCCACCGATCCCTCCGACCCGGATTCTTTCTTTCCCGGATCGAACGGGCAGAAGCCCTATAATCTGATCCATCTCAATGCTCTGTATGATCTTCTTACCCATACCTACCGGGATGTAGTGCTGCAGAAGGGAAGCGGCAGCGAAAAAGACGCTGTAATCGAAATGCTGCAGCGTTCCCGTTACAGAAATGTATTGCTGATCGCAGATCGGAACTATGAATCCTATAACCTGATGGCGTACTGTCAGGAAAAAGGATGGCGCTTTTTGATTCGGGTTAAGGATCATGCCGTAAAGGGAATCGTAACGTGCTTACCTTTGCCGGATATCGATTCCTTTGATGTGCCGATCACCGTTTGCCTGACAAATCATACATCCAAAGCAGCGAAGCAGATTCCGCACTATAAGTTCCTGCCATCCACCGCTCCCTTTGATTTCTTCCCACGGGATGCACCGATCCCTTTTTATGAACTTCATTTTCGGGTGATTCGTTTTTCGATTGCGGAGGGTGCTTATGAAACGGTCATAACGAATCTTCCCGAAAAGCTGTTTCCCATGGAGGAAGTGAAGAAGCTGTATGCGATGCGTTGGGGAATAGAGACATCGTTCCGGGACTTGAAGCATACGGTTGGATTGCTGCGCTT
>CALGGM010000031.1 GCA_937915925.1 uncultured Clostridia bacterium | reverse complement strand
GCCTTCTTCCCACTTTTCCATCTGGACACCGGCTTCCCGGAACAGCTTTGTCCTTGCCAGATCGAACCACTTAATGAAATTGGTGTGATAGACAGCTCTCATGCCGTCCAGTTCAGCCATCGTAACTCTGTGCTCAATGGTTGCTTTCTTCATAAATCATATCCTCCTGTAAAAATGCAATAACAATCCTTCTTGCTTGTCTTCATTATAGACGAAGAACCCCCATCCGTAAACATTGTAAGATCAATACAGGAATTCGTCTGACAGGTACAGAATTCTGTATGCCAAGAAAGAACTTGACACTCTATATCATAGAACAGTATAATTGTTAGACAATAAAACTATTTTTAAGGAGGTGCTATTGATTATGAAAAAGTATATTGCAGAATTCATCGGTACTGCCGTTCTGGTTACGTTCGGTTGTGGAACTGCCATGTTGGTTGGCTGTGACGCAGCTGCAGGTAGCGGTTACATTCTGACAGCGCTGGCTTTCGGCCTGGCGATTATCGCCTGTGCCTACAGCATCGGAAATGTCTCCGGCTGTCACGTCAACCCGGCAGTTTCCCTGGGCGTCCTCATGAGCGGAAGAATGAGCACCAAAGATTTCATCGGCTATGTCATCGCGCAGTTTGCAGGCGC
The DNA here is from genome assembly GCA_937915925.1 of uncultured Clostridia bacterium. Taxonomy (GTDB): domain Bacteria; phylum Bacillota; class Clostridia; order Christensenellales; family CAG-138; genus UBA3792. The sequence continues at coordinate 5,938 of CALGGM010000031.1, read as the reverse complement.
AACGGCGGGCGCTGCGGTGCTCGGCGTGTTCAACGGCTGCCATTTCGAAAAGCTTGCAACGAACAGCGCGGCAGGCGTCGGCGGCAATCCCTGGCTGGCGATCCTCGTCGAAGTCGTCCTGACCTGCATCTTCGTGCTGGCAGTGCTCGGCGCAACGAGCAAGCCCGAAAACGGCAAGGTCGCGGGGCTCGTCATCGGCGGCTCCCTCGCGCTTGTACACTTCCTCGGCATCTTTTTGACCGGCACCAGCGTCAACCCGGCGCGTTCGTTCGGTCCGGCGCTGATGGATGCGATCGCAGGCGGCAGCGCGCTGGCGGAATACTGGATCTTCCTCGTCGGCCCGATGGTCGGCGGTATCCTCGCAGCGCTGCTGTGGAAGCTTTTGAACGGCAAGAAGGCGTAAGGTAAGCGAACGCAAAGCACGGTTTCGGCCGTGCTTTCAGACTGTCGAAAAAGGGGTCAGACCATTTGCGGCGAATCCATAATAAAGAATACCGGTATGTAAAAAGGGCTAAAAAGCCCTTTCTTTGATTGATAGTTCGCCGCAAACTATCCGCGTTTTCGCTCGGTCGCATACTTTAGTATAGCTCCGTCGCGAAGAACGCGAATTCAGCTGTATTCTGTAAAGGGTGGTTTCAAACCACTACTACAGAATAGCTGCGAAATGATCTTCCTGCGGTAAAAGGAGAAAACAGTGCGGCTATCGGAAAGGAGTATTTCTTTTTGCGGTTAGCCGCACCATTATTTTATCACAGGAGGTTTTGAAAATGAAGTCCTATTTTGAAGAACGCGGCGGGACATACACAGAGGTTGGTCAAATACTGATTCCAAACCTCGTCATGGACGAACAGCCGGAAGGCGACATTGGTATCTGGGGCTGGCGGCGGAAACGATACCTGAAAGAGCATCGAAAAGGAATCTATAATCGGATGCTCATGGACGGAACGATCACGCAGCATTTGATTGAGATAAACGAACAAGCGATGGATATGCGGGAACGGTTGGTCAAGCAGTTCAAGAAAACGGAGGGCGTAACTGAAGATTTGAAACGCAGACATCAAATGGCTTGGGTCGGCGCCATGAACAGCATTTATAACCGCGTGGATGAAATCATACTGTACGATCTGATCTACACCTAAATAAATCCAAATAACAGTCGAAGGAGCATCTCGTAAATGGGATGCTCCTTTTTTTATGTAATCAGCCCTTTATTCAGAATATTACATTACTCCTGTCATACTACAATTCAAAAATATATTATTTTGGCTCGTTTAAACGTGCAAGTTACTTGCACCTTTAGATGCAATAATCATCCTGCAAATCGTAATTACTCCAATTAACAAAAGGAGAATGACTATGTAGTTCTACGTCAGAATCATAAAACTGAATACTGTTCTACCGTCAGCGATACAGCATATAGCCGGACAGATATGTAAGGTCGCGGGCATAGCCCGCTGCGATAACGTGTTCAAGAAAAGCTCTTACGCGAGCCCAACACAGGAACGGCAACGGTCATGAGAACAGAATTAGAGAGCATTGCATGAAGTACATGTTTGTGTTATCAAAAATATATTATTCAAGCAGGAACAATTTGGGGGTAGAAATTGCTTTTATAGGTGAGAGGACGATGTTGTACCGACGCCGGAAAATGTTATAGAACACTGCTCCCACTTTTTCCGTACCCGTCTTGGGTACAAGTGGTGCGGTGCGCCATTGGCGCACCGGAGACGGCAGCTTCGATGGCCATTTCGATATTATGTAAACTACCCCCACCATTCTTTGAAACTGTCCTCACTTTTGAGGTTCAGCATATTCGCACCGCCGCAGCGGGAAGATCACAGAAAGAAAACCAAATAGAACGGCACTCTTCGGTCAGCCTTCGGGCTGGCTTTTCTTTTGCCGTTCGGAAAGGAGCATTTGTATCGCGCCGTCTGCGGGCGGGAAAGGAAGCATAACGGAAAACACATTTTAGGAGGACACCCTATCGACCCATGACACAAAACCATCACCGCCATGTATATGGCAGCGGACGATCTTCGTTATTTCGGGGATCGTCCTTTTTGTATCGCACCGCTTGTCGGGAAGTGAACACAAACGACCAAATCATTATTTTCAGAAAAGAGGATTACAAACATGATAGACCATCTATCCAACAGCATCGTTACACGGCACACATTCAACGGAATCTTAAGCAAAGGAGGGCTTGCGAGACAGGATGTATCTGACCCAACGAATCGGAAACACAACGTACCGCGTCAAGGTCACGGTAAACGAAAGCGGTACGCAAACTTTAGAGGATATGCTGCTGCGGCTTATCCGCAATGATATCCTTGCAAACAGCGGTGAATGTGGTATAATAGCGTTACCGCAGGAAGGTCATCCGCAGCTCGAAAGGATACCTTCATGAAACAACCTATCATTACCAATCAGATCACCGCTCTATATGAGCGCCTTTCCCGCGACGATGAGCTGTCCGGCGACAGCGTTTCGATCCAGACGCAAAAGTTCTTTTTAGAAGATTACGCAAAGCTGCACGGCTTTGTTCCGTTCGCCCATTATACCGATGATGGGTTCAGCGGCGGCAACTTCAACCGCCCTTCGTGGAACCGTCTTGTAGCAGACGTGGAAACCGGGAAGGTTTCGACGGTGATCGTCAAGGATATGTCCCGCGTCGGCAGAGAGTATTTGCAGACCGGGTATTATACGGAAATCTTCTTCCCGCAGAATCACGTTCGCTTTATCGCCGTCTCCAACAACATAGACAGCAACGATCGGAACAGCAGCGAGATCGCGCCGTTTCTGAATGTGATCAACGACTTCTATCTGCGCGATTGTTCTCACAAGCAAAAGCAAGCATATAAAGCCCGCGGCAATGCCGGTATGCCATATGCTTCCATCCCCTGTTACGGATACCGAAAGGACCCCGCCGACCGGCACCATTGGATCGTGGATGAGGAAGCGGCAGCGGTTGTCAGAGAAATCTTTTCACTTGCGGCAAAAGGGATCGGCGTCGTCGAGATCGCCAAATCCTTGAGCGCGCGCAAAGTGGAAAAGCCGTCATACTACATGTCAACACATGGCATTTGGAGCAGCGGGAACACATGGGTGCATGAGCGTCCGTATGACTGGAACTGCCGGACGGTTGCCGAGATTCTTTCCCATGCGGAATACCTCGGTCATACGGTCAACGGACGATCAACCAGCGAATCGTACAAGACGCACAAGCGAGTCCGAACCGACCCCTCCGAATGGCAGATCATTGAGAATACCCATGAAGCGATCATTGATCAAGAAACGTTTGACGCCGTACAGAGCGCAAGAAAAACGGTACGGCGCACGGACACAACCGGCAAAGCAAACGTCTTGACCGGATTGGTGTTCTGTGCAGACTGTGGCAAGAAGATGTATAACCACAAGCGGGGCTCAAAGGCAAAGCAGTTACACGTCCTGCCCGATCCCGTAACGGGATTGTACCCGATTGACGGTTACTGCTGCTCTACCTATGAACTTACGAAATACCGATCTGACAAGACTTGCTCCTCACATTCCATTACGTCAAAGGCGATTCGGCTTCTTCTTTTGAATACGATTCGGGAGGTAGTACGGTATGCGACGTTTGACGAGGAACGGTTTATCCGACGTGTCAGAGAGCAGTCCGAGATACAGAACAAAGCGGATGCGAAGGAACTGCAGCGGAAGATCGGCAAGGCACAGAAACGGATCGCGGAGCTGGACCGTCTGATCATGAAGCTGTACGAGGATTACGCACTTGATCGTATGCCGTTGGAACGGTACCAGCAGATGGCGGCGGCATATGAAGCGGAGCAGAAAGCGCTGAAGGAAACGCTTGCCGTCGATCAGGCGAAGGCGGACGTATTTACGGATAACACCGACCGTGCGGAACGGTTCTTGACGCTTGCGAAGAAGTACACCGATTTCTCGTTCCTAACCGATGAAATGATCCTTGCGTTTGTGGACAAGATCCTTGTACACGCGCCGGAGAAGATCGACGGCGAACGGGTGCAGGAGGTGGAAATCTTTCTGAAGCATATCGGCAAGGTGGAACTGCCGCAAGAAGCGATCCCGGAAAAGGTCGTCTCTCCGAAACAACTGGAGCGAATCCGAAAGAAACGCGCCTATATGCAGGAATACTATCGTACCAAGATCAAGCCGCAAAAGGAAGCGAAACGTACCGAACCAGACGCCGAAAAGGAAATAGCATAGGCAGATGAACAGCGCCTCGCAGGGAACAATCCTTGCGGGGCGTTTTGTATGCTGAATGCTCTTTGCTGTGGCGTAAAGCGAGCCGCAGAAATGGTGATCCACATGATCACAATTTCCATTTGGCAGCGAGATGGCAGCAGGGTGAAATCCTTGCTGCCATTTTCGGTTGATTTGGCAGTACGGACGGAAGGTGTCAAAGCTGGACATTTTTGACCCCTGTTTTCTATCTTTCCAGTCAACAGATGAATCGGATGGTGCGACTTCTCGTACCACTTTTTCTTTCGGACGGTTGAGTGGTGCGAGCATTCGCACCACTTTGGAGAGACGGATACGCGGTGCCAAAATAAAATGGAATCTGGTGCCTTTCCCAAATCACCCGGAAAGGCGCGGTGCCGAAACGGTGCCATCCAGTAAACAGACATTATAGCCGAAATCATATTGGTTTTGGCAGAAAGGAGCCTTTATGAACGAAACAGAACGTATCCAAGCACAGCACAGATTGGAGGAAGCGCAGGCGCGGGATCGGGTTAAGGAACGTAAGGCACGAACCAGACGATTGATTCAGATCGGCGCGATTACAGAGAGCGTGTTTTCGAGAATCAAGGACATGGAGCTTGAGGATGCGAAGCGTTACATGGAACAGATCCGAGACCGTTAGGGGATCGGAATCGGAGGAGCAGCCGTCCGCGACTGCTTCTTCTTTTTATTTTTTCCGAAGGGCGCACTTATACACCACCGACCACGTCGGCGGTGATACCCTCCTGCGTCGGGTCGTGCGCTCCTCCCAAAGCGTTGCTTTCTCCGGAGGGGCAGACAATGCCGCAAGCCGTCATTGTCTGAGCAGCAGCGAATTGTCGTGCAATTCTCGCTGCATGAAACCCTGCACCGCAGGGTTTCGGGGTATGCGGTGGAAACGGTGCGCCGTTTCAAAAACATAATCACAGAAAGGAGATTTTTTCATGGCAATTTATCATTTGGAAGCCAAGATTATCAGCCGAGGGACAGGACGCTCGGCAGTCGCCGCCGCAGCCTATATGAGCTGCGATGTAATTACCAATCAATACGACGGGATCACCCATGACTATACCCGCAAAGGCGGTCTTGTCTGGAAGCATATCTTCCTACCTGCGCAAGCGCCGCCGGAGTGGTCTGATCGTGTGACGCTATGGAACGCCGTCGAGCGCGTAGAGAAAGCAAAGGACAGCCAGTTGGCACGGGAGTTGATCGTAGCCCTTCCTCTGGAGCTACCTGCCGAGGAATGGAAAGCTATATTGACCGAGTATATCACAGGGCAATTTGTTTCGGACGGTATGTGCGCTGATGTCGCCATTCACGACACCGACGGTCACAATCCCCACGCGCATATCCTGCTGACAGTGCGACCGATTGATGAAAATGGAAGGTGGCAGTACAAGACACAGAAAGAATATATGTGCATTCGGAACGGCGAGGAACGCGGCTTTGCGGCACAGGAGTTCTTACAGGCACAGCGCGACGGTTGGGAGAAGCAGTACCCATACAAGAAGGACGGCAAAAAAGTGTTCCTGCCGCCGAGCAAAGCGATCGGTTTGGAGCGTTTGTCCAAGCAGCCGAAAAGCACAACATACGGACGGCAGAATCCGATCACCGCACGGTGGAACAGCAAGGAACAGTTGGAAGCATGGCGTTCGGAATGGGCGGGCGTCGTCAACCGGTATTTGGAAAAATCACAGCA
>CALGGM010000030.1 GCA_937915925.1 uncultured Clostridia bacterium | reverse complement strand
CGTCCTTCAAACGGTTGTACTGGAGATAGCGCTGCATGGTGTACATCTCCGTCATACTGTTGGAAATCGGCGTACCTGTTGCAAACACCACGCCGTGGCTGTCTGTGATCTCATCAAGATACCGACACTTCATGTAAAGGTCGCTTGATTTTTGTGCCTCTGACTGGGCGATCCCCGCGACGTTGCGCATCTTGGTGTACAAAAACAGATTCTTATAGTAGTGCGCCTCGTCAATGAACAGCCGATCAATACCGAGTTCTTCAAAGGTCACTACATCATCCTTGCGCTCGCGATCGTTCAGCCGCTGCAGCTTTGTTTCAAGTCCGCGTTTGGTCTTTTCCAACTGCTTGATCGACAGATAGTTTCCGTTCTCGGCTTCGAGCGCTTCGATCCCGAACGTGATCTCCTCAATCTGTTCCTCGATCGTCTGTTTCTGCCGTTCCAGTGACAGCGGGATCTTCTCAAACTGCGAGTGTCCAATAATGACCGCATCGTAATCGCCGGTCGCAATCCGGCTGCAGAAGCGTCTGCGGTTCTGCTTTTCAAAGTCCTTCTTGGTCGCAACAAGAATGTTCGCGGAAGGGTAGAGCTGCAGAAACTCGCTTGCCCACTGTTCCGTCAAGTGATTTGGTACGACGAACAGGGACTTGTGACATAGACCCAGCCGCTTGAGTTCCATAGCCGCGGCGGTCATCTCGAATGTCTTGCCTGCACCGACAACGTGGGCAAGCAGGGTGTTCCCGCCGTACAGCACACGCGCGATCGCGTTGGCTTGGTGCGGTCGCAATGTGATCGCAGGGTTCATGCCCGGAAACACAAGATGATTGCCGTCGTACTCCCGCGGACGGGTACTGTTGAAACGCTCGTTATACATGGTCACAAGACGGTCGCGACGCTGCGGATCTTTCCAGAGCCAATCACGGAACGCTTCCTGCAGGAGCGTTTGCTTTTGCTGCGCAAGGATCGTCTGCTTCATGTTGAGCACACGCTTCTCGCGTCCGTCGTCATCTGTGACGGTATCATAGATGCGGACGTCTTTGAGATTCAAGCTATCCTCAATGATCTCGTAGGCATTGATACGAGGCGTACCGTAGGTGACGTTTGCAGTGACATTGCCATAATCGAAATTCTTTCCTTCGATTCGCCATTCGCCGGTGATATCGAAGTAGTGCACCTGCACATACCGCTGCGCACGCCAACCGGGCTGCAGCGTTTCAAAGATGAACGCTTTAATGTCTTCCTCCGGAATCCATGTCGCACCGAGACGTACATTGATCTCGGAAGCATCCAGATCCTTCGGCTGCACCTTTTCCAATGCAGCAATCGATACGGAAAGCGCACCAGCTTCTTCCGCCTTGCCTGCAGTTCGCAGCTTCTCCTGTACCGTGCGAAACGTGTTCAGCTTGCTTCGCACATTGCCGGACAAAAAGGCATCCGCCGTCACCAGCGGGAATGCTTTGAGATCGAAGGTGTCGGGATTGTAGAAGCCCTCGTAGTAGGTGCCTATGTCGCGGAACACCAGTCCCGAAAGCTCGGCTTCGATCTCATCCTCGCTCTTTCCGGTCAACCCTGCCATATATGGAAGATCGACCTTCGCCTTTTCGGAAAGAGAAACGGTCAGCGCTTCTGCTGCTGTGTCCACATGGGTGATCTCGGTGTACTGGCGAACGGTGCGCTTATAGAACATATCCGCTTTCCGTTCCAGTTTCCCATTCTCGTCCAGCACCTCCAAAGAACAGAGCAGCGGGTACGAGGAATCGTCCGAGAACGCCATGCTATTGCCACGGCTGTTGAGCAAACCGTACTTTGCGGTATAGGCGTCGTAGAGACTGTTCAGCTCGCGCTGTGTGTCCGCAATCGCCTCGTCCGTGTAGTCGTTCAACTGCCTGTCGATCAGCTTGTGGGCGCAGTCGCGGATGGCGATCATGCCCTTAATCCGGTTCTGTGCGGTCAGTGACACTTCGATCTTGGACATGATCGAGTTCTCCCGGAAATAGATCTCACCGTCCACGAGCGTAAAGGAGAAGTTCCGTACATCGGGATCGGCGGGCAGCGTCGCCTTTGCCGTTCCCTCTAATTCATCTTCCTGTTCCAATGCGACGATCTCACCGTGGATATTGGCAATCGCGTCCCGGAGTTGTTCGGATAAGTCAGCGCCTTCGATCGGCTTTACGGTTTGACCCATACCGAAGCGGGTGCTTTCCTCGACGAGCTCACCGAGGATCATGTCCGGGTTCTTCAGGAAATACTCGTTGATCGGATAGCCCAGCTCCGACTTGCCGATGTGCAGCCAGTCCTCGTCGATCTCGATCGGATGATCTCGCTTCTGCAGAAAGAGGATATCCGCAACGACGTCCGTTCCCGCGTTGGCACGAAACGCATTGTTCGGCAACCGGATCGCGCCGAGCAGTTCAGCCCGCTGTGCGATATACTTCCGCACCGAAGGATTCGATTTATCCATAGTCCCGCTGGAGGTAACGAATGCGACCACACCTCCGGGGCGCACCTTATCCAATGCTTTTGCAAAGAAATAGTCGTGGATCAGAAAATGGTTCTTGTCGTAGCGTTTGTCCGCAAGCGAATAGTCCCCGAACGGCACGTTGCCGATGGCGACATCAAAGAAGCTGTCCGGATAGACAGATTCCTCAAAACCCGCAATCCGAATGTTCGCGTTTTGATAAAGCTGTTTTGCGATCCTTCCGGTCAGATCGTCCAGCTCTACGCCGTAGAGTTTACTCTGCGCCATGCTTTCGGGGAGCATCCCAAAGAAATTGCCAATTCCGCAAGACGGCTCCAGAATATTGCCCGTTTGAAAGCCCATATTGCCGATTGCTTCGTACATGGCGCGGATGACGACTGGAGAGGTATAATGCGCGTTCAGCGTGGACGCCCGCGCCGATTCATATTCCCGATCCGTCAGCAGTTCTTTGAGCTCTGCATACTCGCTTTGCCACTGCTCTTTGGAATCGTCGAACGCATCCGGCAGACCACCCCAACCGACGTACTGCGATAGGATGGATTGCTCTTCCGGCGTTGCAAGACGGTTCTTGGCTTCAATCGCTTTGAGCATTCGGATCGCTGCGACGTTTCTCTGAAACTTCGTCTTTGCGCCGCCTTCGCCCAAATGATCGTCGGTTATCCGGAAATCGGTTCGCTTGTTCACGGTAGGCGCGGCGGGGATCGGCTCCGGCTCTTGGAACTCGCGCTCCCATGACGGGCGCAGATCAATGACAATGCTGTGTAGCTTGACCGGTTCTTCCTGCGGCTCGGTTGCTTTGGTCTGTTCCACCACAGCAGGGGATAACTCCACGGTCGGGAGTTCCTCTTGCACCGGTTCTTGGGGCTGCTGTTCCGGAGGAATAAACATCGCGTTTCGCTGATCCTCTTTCAACAGCCGTTCAAAGTTCGCTTTGCTCTCAGTACGGAAGATCGGATACCGGATCGTCGGATCGATCAGTTCGACGTGCATGGCTGTCACGTTCGTGATCCGAAACTCTGTACCGTCCAGATAGACGGTATCGTCCACGGCATACGGACGATAGAGCACAGAGGATCCATTTGGATCATCCGGCAGCAGTTCATCGTCCGCAATGACGTCTTCAACAGGAATGGGTTCTCTCTTTTCCCCGAACAGAGAGAACTCGCCCTTGCGATATGCAGTCAGATTCTCTACGGCATGGTGTCGATCCTCATGCCCACGATCAGTAGAAAGCGAATTTGCTTCCAAAGACACGAGTGTTTCAAGGATCGCTTGTACACGGGTTGGATCCGTCAACTGATTCTGAACAGTCTCGACGCTTTCCCAGTAATCCGAAATCGCGTTCTGACGGAACGGGCGCTCATATTCCTGCGGGGCATCCGTAAAGGCATTGACAATGGATCGTGCAATCTGCTTCTGCTCATATGCAGACATCCGTAACCGATCCGCATCTGAAAGATATCGGTTCTGTTCGATCAGCGTTTCTATCCGTTTTCGTACCTTTGTCCAGTTCCATTCAATCTTGGCATACGGCGCGGATATGCTGCCGTGGCTGAACACCATGCCGCCGCTGTCATATGAGAGATTATCGTTTCCGCCATGCGAACCGGAAGTCCCATGCATTTCTTTGAGAAAGGATTCGCGTTCCTTGCTGTTCGGGTGCGCGAGAAAAAACGAATAGACGGAAAGGCGCTGCTCGCTGCCGCTGTCCGATTCATAGCCGCGCAGAACGCGGTCGATCTCGTCCATGGAAATAAACCGTGACAACTGCGGGTTATATTCCTCTGCCACGGCGAAATGCAATGGCTCACGCTGCAAGTCCTCTAACTGCCGGAGCAGCCGCATGGGACGGTAGAAGCGGAACCGCAATAAACCGGGATTCTCCGCATGCGCTTCGGCAAAGAAACGCCATTCGTCGATCAACGCATGCAGTGATTCCGGGTGCTCCATCTTTGCCATGAGCTGATCGCGCTGATCGTCAAAGGCACCGGACAGCGCTTCGAAAGTCGGTAAGAAACCTTGTGCTTTGCCTTCTTCGCTGAGGTCGCGCGCGGCGTACAATAACCGTTCGGCAAGCGTTGAACGTTCGTATACATTGACGCGCAGGAGTTCCTCCTGCGGCATATACCGTCCGAGATCCAACAGTTCTCGGATGCGCTTGGCTGCTTCTTCCCATGTAAACGTCATGGTCATGCCGCCTTGTACGGTTTCTCCGGCAGAGATGCGAAAACCGTCCGCGTCGTACCAAATTGCGTATTGCCGGTCGTTCAGATAGAACCCTGCGCCATTGGTGCCGTAGTGTTCTTTTAGAAACGCGGCGTTTTCCTCCGGCGAATGATCTTTTGCAAAATACGCGCAGATGATCAACCGACTGTTTTTGTCGTTCGCACCGATTGTCAGCGCTTCGTCGATTACCTGCTGCGAATAGCGCAAGGAGAGCGTTCCGGTACTTGCCGTCTCCGGTGTAACCTCCTGCAAATCAAAAAGGGAAATCTGCGGCGTCGCTGGTTTCGTCCGCTTGACATCCCTCTTGAATTGCTGCTCTTGTTCCGGACTATCAAACAAAGAAGCGGGGAAAGCTTCTTCCACCGCTTCTTCGTCTGCGTCTTCGATCAGTTGTAGATCAGCTCCGACGTCACGATCTCCTCGGCGCGGCTGCGGATACTGTTCATCTGCTGTACCCACGCCATCTGATCGGTCGCTTTGAGTTGTTCCGTCACGCCTTCCGCCTGTGCCATCTTCCCGGTCAGCGTTTCGATCTGCTCTTTGCACAGATCGTTGATCTCCAGAAGGTGCTGCGTGAGCTTGCCCGACAGTACGAGCGCCGTCAGCGTCCCGCCCTTCTTTTCCTCCAGATACCGCTTCCGCATCCGTCCGTACTTGCCGATCGATCCCGTCGGTTCGGGATCGAGAACCAGGTTCGGGATCTGTACGTTCCCGACTTGCGTGTAGGTCAATTCCATTGATTTTGCTCCTTTCGCTGTTCTTTTCACCTGCATTATCGCCGATTGTGTTTTCATTTGCGAGGATGTCGCGGGATTCTTTTTCAATCTGCCGGACACTGCGCTCAATCTGGCGTAAGATCATCTCGGAAATATCACTCGTCGCTTCTCCAAGCCGTGATATGGTTTCGATCGTATCGAATTGCGTGATCGGTTCAAAGTCATCGTCGGTCAGGTATATGCCGGCGTCGTAGCCGAGACGCTTCAATACCGTGTACGCGACGGAAACGCCGAGAAGCAGTTGGAAAGTGACATTCACACCGTCCGTCCCGGATAGCTCGCTGCCGCCGAGTTCTTTCAGAAGGGCATCGAGGTAATCCTTCTGGTTATCCGTGACAGCGTTCAGTGCTGTTCCGAACACCGCAGAGGTCAGATCGCTCACGCCTCCGAGATCGCCGAAGCTGTTTTCCAGTTCCTCCGAAATCCGAGCGTGCATCTCCGGCGTCGGTTGCCACAGCTTCAAGGGCGTGTTCTGCCGGGTGTTCGTGTCCGACACGTCGAAGACATACCGAAGATGGGGCTTTTCATCTGAGGTATCGATCAGCGCGATACCCTTTGCGCCTTTGTTGACCCAACGGTGCAGGCGCTCGTTCCACATTCCGATCTCCGCGCAGGCGGTGGCTTCCGGTTTCTGCGCATGGATCAGCACCTGATCCCGAAACGGGTATTTATAGAGCCATGCAGCGGAATCCAGAAACGCTTTCCAATGATCGGGCGAGGAGGCGACGGACAGGGTGGCGTCAAGTGCCAGGCGTGAAATACGTTCCAGTTTCATTGCCATGCATGGCATTCCTCCTATCTTTCAATGTTGTCCTTCGTTTGTTTTTTGTTGCGGTTCATGTAGTCCCGTAAAGTTATCTGCCCACCCGGAGCGAAGTTCAGATCATATTCTTCGAGCAGATAGCATCCTTCCTCGTTCAGCGGCACAGGCTGATCGGTCAGAATCGTTCCCATGTGATTGACCGCGATATGCTTTGCAATTTCACAGGCATAGCCGTTCTCGCCGTCTTCTCGGACTTCATACCGATAGATACCCTCCGGTACGGTTGCGGGATCAATCCGACAGTTATGGAACAGGGCAGGATGATCGAACAGCTCGACGCAATCGAATGCTTCCATTCGTGCATCCAGTAAACGGGATGTGGATTTGAACTGTCCGTTTTCGTCATACATGGCGGGGTTTGCGCCGGGCACGTCCCAGCCGAACATACTGCCGCAGACCATAGCGGCGCATTGCGCTTTCGTCAGTTCATACTGCGCGTTGTTGAATGCCGCGGTATCCTCGTTCCGCTTCCGATCACCGGGCACATTCCAATCAGACGGATAGTAGCCCGTCATGCCGCGACGGATGTTGACAAGATCGCCGGTAGAGGTAAGGACTGCCATACAGGAGGCGGGCAGCGGAAACTGAATTCCGGTTTTCTTTTCAAGCTGTTCCACAAGCGTATCGCAACGTTCGAGGTAGATACGGTATGCGGCTTGCTCCGAGGTTTCGGGAACGCGACCAAAGAGCTCATCGGGATTGCTCTGATCGTACAGACAGACCGCAAAACGCTTCGGCAGGGTCGGGTATTCGAGAAGTACGACGCCTTTGTCCCCGATAGGAAAGCGCTCCTTGATGTTGTAGGTTTCGATACTGTTCATCTTTTATCGCTCCATTTCATCTCCGCTGGAGAACGTGAAATCATCCGTAACATATGGCATAACGAGCAAGCCGCTGTTGGTTCGGATAAAGACCTCCGGCTGTGCGAAAATGTCCCGATACTTTTCGATCATCTCGTCAGAGAGAGAATCGAAGTCCTCGTATCCAATTCCGACGATCAGAAACGGTCCGGCGATTGCATCGAATATCTCGCCGTCATCATCCCGCAGCGCACGGTTTAGTTCCATTCCGAGCAGCTTTCCGTCGTCGTTGCACAGAATTGCCACAGGATCAGCATACGGATAAACCGCCTGTATGGTCCCTTCAACCTCGCTCTGCAGCGATTCCAGACCGGGATCGATTTCTTTCACAAACGGCTGCTTATATTGCTCAACGCGAAGTACCTTCATATTCGCGGTGCTCCCTTCCGGGCTTTGAAAGCGGCTGTCCTACCGGCTCAACCGTGTTACCCTGATATTCCATCTGTTCGGCAAACTCGCAGATATGGTACAAGCTGCCGCCGATCTCTGCGTGATAGTCGTCGATATATCGGCAGACACGTTCCGTCGATGATCCGTCCTTGCGTCGAATCCGAATCTTTCCGCCGTCCGGTATGCGGAACAATTCGTGATAGCGGGAATCAATGAATCGGACGCCTTTCTGTGCTTCCGAAAGATGCTGATCGAGCCATTCCCGCTTGTATGCGTAGATATAGGCGTTGTACTCGCCTTTGCTCGGGTTCAGTCGGCACAGATACGAATACTGCTCCGTATCCACGCGGATTCCGAAGCTGCGTCCGTCTGCCATTTGACAGGATGGATGGCTGTAGCAGTATCTCGCAAGCGCCTTGCGATCCTTGAGAATCCCGTCATATTCCGGATCAAAGCGCAGAGAGCGGATCACTTCGTCGAACTCGTCCTTGAACGCCTGCGTTTTCAGTTCCGCATTGTGATCATCCCATGTGGTAAAGAACCCGTTTCCATCTGTGTCCATATCTGCGCGCAGATGACCGATCAGGCCGCATCTCGATGCGATTGAGGTGGGCTGGGAATAGGTATAGAGTTGTTCGTTTGGGAGAATGTCCCATATTTCAAGATCCATTGGCAGTCCTCCTTAATTGTGGTTGTTCATGCGCTTTCAGCCATTCCAGCAAGCTATCGCGGAGGACAATCCGCTGATTCCCGATTACGACGAACGGGAACGATTCATCTTTCTCCAGTACAGACAAACTGTAATTCGTCAGATTCAAAGCGCAGATGAGCTCACGGACGGAAAGAACAGGAGGATACTGATTTGTGATAATGTTGTTCATGTCGACACCTACCTTTCCGGTTCTGCCGTTTTATCGGAAATTGGTTCACGCATCTGCTTGGCAAGTTCTTCAAGAAATGCCATACTTTCCTGAATTGTTTTCCCGTCCTCTCGGTATGCGACATATCCTTCCTGTTCCAACCATTGATGGGTTTCCGAATCGAATACATGACGCCAGTTTGAGGCATCTTCGCCCGTATAGGCAATCTCTCCGGAAATGGTGTACGGTTCAATCTCAGCGAGGAAGGCATAGACACTGTCCTCGTTATATCTGGCATCTTCGCCAAAACAGAGGTCAAAGCTGTTTTCAGCCTTGTCGTCTGTCCATACTTCAGGAATATCAAAGGCGTCTTTTATCCTTTGAATGATGGCATCTTTGTCTACGGATTTAGGGACTGTAATCATAGCGTCAAAAGTTGCGTAAAAGCTCATGGTTCCTCCTTTCAGAAAGCAACCCGTGACGGTTTGTCACGGGTTGCCGATTCAAGCGGCGACAGAAGGTCACCGGTTCAGCGATCACTTTTCTTCTTTCTGACCTGCAGAAAGATGAATCCGCCGACAATGATCGCAACGAGAATGATTGCGATGATAACTTTCGGGGTCATACGTTATGCCTCCTCTCTGAGTCTCTTGCGCTTCTTTGCGACAATGATCGCCGCAGCGACAAGTCCGCCGAGCAGAAGGAGCACACCGGAACACAGCGCCGGGAACTCCCACCAGTCGGAATCCATGCCGAGCTTGACGAACTTGTGGTTTTCGATTCGGAACGTCAGCGGCTCGCTGTTCGTGTTCTCGCGGGTCAGTTCAACCTTCTGTGCGGAGATTGGGAAGTAACCGTCAGGGGTGACGGTTTCTTCAATCCAGATTTCGCCGAGCGGCAGGCCGTAGATCACGAGCTCACCGGTTCCGTCGGTAATCATGTCGGTGATTGTCCCGTTCGGATCATAGAAGAAGCTGCCGTCCGCTTCCTTGCGGAGCTTCAGAATCTCAAAGTCGCTTTCGCCCTTGACCTTCAGGCAGAAGCCTGCTCCTGCCAGCGGATTCCCGGACTTCGCATCCACCTTGATGATCTTCAGCCCGGTGGGGCAGTTCTCGACGGTGACGATCTTCGGATTGGAAACACCGTCTCTGTCCGTCAGCGTAAAGGTAATTACCTCCGGTCCGATGTAGCCGGTCGGATAGACCTCTTCCAGCGTGTACGTTCCTGCGGGGAGATAGCGGAACTCAACAAACCCGTTTTCGTCCGTGAAGAACGTGTCCTCACCATCCTTTGCCCAGACGCGGAAATTCGCAGTAGTTGCAACCAACTCCTCCGCGGCTTCCTCTGCAGGCGCTTTCGCAGCAGCATGACCTCTTTTGGGAGCTTCGGCTTCCTCGATAGGCGGGTTATCGGCTTCTTCCTTGCCGGGTTGTTCCGAACTTGCAGTATGAGAAGAAACCTCGCTGTACGGGATCGTTCTCACGGTCTGACCGTTGGAATCTACGAGCCGGAATTCGACGTTTGCAAACGGCTGTCCCGTATAAAGGTTGATCTTGTTGATCTGCAGGCAGATTGGCTCGTCCGTGATGTCGGTCGTGCCGGTGATCACACCATGAAAATCCACGGAGAACGTGAAGGTCTCCGGATTTAGCGTGAAGCCGTCAGCTGCTACCGTTTCCTGGAACGTGTAGGTATCCGCGGGAAGTTCGTACAAGATGATTTCACCGTTCAGATCGGTCGTGTCCTCAAAGATTACCTTGCCTGCCGAGTTCGTGATCTTAATGACTGCCTCGTAGATGGGCTTGCCGGTGGTCAGATCCGTCTTCTTCAGGACTACATGAGTCTGCTCATTGGTGCGCTCAAAAACGATTGTCGCCTTGTTGTCGGTCGTGATCTCCGCTTCAATGATTTCATCCGAAAGAACGAAGCCGGGCGGGGGCACGATTTCCTGAATGTAATACTTGCCTACGGGAAGATCGATCGAGCAGGCATAACCGTCCTTATCGGTGGTCATGGTATCGTACAGGAGCCCGTCCTTGTCACGGATCTCATACTGTGCGCCTTCCAGCATACGTCCGGGATTGGAATCGTCTTCTTTCCAGATGGCGATGTTGCCCTTGAACCGTTCGTTTTCGATCGGCTTCTTGAAGTATTCAGAGTTCGCACCTGCGACAGTCACCGGGAAGGATTCCTCGATCAGATGGATCGTTTCATCCGGAACCTTCAGTTCCTTCAGGTAGTATTTGCCGAACGGAAGAGTGGTGACAGAGGTTGCAACACCGTTTTCATCCGTGGTCAGAATGTCCACCAGAGTGTTCTTCGGAATGACCTTGATGGTCTCTGCGGTATATACACCGAAGACCGCTC
>CALGGM010000029.1 GCA_937915925.1 uncultured Clostridia bacterium | reverse complement strand
TCGCGATGCGCGCGGCGTTCAAGGCGGCGCAGGACAGCAAGCAGACGGCGTTTCTGGTCCCGACGACGATCCTTGCACAGCAGCATTACCATACGCTTTTACAGCGGTTTTCGGACTTCCCCGTGCGGGTCGCGTGTCTTTCCCGCTTTCAGACGCCGAAGGAGTGCGCCGAGGTCAAAAAGGGGCTTGCCTCCGGGCAGATCGACGTGGTCGTGGGAACGCATGCGCTGCTTGCAAAGTCGGTCAAATTCAAGAACTTAGGGCTTCTCATCATCGACGAGGAACACCGCTTCGGCGTGAACCACAAGGAGCAGATCAAGGCGCTGCGCAGCGAGATCGACGTTCTGACGCTGACCGCGACGCCGATCCCGCGGACGCTGAACCTGTCGATGACGGGCATTCGCGACATCAGCACGATCGAAACGCCGCCGGAAAACCGCTTCCCGGTACAGACGTTCGTCATGGAATACAACGACGCGTTCATCGCGGCAGCGCTTCAAAAGGAGCTTTCCCGCGGGGGACAGGCGTTTATCGTCTCAAACCGCGTGATCACGATGGGCTCGACGCTGGAGCATTTCCAAGCGCTGCTTCCCGAGGCGCGCATCGCCATGGCGCACGGACAGATGCCCGAAGCACAGCTCGAAGAGACGATGATGGCGTTTCTGAACCGCGAGATCGATATCCTGCTCTGCTCGACGATCGTGGAGAGCGGCGTGGACATTCCGAACGCGAACACGCTCGTCGTGCTTGATGCGGATAAGCTTGGGCTTGCACAGCTCTATCAGCTGCGCGGACGCGTCGGGCGGTCGACCCGTATGGCGTACGCGTACCTCACGGTCCCGCAGGCGCGCGCGGTCTCCGAGACGGCGCAAAAGCGGCTCCTTGCGATTCGCGAATTCACGCAGTTCGGCGCGGGCTTCCGCCTTGCGATGCGCGATCTGGAGATCCGCGGCGCGGGAAGTCTCTTGGGCGCGGAACAGCATGGGCACATCTCGGACGTCGGCTATGAGTTCTACTGCAAGCTGATGCGTTCCGCCGTCGCCGAGGCGAAGGGCGAGACGCCGAAGGCGGAGATCGAGACGACGGTCGACGTGCCGATCGACGCGTACATCCCGAAATCGTTCCTGCCCTCGGAACTGCACCGGCTTGCCATGTACAAGCGCATCGCGCAGATCGGCGACAGCGACGCGTACACCGACCTTTTGGACGAGTTCAACGACCGCTACGGCGACCTGCCGGAGCCCGTCATGACGCTGATGCAGCTTGCTTTGATCCGTGCTTACGCGCGGCGCGCGGGGTTCTCCGCCGTGTCCGTGCGCGACGGCAAGGCGGTCATGACCTACGACGCATCGGCGCGTCCGGACGGGATGCGGCTTTTGTCCGTTCTCTCCTCGGAGCCGAACCTGAAGCTTCTTGCCAACGAGCCTGCCGCGATCGTCTGGACCGACAAAAAGCGCGATATTCGCGATTTGGTCAAAAATCTTCCACAATTAATTTACAGGTTGATGCATTGCGCAGACCCCGAGATCGGGGTATAATGGATAAAACGAAAGGACTTTTTACATATGACAAAACGGATTCTTGCGCTTTTGACGGCGCTTCTTATGACCCTCCCCCTTGTCGGCTGTCTTGTGCCGAACAACGATAAGCCCGCTTCCGACGGCGCGTCCGCGACGGACGCCGTCGCCGCGCCTGTCGAATCCGGCGAACCGAGCGGGACGGACGCGCAGACGTTCGACGGCGAAGCGATCGCAGTCGAGATCGGCGACGTACAGATCAAGGCAAACGAGATCGCGAACGTGTTCGATTCCTACATCGGCATGTTTGCTTACTCCGGCACGGTCGACGAAGCGACCGTCGAGCAGTGCATCACCATGGCGGAGGACGAAGTGATCCGCTATTACGTCCCGCTGTGGAAGGCGAACGAGCTCGGCGTTAGCCTGCCCGACGACGTCGAGGCGGAGCTTTCCGCGGACGCAGACAACGAGGTCGCCGAGGAGCGCAACGCGCTTCTGTGCCAGTTTGCGTACTATTACGGCGATATGGACGTGATCGTCGACGACGAATCGGAGCTGACCGACGAACAGCGCAGCGCAGCGATCGCGGCGATCGACGAGCAGCTTGCGGAGATGTTCCACGAGGGCTTCACGTTTGACGACTATCTCGCGCTTGAACACGACTCGATCCTTGAATCCCTGCGCATCGACAAGCTCACCGCGCTGCTGAGAGCCGAATACGCCGACGGCACGGTCGACGCGGCGCAGGTCGACGCATGGTACGCGGAGACGCTGGAATCGCAGAAGACGAAGTACGACGCGACGCCGCTGGAGTTCTACTCCGATCGGCAGTCGTACGACATGGGCATTGACGACACGCCGATCCTCTACATCCCCGAGGGCTACGTGCGGGTGCAGGTCATTTCGGTCTACCCCGACGGCGAGCCGGATGCGGCGATTGAGGCGAACGGCGCGCGGCTCAATGAGATCGAAGCGGAGTACGGCGCGCTTGCCTTGAACGGCGGCGACGAATCCGCGCTCAACGCACTGAAGGAGGAATACGCGTCGCTGAAGGCGGAAAACGAAGCGCTCGAAGCGTCGTACTACGGCGACACGCGCGAGACGGTCGACGCGGCATACGCGGCGCTTGAGGGCGGCATGTTGTTTGAGGACGCCATGGAAGCCTATAACGCAAAGGACGAAGACGGCAAAGGCCTTGACGAGCGGTACGTGTACGTCGCGGGCGCGGATCCGTACAACGGCGAGCTTGCGGACGTCGTGAAGACGCTTTCCGTCGGAGAATACTCCAAGCCGGTGCTTGTGGACGGCGCGTACGTGATCGTGAAGCTCTGCGAGAATCTGCCCGCCGGCGCAGTCGACCCGGCGTCGATCGCGGACGAGATCACCGCTGCGGCGACCGAAGCGCTCACGGACGAGGTGTGGGAAGCGCAGTTCGACGCGTGGCTGACCGAAGCAAAGGAGATCGCCGTGTTCCATCGCGAAACGTACGATATGATCGGCGAAATGTATCTGTACTGAGAAACCATACAGGAGGTAACCAATATGTTCTGTCCGAAGTGCGGAAGCCAGGTGCCCGACAGCGCCGTCGTCTGCGACGTGTGCGGCGCGCGTCTCGACCCCGAGCCCGAGCTGATGTTCGAACCTTCCAAGAAGGAAAAGGAAGCGCCGAAGACCCCGCCCGTCAAGGACGCGTTTCAGAAATGGGCGCGCGAGCAGGGCTCGTTCTGCCTGATCGCGAAGGTCGTTGCCGTCGCCGTCATGCTGTTCTATCTGCTGACCGCGATCGTATACACGGTCACGCTGATCGTGGAAGGCTATGCGGGCGGTGTGATCTTCTCGGAATTCTTCTTAAAGCTTCTCACCGGCATCGTCTACGGCGTCATCGTCTGGCTGCTTTCCGACGCGGTGCTGTATCTGCAGAAGCTGTATGAAATGAAAAAGAAGGAAACAAAGGATTAACCAAAAGCCTTCGCCTTGAGGAGAAGCTGTCTCCGATAGGTGACCGATGATGTGCCATTCGAACCGCGCTGACTTGATGGGGCGTCCTCCGGACGTCCCCTACGAACCATTTTAACATTCTACCTCCCCTTGTCAGGGGAGGTGGAGCCGAAGGCTGACGGAAGGGTTGTCATTCGATCCGCAAGTCTTTTGACGGGCGGATAATATCCGCCCCTACAATTCATTTTCCCGATCGCGCGCGGCGCAACCAAAAGCCTTCTCCTTGAGGAGAAGGGGGACCGCTTGCGGTGGATGAGGTGTAAAGGAGTATTTTATGGAACAAACCCCCAACATGCCCGAACAGGCAAAGCATGTTTCGCCGTTTCAGATCCTGTCGTTCGTGTTCGGTTTGGTCGGCACGGTGCTCTCGTTTGTCACCACGGTCACGGTCATGTGGCTGTTCGTGATGACCGCTGCGCACAGCGAATCCCCCTACATCACGCCGATTCCGGTCTCGATCGTCATGGTCGTGATCATCCTGCTTTGCGGGCTTGCGGCGGTCGTGCTCGGCATCGTCGGTCTGGTCATCGACAGCAAAAAGCGGCAGCGCCCCGCAGGGCTCGTGTTCGCCGTGCTCGGCATTCAGTTCGGCGCGACGGCGCTGCTCTTCCTGCTGTGCGTCCTGTTCTGGTCGTTCTGGGCAGGGCTTCTCATGCGCGGCGCGATGCTACACTGAGCGCGTACCTGTCCCAAAACCATGCGGACGTCCGTCGGACGTCCGTTTTTTGCGGGCGGATGCGATCCGCCCCTACGAGATAAGATAGCGGAGATTCTTCGTCGCTTCGCGACTCAGAATGACAGAAGGGGGTAAGCCGCGAACAAAACATGTGTCATCCTGCGTGATAACGAAGGATCTCCTTTCCCATATTTCATCGTTCCGGCATGCGGATGACGTCCACCCGGCAAAGTCCTCTGCCCCCTTATGTAACATCCCCCTTTGTAGCCGTTTTTCTTCTTTTTGCATAGTATACTGCGGACGGCAATCGCTGTCCGGAAAGGAGAAACACAATGGCTATCATTACCAATCAGGCAAATCTCACATATACCTACGGTACGACCACGGAATCGGTCCTGTCGAACCTCGCCACGACCGAGCTGAATGCGCCGCTCACCGCGCAGAAGCGCACGCTGGACGCCGCTTACCGTGCCGGCACCGATCTGACATATATCAT
Organism: uncultured Clostridia bacterium; assembly: GCA_937915925.1. Lineage (GTDB taxonomy): Bacteria > Bacillota > Clostridia > Christensenellales > CAG-138 > UBA3792. The sequence continues at coordinate 889 of CALGGM010000029.1, read as the reverse complement.
CTCACTGCAGAACGAAAGCGAAGCGGCGATCACGAACCTTCCGATTTTGGACAACCTCGGCGCGTTCACGCCGGAGGGCACAGCCGCGCCGGTCGTGCCGCTGACCTACGCCGGTCCCGCCGCCCTGTTCATCGACGGCGTGTTCTCGGAGGAGCTGACGCCGACCGTCTCGGAGGACGGCGTGCGCTTCACGATCCCCTCCATCCCCGCCTCCGCCGCAGCGCTGCTGCTGTATAAGGCGACCGTCAACGGCTTTGCGCCGCTCACGCCCGGCAGCGAAATCACGAACACCGCGTCGATCGGGCAGACCGACCCGCTGACCGTCTCCGCAAGCGTGCCTGTCGCGTCCTACGCCGACGTGTCGATCACCAAGGAGATGACGCCCGATCCGATCTCGGAGGGTGAAACGATGACCGTGACCTTCACGATCGAGAACCGCGGCAACGAGCAGGCGACCGCTCTGCAGCTCGTTGACGACTTCCCCGTCCCGCTTTCCGATCCCGCCGTCACCGTAAACGGCACGCCCGTCACGGACTTCACGTTTGAGAACAGCCGCCTCACCCTGCCGTCCGCAGGCAGCACGCAGACCTCGCTGACCGTCCCCGCCGCAGCGTTTTCCGTTGACGCGTCCGGCGCGATCACCGTCGTTCCCGGCGTCCTCACCGTCGTCCTGACCGGAACGGTATAACCCAAAAAACAACTGCGGGCAGCCCACATTCGGACTGTCCGCAGTTCTTTTTCGTTTTTAAGCTTCCTTCTTCGACATGAAGAACGAAACGACAAAGCCGAGCGCGAGGCACAGGACCGCGCCGGGGATGAACCACCACTGCGCAAGGCTCGCGCCGAACGCCGGGCCGAAGCACTTCGCTTTCAGGAAGATCGCATACGG
>CALGGM010000028.1 GCA_937915925.1 uncultured Clostridia bacterium | reverse complement strand
GAAGGCGTCGGCGACGGGCTCGGCGTTGCGGTCGGCGTCGGGGAAGGCGCTTCCGTCGGCGCCTCGGTCGGCGCTTCCGTGGGTGTCTCCGTCGGTTCGTCCGTCGGCGCTTCGGTCGGTTCCTCGGTCGGCGCTTCCGTCGGCGCTTCGGTCGGAATATCCGTCGGCGCTTCCGTGGGCTCCTCGGTCGGAACGGTGGCAGGTCTTGCATTCTCGCAGGAAGTGCAGGCAAACAAGACCGCAGCAGCGCAGACAACGACGGCAAGGATCGCCGCAAGGATCAAGAGGATCATCGTCCTGCGCTTTTTCTGTCGGTCGAGCTCCTGCTCCTGCGCGATGCGTTCTTTTTCCCTGCGCACCTGATTCGATGCGCTCCCCATCATATAATGCAGCTCTAACGCATCCTCTTCCTCCGTCTCCGGAATCTTGCGCAAAGCGTTCTGCTTGCCCGCGACGGGAACGGTCGGCGTTCCGCAGAGCTTACAGATCTTCTCGTCGGATGCAATGAGTTTGCCGCAATTCGGACAGATCACAGATAAGGAACCTCCTCGCCCGTTTTCTTTTCTGCGCGCATCCGGGATTTGTTTTCCCTTTGGCACGCAACGAGACATATTATTTGAACATTATACCACTTATATTACGGTTTGTCCACAACGAACAGAATATTTGATCCGATCTTTGCAGGAAAAAGATGGAAGGGCGGACGGATGCGATCCATTTCGCTTCGCTCCGTTACATAGGTAAATCGCGCATTTCCTGCGCGATCTTCCTTATTTACGGACTTACGCGGATATATACCGTTTGTTTTTTATAATCCCATTCTACAGACGCATTCATTCCCATATCTTGCATAAGATTGCTAAAAACCTGATTTCCGACATCCACTTCTTTATCATACCATCGATTTGTATCCGGTCCATTTTCATTGTTGAATGCCGGCAAAAGTCCATGCGTGTCTGGCTTATTAATAAAATCTTCTTCCGTTTTTAACACATGTCCGGCAAAATCAATCACATACCGTACTCCGTTTACCGTTATGCACGTTGCATAATAGGAATTATAATCAGCATGGGATAATTCTCCGACAGAATCCAGTATCTTATAAAGCGGCAGAATCACATAGTCTTCTTTAACAACCAAATCTATTATTGCAGTCTTTTCATCGTTTATATAGAGCGAAGGGACCGGGGTTCCGAAGAGCCCTAAATCTCTAAGAATGAGAAACGTCAAACATACAAGAACAAGAAGCACGGCACATGCAATGACAATCTTTTTCTTTCTCATCGGAATCCCCTTCCCTTTATTCATTCGTCAATTCGCATCTATCAAAGGATCGACCGACACCGCTTGTCACCAAGGCAAAACGATACCGAACCGTGTTGCCGCATCGCGAAGTCCCTGCAAAATCTCCTCACGGGAAAAGCCGCCGTTTTCGAGCTCCGCATCCGACATTGACGAAAGATCGGAATAGAATTGCAGAACCAACGCACGGTAGGAATCCGTATCGGAGAAGGCGTTGAACAAAGCATCCTCGGCTTCCCCGATTTTGCCCGCGTGAACAAGCTCGGTCAGCACGCGGGACAACAGGTCCGTTTCCGCATCCTGCGAAATCAGCACGGTACGGGATTCCTGTGAATCCTTTTGCATAAAAACCATGGAAAGAAAACGTACGATCATATCGATCTGCCGCATCACCCAACCGCGTTCATATTCCATGCGCTTCCCTCCTTGCTTCAAAAAGTCCCCAGTAACAGTGTCTTTGCAAAAGCTGCCAAGAGTTCGTGTCCGCTCAGTCCAGCGGATCGTCCTGATAGTTCAGAAGGAAGCGGGCGCTCTTTCTGTCATAGAGGCGTGCGGCGAGGTCGTCCGCGATCGGGATCAGGATGCGCTCGTGCTCGCACTGCACCGGCGCGACCTCGTGCATGTGTCCGGTCAGGGAGAAGTTCAGACACGCGCAGTGGTGGCGGCAGCGATCCGCGATCGCGCAGCCCTCGCAATCGGGCTCCGGATCGAGCGACGCGTGGTAAAAAGCAAGCTGTTTTTCCCGGTCGATCCCGCGGATCACGTCGCCCATGCAGTAGTCCGGAATGTCGAGAAACTGGTTGCACGGATAAATTTTGCCGTCCGGCGCGACCGACGGCTGCCGCATGCCGAGCTTGCATTCGAGGCACGGGCGGTCGTTCAAATACGCCGCGATCTTGGACATGAAGTTCAGATACGAGAGCGGACGCGCGTCGTCAAAATGCCTGTCGCAAAGGTCCGCGATGCGCGCGTACTGCTCTGCAAGGACCGCCATGGACGCGTCGTCCCAGCCCGCGTCCGGTCGGTAATCGATCGCCGTATTGATCCTCGAAAACCCTCTTTGATACAGCCATTCGACCGACTCCGCCATGCGGTCGACGGTCGACGGCATCACGGTCTGCATCGCGACCGCGTTCGGCTGATAGGAAAGCAACAGGTCAACGATCGGTTCAAGTCGCGCTGATGTTGGACTGCCGTCGCGCGTGACGCGCTGCACGTCCTGCAAAAGCCCGTCGTGTGACAGCGCGATCTCCAGGCTGTGTTCGTTTGCAAAGCGCAGAAACGGCTCGTCAAGAAGCGTGCCGTTGGTGGTCATCTTGAACCGCACCGTCGTGCCGGAAGCGTTCGCCTTTTCCCACGCGTAGGAAACGACCGTCTCGACCGCGCCGCGTTCGAGCATCGGCTCGCCGCCGAACAGCGAAAAGCCGTTCTTCTCATGTCCGAAGGAGAGCGCCAGATCGACCGCTCGCATTGCGGTTTCCGGCGTCATGAGACGCTTCGAATGCGTTTCGTAACAGTAACGGCAGGCCAAGTTGCAGTCTGCCGTCAAATGCAATGTGAAATTCATACGCGCCTCACGGGTTTTCTTCCGGCACGACGATCATGCCCTCCAGCGCGGGTTCGCCGTCCCGCACAACGAAATCGCCGTCCTCTTCCTCGCACGCGTCGTCCGGCAGCGGTTCTCCGCCCAAAAGCGTCGGATCGTCCTCCGGAAGCTCGTACCCGACCTCGCCGTCCAAAATAAGCTCGTCGGTCGGCTCCGGCTCCGCAAGAGGCACGCCCGCCGTGCGAAGCTCGCAGCCGGTCGTACCGGTCAGCGCAACCGCCGCGGCAGTCGTTAAAATCGCTCCCTTCAAAAGCTTTTTCGGGTACTTCGGGCTGTAATCCTTGATTGGTTTCTGCTTCATGTGTTCCTCCTTACGGCTGTTCGTCTACCATAACGTCGCCCAAAAGCGTGATTTCCTCTTCCTCCGGTTCGGGCGTGAGCAGGATGATGCCAGTCGTCATTGCCGGGATCTCGGTCGGCTCCGGCGTGATCAGCGGCAGCCCGGTCGTCATCGGCGGCTCGTCGTCCGGCACGGGCAGCGACGTTCCCATCGTCATCGGCGGCGTCGGCGTAGGCGTGCAGATCTCGACGCCCGGCTCGTCGATCGCGATCGCGCCGGAAATCTCCGGCTCGAGGTTTTGCGCCTTGCAGCCCACCGTGGAGCCGATCGCGAGCAGCGCAGCCGCCGCAAGCGCCGCGCGGCGCATCGCCTTTTTCGGATAATTCGGCTTGTAGTCGGATAGCTTCTGCTGTTTCATACGTCTTCTCCTTTGTGTGTCTGTCTATCAGACAATTCAGATCGCAAAAGTGTTACATGTTTTTCAACAAAAATACCGCATACGCCGAAAAAAGTTGCAAAAAAGGGAAACCTGCGTCTCCCCTCTGTGCGTTGCTCAGTTGTTTCCCGTTTCGAGGCTCATGTCCATCAGACGCTTTAAGAAGCGGTGATTGAACATCGTGCTCATCGGAGCGCGGTCGTGGATCGTCTTGACCGCCTGCGCGAACATCGGCGCCGCCGAGATCGTGCGAAGCTTGGTGCTCTCGTTTGCCCACGGGCATTCGAGCGTGTCGGTGGAGACGAGCCATTCGTAATCGCTGTTCTCGATGCGCTGCAGCGCCTTCTGCGTCATGACGTTGTGCGAAAGCGCGCCGTATACGTGCTTTGCGCCGTTCTCTTTCAAAGCTCTTGCGATGTCCACAAGCGTGCCGCCCGTGATCGAGAAGTCGTCGACGACGAGGCAGTTCTTGTCCTTGACGTCGCCGATGATGTTCAGCACCTTCGCGTCGCTCTTGTGATCATAGCGCGTCTTGTCGCCGATCGCAACCGGCACCTGCAGCGCCGTCGCGAACGAGTGCACGCGCTTTGCGCTGCCCGCGTCCGGAGAGACCACGACGAGATCGTCGTTCACAATGCCCTGCCGTCTGACGTATTCCAGCAGCAGCGGACGCGCGGACAGGTGGTCGACCGGCTTCTTGAAGAAGCCCACGACCTGATCCGCATGCAGGTCCATAAACAGCACGCGGTCGACGCCTATCGCTTCGATACAGTCGGCGCATACGCGCGCGCGGATCGAAACGCGGGGCTCGTCCTTTTTGTCGCCCTTTGCGTAGGAAAAGTACGGGATGATCGCGGTGACCGAGTTTGCGCTCGAACGCTTGAACGCGTCGATCCAAAACAGCAGCTCAGTGAATTCGTCGTTCGGCTCTCTGCCGATCGGCTGTACGATATAAACGTCCTTGTCGCGAATGGATTCGTTGATGCGAACGAAGATGTTGCCCTCGTCAAACATGATCGTCGTTGCGTCGCCCATCTGTGCGCCGAGATAGTCGCACATGCGCTGCGCAAACGGCTTGCCTGTTCTGCCTGCGAAAATCTTGATGATTCCGGAACCCGTATACATTTCTTTCCCCATGCCCCTTTTCTTTCCGATTTGCCCACGGCAAATAAAGTATAACACAGGTCACGGAAAAGGGCAACCGTTTCGGGGCGGATTTTTTCACGCCGGGCTTCCGTTCCCGCTTCGCGCAAGCGCGGCGCGCATTTTTTCGATCGCACGTTTTTCGATGCGAGAAACATAGCTTCTTGAGATGTCCAGCACGTTCGCCACCTCGCGCTGCGGCATCGGCGTGCCGCCGTTCAATCCGAAGCGCATGGACAGCACCAGGCGCTCGCGCTTTGAAAGGACCTTTCGCATCGTTTCGGTGATGATCGCGGCGTCCAAGTGACCCTGCACCTGTTCAAAGATCGTGTCCTCCTCCGTGCAGACGAGATCCTTCAGCTTCATCTCGTTGCCCTCCTTGTCGGAACCGACCGGCTCCTCCAAAGATACGGTCTCGACGAGCTTGCGTTCGCGCCGAAGGCTCATCAGGATTTCGTTTTCGATGCAGCGCGCGGCGTACGCGGACAGCGTTCCCTTCGATTCGGAGAACGTCGACACCGCCTTGATGAGCCCGATCGTGCCGATCGAGATCAGATCCTCGCGGTCGCGGTCCGCCTTCTGGTACTTTTTGGCGATGTGCGCGCAAAGACGCAGGTTATGGACGATCAGCGTTTCGCGCGCTTCGTCGGAGCCTTCAATCAGCCGCCGTACCCAATACTGCTCCTCCTCCGGGGACAGCGGTTTCGGAAACGAGCCGTTCGACCCGATCGCGCCGATCAGCGCAAACGACTGTAACAGCAGCCAGAAAAACGAAAGCATACCCTCACCTCCAAGAAAGGGTATGTCGGTTTTTGGCGAGATAGAACGAAAGGGAGAGAAGAGTGAAAAGAGAAGAGTGAAAAGTTCATGTGGATTTTCCTTCGGAAAATCTTCCTATTCTTTTCTCTATTCTCTCTTATCTTTTCTCTCTTCACTTTCCCGATGCGCCGGGGTCGTCGCCCCTACAAACCGTTTACACCGGCTTGGTCCCTTTGCAAGAAAGGGAGTCTCTTGGATATATGCACAGGACACGCAAGCGCCTTACCCCAAAATTTCGCCAAAACGAAAAGCGCTCCCCCGTGCGGGGAAGCGCGAAGCGTTGTCAGTTCCAGTACTGCCGGTAGCGTTCGACGTTCTCCTGATGCTCCTCGTAGGTCTTCGAGAAGATCAGCGCGCGACTCTCCTTCGGATTGCCGTTGCAGAAGTACAGGTACCCTTCCTCAAGGTATTCCTCGTTCGGGTACAGCGCCGCAAGGATCGCCGCCGCGCCGGGGTTCGAGATCGGTCCGATCGGCAGTCCGTCGTTCAAATAGGTATTATAGGAAGAGACGATCGCCATCTCGTCCGCGGTGAACGTGTACCGATCCTGCCCGGTGATGTAGTTCAGCGTGGCGCAGGATTCGAGCTTCATGCCCTTAGAAAGCCGGTTATGAAACACAGCGGAGACCTTTGAGAAGTCCTCCGGCACGCTCGCCTCGCGCTCGATGATCGACGCAAGCGTCATGACCTGATCGCGCGTCATGTCCAGCTCCTCCGCGCGGCTGACCCACTCGCCCGTGTAGACCTCGTAATAGCGGGTCAAAAACTTGTCGAGGATCTCCTCCGGCGTGGAATCCGTGAAGATCTCATAGGTGTCGGGGAACAGATAGCCCTCGAGCACATAGCGGCGATCGCCCGCGTTCGGCAGCTCCGCAATGAACGGGTACTTCTGGAATGCCGCGGCGTCCCTGCACAGCGCAAGGAACGCGTCCGCGTCGGTCTGAATGTCGCCGTTGTCGCGGATCGATTTTGCGATCTCCTCCACCGTCTTTCCCTCGGTCACAACAAGCCGCGTCGTGCGCCGCGCCGGGTTGCCCTCGGCGAGCACGTCGACGATCTCCGGGATCGTCATGTTTTTCGAAAGCCGGTAGGTTCCAGCCTTCAGGCTGTTCGCCTTGCCCACGAAGTCGACGTAGATCTTGAACGAGGCGCTTGAAACGATCAGCCCCGGCTCATCCTCGCCGCACGCGTGATACAGGATATCCGCGATCCTGCCCGCCGACGTGTTCTGCGGGATCACGACCTCGTACGGCGTCGGGTCGTCCGGATCGACCGCCGAAACGTAATGCGAAACCACGAAGCGCACCGCAAGGACCACGACAAGCGCCACAAGACCGATGCTCAGAAGCCAAGCTGCGATCGGTCTTGCGTAATGCCAGAACCGCTGCCATCTAAGGCGAACGGCGGTCATTTCGGTTTTGCTGTTCCGCTTCATAGATTCAGTATATCATGTTCTTACATGGATTTCAAGCGCTCACGCTTCGAGCGCGCCGAGGTCGAGCCCGACAGCGTCCGCGAGGATCTTGTAGATCTCTCCTAAAAGCCCGTTCAGCCGAAACTCCGCCATCAGATATTCGGCTGCCGCCGTGTCGAACTGCAGCAGCTCGCCAAGCTTTTGTAGCTTTTCGTTTGCCTCCGCATCCGGCGTTCCGGCGATCCCCGCCGCCTGCACCTTCATGCGAAGCGCGTAGAACTCGTCCAAAAGCGCCGCGGTCGAAGGGGACGCGTACGCGCGCTCCTTCGCCTCGCAGTAGGTTCTGTATTCCTCGGATGAACGGAGCCTGTCCGCCAAAATCTTTGCGTCGTCTAACAGCATTTCATTCCTCCTACGGTCCCAACACGATGCCGTTTTCGATGCACCATGCGTTGTTGTCCGCCGCCCATTCGAAGAACAGCGTTTCAAAATCCTCTCCGAAGACGTCCGGAAAGCGCTCCTCTCCGACCGTCATATGCGTGAACACGAGTTCCTTTCCAAACCGCGCCACAAGCCAGTCAAAGAACGCGCCGCCCTCATAATAGCTGAGCGTTGTGGGCTGCGGATGCTCGATCAATCGCTCCGACAGCTTGATCGGGGTCTCGCTGACCGCCGAATATGTTGCGCCTATTGCGGCGCCGGAACGGATGTATGCCGCCTGGAAGCAGTACATCTTCTTCGGATTGAGCGTGCCGTCCGCATCCGTAAGCCCGTGCTGTTCGGCAAAGGCAACGCTCTCGTCGTCCGCGCCGAACCGAACGGCGCGTCCCATGCGGTTGCGGCAGGCAAACATCGAAACATACTCCGCAATGCTCTCCGCCCAGAAACCGCCGCCGCGCGTCAGATCGAACGAGCAGCATTCATAGGTCAGATAATGCGTATACTCATGCAGCAGCGTATAGCCCGCCATTCCCCAGTCGTGGAACAGATAGATGCCCCTGCCGGATCCGAGATAGTACGCGCCCGCCTTGTTCCACTTTGCGCGCTCCGTGTTGCCCGCAAAGTCCGTGTGGATCTCGACCGCCGGAACCTCTTCGCCGATATAGCCGTCCAGCACGGCGATCGCGTCCGCAAAGTCCGCTTCCTGATTTTCAAGGATCGGCTCAAGTCCCTCGAAGAACGCTTCCTCGCCCAAAAGCTCGATATCCGCCGCGGCGAGATACCACGTCGCGTGCGGCGTACGAACGATGTACGAATAGGTCCCTTCGTTCGGTTCGAGCGTGTACCCCGCGACCGTTCTCGCATTGTCCCGTTTCGCACAGCCTGCAAAAGCGCCTGCGCAAAGCGCGAACAGCAGAAAGATCGCGATCGACCGTTTCCAAGAATGTTGTTTCATAACGGTTCCTCTGTCTTCTCCGTTTTTCTGTCTCTATCGTATCGCGATCGGAACGCGCTTTCAACCGCGCGATCGGCGAATTATCGGGTAGTATTTCTGTGAAAGCGGCGAAACCGTACCGTCTTACACCTCGATCACGATCGGCAGGATCATCGGCGTGCGTCCCGTCTTGTCATACAGGAACGACTTGAGCCTGCTCTTGACCGCGTTTTTGACCGACGCGTATTCGCCCTTGTCCGATTCCTCGAAGCGCTTTGCCGTCTCGTATACCAGCGTGCTCGCCTCGGTGATCAGCGGCTCATTGTCGCGCATGTAGATGAACCCGCGCGAGTAGATCTCAACCGGCGCGAGAAGCCTTCCCGTCTCGGCGTCCAGTACGATGATCGCGGACACAAGCCCGTCCTCGGACAGCGTTTTGCGATCTCTGAGCACAGCGTCCTCGATCTGATCGAGCCCGTCCACCATCAGGCTTCCCGCCTGCACGGTCTCGGTCATCTGTCCCTTGCGCGCAGTCAGCTCGATGACGGCGCCGTTATGCGCGATGAACGTCCGCTCCGGCGCAATGCCGAGCTCCATGGCAAGTCCCGCGTGCATCCGCAGGTGCCTCGCCTCGCCGTGCACGGGGATGAAATACTTCGGCTTGATGATGCTGAGCATCAGCTTGAGCTCGCCTGCGCAGGCATGTCCGGACACGTGCACGTCCGCCATCCGGTCGTACACGACGTCGACGCCCTTTTCATACAGCGCGTTGATAACGCGCGACACGCCGCGCTCGTTGCCGGGAATCGCGCTTGCGGAAATGATGACCGCGTCGCCCGCGCCGACGTTCAGCTTGTGCGTGGAGTTCGCCATGCGGAACAGCCCGCTCATCGGCTCGCCCTGGCTGCCGGTGGTCATGACGCAGACCATGCTGTCCGGCAGGTTTTTAAGGTGCTCGACGCGCACGATCTTGTCCGTCGGGATGTGCAGGTACCCAAGCTCCTGCGCGTATCGGACCACCTGCTCCATGCTCCGTCCCTGGAAGCAGATCACGCGTCCGTGCGCAATCGCGACGTCCGCGACCTGCTGGATGCGGTACACGTTCGAGGCGAACGTCGCCACGATCACGCGGCCCAGCGCCCGCGAAAAACACTGCTCGAAGGTCTTGCCGATCTCCTTTTCGCTCTGCGTGAACCCGGCGCGCTCCACGTTCGTGGAGTCCGACAGAAGCGCAAGCACGCCCTTTGAGCCGTAGTACGCGAAGCGGTTGATGTCGATCGGCTCGCCGTCGATCGGCGTCAGATCGATCTTGAAATCGCCGGTGTGGATCAGCGTGCCGATCGGCGTGCGGATCGCAAACGCCACCGCGCCCGCGATCGAATGTCCCGTCTTGATGAACTCGATGCGGAAGCATCCGAGATCGACGGCTTGTCCGGGATCGACATCGTTGACCTCGACGTCGTTTAAATGATGCTCATTGAGCTTGTGCCGGATGAGCGCGTTCGTAAACCGCGTGCCGTAGATCGGGCAGCGGAAGCGCTCCATCGCGTAGGGGATCGCGCCGATATGGTCCTCGTGCCCGTGCGTAATGCACATGCCGCGGATGCGATCCTTGTTTTGTTCGAGGTATGTCATGTCGGGGATGACCGCGTCGATGCCCGGCATTTCCTCGTCCGGAAAGATCAGCCCGCAGTCGATGATGAGAATGTCGTTCCCATACTCGATCACGGTCATGTTTTTGCCGATCTCGCCCACCCCGCCCAGCGGGATGATTTTTAATTTATGCTGCATAGAATGTATATATAAATGTCCTTTCTTTGTTCAGATGATACTTTGCGGACGGTCCTTCGGGTTCCGTGACCGTCCGTCCCTTTTCTCAGTCCACGCTGCCGTAGAAGAACAGGTTCCCGCCGATGTCCTTATAAAACCGGCGCCCGCCCCAGTGTTTGCCGAGCCGCGAGGCGCAGAAGAACAGAATGTTCTCAGGCAGATCGAGGTTTCCGTACACGAAGATGTCGCGCGCGGCGTCGACGATCTCGTCCGGCGGCTCCAGTGTTTTGAAGCCCTTGTGATGGATGACCGAGAACTGCCCCTTCCGATACGCCTCGGTCGGGATGTCGGTCACCTCGCCGCCGAACCGTTTTGCGACGCAGCGGTTATAGATCACGCACAGCACCGCGCGGTATGCACGTTCGCTGCTGCCGCCCGCCTCCAGATACGCGACGCGCGCGGCGAGCACAAGATCCTCGTCTGTGACCGTGAACGCCTGCGCGTAGCGGGAGAGCGGACGCATGCCGCGGTGCAGCACGGCGTCCTCTTCCGAAGCGGAAAACGCTTCGACCGCTTCCTCCGATTCCTCCCACAAAACCCACTCGGATTCGTCGAAAACGACCTCCTCCCCGGGGTCCGCAAACGTTTCGTCGAACGCTTCCGTTTCCGCGACCGCGGCGGTAAACGGGAGCAGCAGAATACACAGGGCAACTGAGAATATGCGCTTCATCGTCCGTCCTTTCCGGGCGGACAGCGCCGCCCGTTACAAGATGTACTTGGAGATGTTGTCCTCACCCCACTCCGCGGACAGATGCGCATCGACATAGGCGCCGTCCACGACGACGTCGATCAAGGGATGCTGACCGTTCGCATTGAAGGAGATGTCGTTCAACAGGTTCTCCATAACCGTATGCAGGCGGCGTGCGCCGATATTCTCATTTTGTTCGTTCGCGCGGAACGCGAATTTTGCGATCTCGCGTAAAGCGTCCTCGGTGAAGCTCAGGTTCACGTTGTCGGGACGCAGAAGCGCGGCGTACTGCTTGGTGACCGCGTTCTCGGGCTGCGTCAGAATCGCGTAGAAATCGTCCTCGGTGAGATCCTTCAGCGTGACGCGGATCGGGAAACGTCCCTGCAACTCCGGGATCAGGTCGGTGACCTTCGCCACATGGAACGCGCCTGCGCCGATGAACAGGATGAAATCCGTCTTCACGGGTCCGTACTTGGTCGCGACCGTCGTGCCCTCCACGATCGGAAGGATATCGCGCTGTACGCCCTCTCTCGACACGTCCGCGCCCATATGGTTCGCGCTTCCCGCGATCTTGTCGATCTCGTCAAGGAAGATGATGCCGTTCTGCTCGGCGTTCCACAGCGCTTCGCGGTTCACGTCGTCCGGATCGATGCGCTTTTCGGATTCCTGCTGCATGATGATCGAACGCGCCTGCTCGACCGGCATCTTTTTCGAGCGCTTCTTTTTCGGAAGCAGATCGCCGAGCATACCGCCCATATCCAGTTCCATGCCGGACACGCCGAACATCATGGCGTTGACGCTCTCCTCGACCTGGATCTCCACGGTCTCCTTTTCAAGAAGTCCTGCTCTCAGGCGTTCCAGTGTCTGTTCCTTTAAAGACTTTCTCGCCTGCTGTTCCTCCTCCGTGGGCTTCGGCTCCTCGGGCTCGGCTTGTCCGCTGCCCAGTAAAAACTGGAGCGGGTTCACGGTCTTGGTCTGCTTCTTCTGCTGCGGAAGCAACAGCTCAACAAGACGCTGCTCGGTCGCTGCCGCCGCCGCGTCCTTCACGGAATCCATGCGCTTCTGCTTGGTGAGCCGGATCGACTCCTCGACAAGGTCGCGCACCATGCTTTCGACGTCTCTGCCGACGTAGCCGACCTCGGTGTACTTCGACGCCTCGACCTTGACAAACGGCGCGTCCACGAGCTTCGCAAGCCGTCTTGCGATCTCCGTCTTGCCCACGCCCGTGGGTCCGAGCATGATGATGTTTTTCGGCGTGATCTCCTCGCGAAGCTCCTCGGGGAGACAGCTTCTTCTGTAGCGGTTTCGAAGCGCGATCGCAACCGCGCGCTTTGCTTCATCCTGACCGATGATATAACGGTCCAGCGCATTTACGATTTCTCTCGGGGTCACGGACGGATCACCTCCACATGAATGTTTCCGTTGGTAAAGATACAGATCGATTCGGCGATCGCCATCGCCTCACACGCGATCTCCTCGGCGCTCATCTCGGTATGCCGTTTCAGCGCCTTGGCAGCCGCCAGCGCGTACAGCCCGCCCGAGCCGATCGCCGCGATGTCGTCGTCCGGCTCGATGACCTCGCCGGTGCCGGACAGGATCAGAAGATCGTCCTTGTCCGCAACAATCATCATTGCCTCGAGCTGCCGCATCATCTTATCGCTGCGCCAATCCTGCGCAAGCGCGATCGCCGCGCGCTTCAGCGCGCCGCCGTGCATTTCAAGCTTTGCCTCGAACCGGTCGCACAGTGTAAACGCGTCCGCGACCGAGCCCGCAAATCCCACGACCACGCGGTCGTGATACAGCCGTCTGACCTTCTTTGCATGCGCCTTCATGATCGCCTGCTGTCCCATCGTGACCTGTCCGTCGCCGGCGATCGCGGTCACGCCGTTGCGCTTGACGGCAACAATGGTGGTTCCCTTTAACTGTTCCATGCCTGAACCTCCTTATAAATCGAATGTTTCCTTCATGGCGCGAGCGCGCTCCAGCGCGCGCGCCGCGATCCGCTCACAGCGTTCCTGCTTGCCTCTGACGCGTTCGGAAAGCGGATCCATGATGCCGAACGTGACGTTCATCGGCTGAAAATCCTTGCCGTTGTATTCGGCAACGTAATGTCCGAGCGCGCCGATCGCGGTCTCGGACGTAAAGTCCAATGCCTGTCTTCCTGAAAGCTTCTCGTGCAGCGAGAGCGCGGACAAAAGCCCGCTCGACGCCGATTCCACATAGCCCTCGACGCCGGTCATCTGCCCCGCAAAGAACGTCAGCGTGTCGCCGCGCAGCGAGTAATCGGGCGTTAAAAGCTTCGGTGATTCCAAAAACGTGTTGCGGTGCATCACGCCGTAGCGCGCAAACTCCGCGTGCTCCAGTCCCGGGATCATGCCGAACACGCGCTTCTGCTCGGGAAATTTCAGATTCGTCTGAAAGCCGACGATGTTATAAAGCGTGCCGTCCGTGTTGTCGCGCCGAAGCTGCACCACTGCAAACGGACGCTTGCCGTCGACCTCGAGCCCCACGGGTTTCAGCGGTCCGTACGCGAGCGTCAGCTCGCCGCGCTTTGCCATGACCTCGATTGGCATGCAGCCCTCGAACACGCGCGGCGTTTCAAAGCTGTGCAGCGGCGCCGTCTCGGCATTCACAAGCGCGTGATAAAACGCAAAGTATTCCTCGCGCGTCATCGGGCAGTTCAGATAATCCGCGCCGCGATCGTAGCGCGACGCCGCGAAAACCTTGCCGTGATCGAGCGAATCGTAGGTGACGATCGGCGCGGCGGCGTCGTAAAAATGCAGGCTCTCGCCAAAGCGCCGTTCGATCGCCTCGCTCATAGCCTCGCTTGTCAGCGGACCCGTCGCAATGATAACGGGCGAAGCCGGAAGCTCCGTTAGCTCCTCATGCACGACGGTGAGATTCGCAAATGCAAGAAGCGCCTCGGTGATGTACCGCGAAAATCCCTCGCGATCGACCGCGAGCGCGCCGCCCGCGGGCACGGCAGGTTCTTTGGCGCATTTTACGCACACGGAGCCCAGCAGCTCCATTTCGGCCTTGAGCAGCCCCGCGGCGCTCTCGACCCGCTGCGCCTTGAAGGAGTTGGAGCACACCAGCTCGCACAGCGCCTCGCTTTTATGGGCCGGAGAAAAGCGCACGGGCTTCATTTCGTACAGCCGCGCCTTTACGCCCCGTTTTGCCAGCTGCATGGCCGCCTCGCACCCGGCGAAGCCGCCGCCGATGACGGTGACCTCATTCATCGGATTTCTTCCCCCTTGCGGAGACCTCGCAGCCGCAGCCCTCGGCAAGGCAGTGCAGCTTGCCTGCGCGGGTACGGAACAGGGTTTTGCCGCACTTGGGGCAGGTCTGCCCGGTGGGCTTATCCCAGGTCATGAAGTTGCAGTCGGGGTAATTGGAGCAGCCGTAGAAGGTGTGGCCTTTTTTGCTCTTTTTGCCGATCACCTCGCCGCCGCACACGGGGCAGTGACCCTCGGTATTTTCCACGAAGGGCTTGGTATTTTTGCAGGTTGGGTAATTGGGGCAGGCCAGGAATTTGCCGAAGCGGCCCACCTTCACCACCATGTTGGCGCCGCATTTTTCGCAGATCACGTCCGTTTTATCGGATTCAAGGCTGATCTTCACGCCCTCCATGGAGGATTTCGCCTTTTGCAGCGTATCTTCAAATTCATCGTAGAACGCGTGCAGCATCTTTACGTAGTCGTAGCCGCCGGCCTCGATCTTATCGAGATCCGCCTCCATGCCCGCGGTGAATTTGGTATTCACGATCTTGGGGAATTTTTCCTTGAGCAGCGCGGTGATGGCCGTGCCCAGCTCCGTGGGCTTCAGGGTCTTTTTGGATTCCCGTTCCACGTAATCGCGGTCCAGGATCGTGGAGAGAATGGAAGCGTAGGTACTGGGGCGGCCCACGCCGGTCTCCTCCAGCATCTTGATGAGGCTGGCCTCGGTGTAGCGCTGGGGCGGCTGGGTGAAATGCTGCTCGTCCTTGAGGTCTTTCAGCTTGAGCAGCGCATCCGCCGCCAGCTCTGGCAGGGCGGTTTTGCCGTCTTCGTCTTCATAGGAGTTATCGTACAGGGCGGTGTAGCCGTCGAACCGTACGGAATAGCCGTTGGCGGAAAATACGATATAGCGGGCTTCGTCCCCCTGCGAGGCGTGGATCTCGGCCTTTACCGTATCCTGCAGGGAGTTTGCCATCAGGCTGGCGAGGAAACGCCGCCAGATGAGGGAATATAGCTTATACTGCTCCGAGGTAAGGGAGCCTTTTGCGGCCTCGGGCGTGAGATACACGTTGGAGGGGCGGATGGCCTCGTGGCCGTCCTGGGCCGAGGCACGGGATTTGAAGTAGCGGGGCTTATCGGGCAGGTATTTTTCACCGTAGCGTTCGGAGATGAAGCGGTTGCCCTCGGCGCGGGATTCCTCGCTGATGCGCAGCGAATCGGTACGCATATAGGTGATCAGACCGACCGCGCCGAGATCGGGCAGCTCCACACCCTCGGATCGCATGACGTCGATTATGCCCTGCAGGCTCTCGAGGGCAGCCGCCCCATATCCTTCGACGACGGTGTAGGCGTCCGCCTCCTCGATGTCCACGATGCCCGACAGGATTCTGTTGAAGGTCTCGGGCATCCCTTGGTATAGTGCCCGACACCGCTCTAGAACATTTGGATCTGTCTCCTCCCAGTCTCTCGGGTCGTCGGAGAGGACCATCTCTGGGAGCCTGTCGATGACGTCCGAGGCCCATTCGTCCCAGTAGACGTCGTCCTGCGAGATGCCCCAGAGCACCTGGAAGAGCGGCTTCCAATCGCGGTCCGGA